>CAYJOA010000158.1:0-9042 GCA_964371495.1 uncultured Rubrivivax sp.
GAGCGGCGCCCTTACAAGGCGTAGGTCGGCGGTTCGAACCCGTCAGCACCCACCAGAAAATGCAAGCGAAATCAACAACTTAGGTTGTTTCGCGATCTGCAGATCAGGCGGCGCCTGTAGGTCGGAAGTGCATGGGAAGTGCGGCGGCGCACTTCATCGCTTCCGGCTGCACTTCCGGGCGGCCGATGTTCGTGCGGCACCAACGAAAAAGCCCGCACGCGGCGGGCTTCGACCATTGCGGTGCGCTCAGTGCATTCGCAGCCGCCGGACCTCGTGCAGCACGTAGTCTGCGACGAGCAAGGACGCGCGCGGCGCCGCGTCGGCAAGTGGCTCGGCGGCATCGGCCGCGGCCCGGGCGATGTATATCTCGGCGGCGTGCGACGGCATCGTGGCCACGTCCTTGACGATGCGCGCGGCCAGCAGGCGCAGCAGCACCACCACCTCGCGCCCCTCAGGGGATAGAGCTTCTGTTGGCATGCTGATCAGGCTTGGGGTGGTTGTGCCTTGCCACCTACCGGGCGACGCCGGAGGTGGGCGGACTGCGCGAGGTCGGTCAACAACAGCTCTTCATGGATCTCATGAATCTCGGTCGCCAAGCTGGACGCGAGGCGGAGCACTGCGAACTGAATATCTTCGTTACAGCTCCGAAACCCATCGTCGAGAGCTTCGGAGTTCGTCACCAAACACAACAGCGCGTCGAGCTGCTCGATGCGATCGCCAAGTCGGTCATTCGGTCCGGGGACGAGGCCGGATCTTCCGAGGGTCACGTGCGGCACATAGGCAAACTTGCCGGCCTCGGGCGCAGAATTGAGAGTAGTTTCCATGATGATGGTCCTCATCGTTGTGGGAATCAGGGGCCGGCACCGTTGCAGTCGATGTCGGCCCCGCCTTGCCGCTGTGCCGCAGCGGCGCCGGGTCACTCGGCGGGCGCCTTCGCCCGCTTGATGCGCTCGCGCAGCCACTCCACGCCACCCAGGCGCAGCAGTTTGGCGTGCAGTTCGTTCGTCAGGCGCAGCGTCACGACGTGCCCGAGCCGCACATCGTCAGGCTTGGGTGGCCTGCCTCTGCTCTTGGGTTCGTTCATGCGATTTAATGTATTCGCAAACGCGACAACGCACAAGCGTTATTGAATACGGGAAGTTGCCGGCCGCAACTTTTTGCGGCCGGCGTTGGGTGTGTACTTCGCCCATGTCGGGTTAGAGCGCCATAACCGACGCGCCAGGATGGCCGTGGCTGGCCTATCGGGGGCGGGGTGGTGGGGTAGTAGCCTGGCCGGCGTTCGGCCCCTGCAGCGCCCGCGCGCGTAGTGCGTCGGCCACCTCCGACAGCGCGCGCAATTCCTCCGCGCCACCGCCGATGCGCAACAGACCCAGCGCAGCGGTGGCGTGCCAGTGCGCCACGCGTCTCAGCGCGCGGGCCTTTGCCTGGCGCACCGTGAGTCGGCCGGGTGCCGAGCGTGGCGGCCCATCGGTCACGATTGCGGCACCGACAGCGCCCGCGCGGCGGCGGCCTGCGCGGCCTGAAACCGCCTACCCGTCACGGTGCACAGCAGCTGCTCGAAGATCGTGACAAGCGGCCCACAGACGGCCGCAGCGACCTCGGGAGTGGTAGTGCCTGCCTCGGCACCATCAAGGACGCCAGCGGCAGCCTCGACGGCCTGGCGGGCATCCTGACTGAAGCCGGCGCCGGCCAGCAGGAACGCAGACACGACGGCCGCGGCGCGCAGGTCAATGAGTGCTTGTTCGGCCTGGCCGCTGCGCAGCTCGTTGAGCGCGAGATTCACCAGCACGGACAGCCGCCGCTGATCTGCCGGCGGGATCGGCAGAAACGGGTTGAGGCCCGGCCTGCGCCTCACGCGGTTGCGGCAACAGCGTCGCGCAGCGCCTGGCGGTGAATGCCGCCGGCCAACTTGGCCTGGCCGGTTTCGACCAGGCGCAGCGCGTCGTGAATCCCCAGCTCGACCAGCGAGCCGTGCGGCCCGAAGCGGCTCAGGCGCCGGCCACGAAGGTAGACGACGGTTTCGCGGATGCGCACCAGCGCCGTGGCGCCGGTGATGATGGATGACGAAACGGCCGGCATCGTTGGCCCTCGTCAGTGCACCGTGAACCACGGCCCCTCGGCCGGCGGCACCAGGTGGTGGGCGTTGCGCATCAGCGCGTTGACCTCGGTGCGGCGTGCAGCGGCGACGGCGGCCAGGTCGGCCGGGTCCATCAGCTTGACCTTCGGCCCGTCCAGCATGTCGGCGGCCTCGGCCGCGTCGACCGTGAGGATTGAATCGACCTCGACGCGCCGGCCGTGGTGCAGCATCGCGGATAGCACCCTCAACTTGATTCGGTCGCTCATGGTTTCAGCTCACTGCCGTAGCCACTGCCACTTGGCTGGGTGCATCGACGCAGAAGTCGATGCGCCACAGCGCGCGGATGATGACGCGGCCGGTCGAAAAGTAGGTGAATGGGTCGGCCGCGACTTCCAGCGCCCCCCACTGGCCAAGGTGGAAGCTGCCCCACTGCGCCACCAGCAGGCCAGCGGCCGGCGCGCTGCGGCTCACCAGCACGGGCTGGTCGAGCATGCGGCCACCGGCCAGCAGCATGACTTCGCCGCCGCTCACCTTCGGGCGCGTGCGCAGGTCTTCGGCCGTGTCCACGCCCGCCACCCATGCCACCGTGTCGGACTGCGCGTAACCGTCGCAGACTTTCAGCATGGCCGCGGCATCGCTTAACGCAAACGAGGTGCCGGCGCGGGCGTCGACGTTCGCGGTGTTGAGCAGGCCTAAGGGCTGGCCGCTGTTGCCGCTCCCGCTGAAAACAGCGGTGTCGGCGGCCTCGGCCAGCGCGGTGGCCAGGGTGTTGCTCAGGAACGCTTCGGCCATCGGGCCGCCCTGGGTCAGCATCCCGCGGCTGGCGACCACGGTCGCCGCGATGGTGTACGGCGTCATGCTGACCTGGCCGTAAGTGGCCTGGCCGTCGCTGATCTGCGACGTACCGTCCGAGGCCAGCCAGGTGGTGCTGTGCGCGCCGGTCAGGCGTCCGATGGTCTGGTTGGCGCGCAGCTCTTGGTGCTGCTGGATCGACAACCGGCCGAGGATGCTGCGCTTCGCCAGCGTGTTGACGAAGCTCAGGTTCTCGCGGCCGATGATGTAACCCTCGCCGCTGGTGCCGGTGCTGACCGTCATGTCGCGCCGCTGCGGCCCAAGCATGTCGGCCGGCAGCAGGTAGGTCTGCGCGGCTAGGCGCGACCCGGTCTGTTTCTCGACGGCATCGGACAGCTCGCGGTAGCGGTGCTGTTCGGCCTTGTCGTCGGCAACGATGGCGCGCATGAGGCCGGAGAGTGACGTATGCGCCAGCTCGCCGGGCTTGAGGCCCAAGAATGGGCCAGGGGTGAGGATTGAGGTGTTCATGCCGGCATCGTCGCGGCGGCGGCCGGATGGACAGGGACGATGGTCCCCCTCAGTCCCCTACGCGCTGCAGCATCCAGACGCGGCTGCCGCTTTCGGTGGCCGGCGTCGTCAGCATCCAGCCGGCGGTGCCGCCAGCGGCCACGATGCTGCGCAGCAGCCGGCCGATGCGCTCCGTTGTCGGCGCCTTGCCGCCGAGTGCGACGTGGAGCGTGTGGCGCAGCGCCTGGCGGGTGTCCAGGCGCAGCGCAAGCGCGTCGCTCACGTCGGCGCTGGTGAATGGCACTCCATGCCCGTAGACGGCCGCCAGCGCCTCCACCACGCGCGCATGCGGCGCGGCCAGCCGCGACGCGGCCAGTGCTTCGGCCACGGCCTCGCGCACGAGGCGCGGCAGCTCGGCGCGCAGCAGCTCGAGCAGCGCGGCGTCGTTCACTTAAGGCCCCTAGGCGACCCGTTGAACAGCCGGCGCGCGGGGCCCGAACCACTCCCACTGCCAGGCGCCGGCCAGGACCCACGCCGCGCTTTCATGCGGGCACCTCGCCGGCCGGCCAGCCGGTCAACGCATCCCAGCACCGCAGCGGCAGCCGCACTTGCTGGGCCGCGCTGTCAGGCAGCCGGCAGAGCACACTGCGCAGGTGAGGCAAGCCCTCGGCGAAGACTTCCGGCCGGCCCTCGTCGTCCATCATCACGTCCGCGATTCCCTCGGCCAGCTCGACCAGTTCCTCGACCGAATACACCCTCGGCGCAGGCGGCACCCGGCGGCCGGGATTGCGGTCAATCCGGTCGTGCTTGCCGCGGAACGGCTGCATGTGCGTCTTGCGCCAGGCGCGCGCGCCGTCTTCGTCCAGAGGCATCCCGCGCGCCACCAGGCGGCAGACCATCGGCGTACTGATGCCAAGACGGCGCGCAAGCTCGGCTTGAGTGAGTGGGTTAACCATATCCGTTGCCTATTAACCAATATAAAGCGATAGCCACTAGCGAAACCGGGCGGCGCGAATTTACCCGCACTGGACCCCCTCCGGCAGGACCCGCTGCGTTTTCTCGGGCGTGGCGGGCTGGCGGGCTGGCGGGTTTGGGGCGTGTGCGCCGGACGTGCGCTGCAGGGCGCGCGGCGCGGCCGGCGCGGCGTGGCCGGCGGCGTCTCGTTGCTGCGCCCGTCCCGTTTGTCTCATTCGTCTCACCCCTAAAGGGTGGTGAGACAAATGAGACAGAAAGTCTCGGCGTCTCACCTTGTCTCGTGAGACAGATTGAGAAAGTGAGACAGCCACGGGCTACCCCTTCACCACGTAGACCAGCCCGGCAACGATGCCTGCCAGGCCCGAGGCAACCAGGTCATTGATGGCTCGGTAGACCGATGGCCTGGAGATGCCCTGCGGCGTCAGCGCGTCGATGATCACGGCCCGCCTGACGCCTGCATCCCTGCCTGCCAGGAAGCCCAGCACCGCCTGCTGCGCGGGGCTCAGGCGTCGTTTGCCGCCGGCCCCCGGCTCGACCTCAGCGTCGACCACGGCGCACGCCGTGATGGCGCCGCCCCACTGGTCGAAGCCCAGCTCGACGGGCACAAAGCGCCCGGCTAGCTGCTCGCCGTTGGACGGCAAGTCGCGCTGCTTCGTGATCTTCGCCGTGTGTACCTTGGTCGCGGCGTCTGCCGTCACCTCGATCTCGGTGTCGAGTGCGGCCCGCAGCGACGAATGGCCACGGGCGCCGCGCGCGGCGTCCTTACCGCTGTGGTGGATGTACAGCAGGTGCGCGCCGGTCTGCTGCCGGATGTAGTCACCGGCACTCACCAGGCGCCCCATGTCCTGCGCTGCGTTCTCGTCGCCGCCGCCGAGCACGCGCGCCACCGTGTCGACCACAATCAAGCCGATGGGCTCGCCCAACTCGGCCGTCTTGATGCGCACCAGGTCGACAAGCGCCTCTACGTCGGCGCTGGGGTCGACCAGGCTCAACGCGGCGGGGATCAGGCCGAACGCACCGGCGGCGTGGCCGCTGTGCTTGCGGTAGGCGGCCAGGCGCACCCGTATCGACCAAGCGCCCTCGGCCGCCACGTACAGCACCGCCATGCGCTGTGTGCGCTTCCCTAACCACGGCAGACCCAGCGAGACGCAGATGGCCAGGTGGATGGCCAGGTAGCTCTTGCCCGAGTTGCTCTCGCCGAACATCATGGACATGCCGCCGGCCAGCAGCACGCCCTCGACGATCTGTTGCGGCGCATGCAGCTCGTCGGGTAGGTCGGCGGCCCATTCGACGGGGATGCGCGGTGCCTGTTGCTGCGGCGCGGTCAGGCTGGCCAACTCGCGCGACAGCACTTCCATGCGGTTGTGCAGCGCCTCTCCGGAGAGTGGGCCCACCATGGCTTGCTGGATGGCCAAGGCGACAGCCTCGACGCTGCGGCGGCGGGCCTGCTCGACGATCAAGGCCGCGTGCAGGCCTGCTGTTCTCGCGCTGGGGACCGACTGCGCCAGCGCATTGAGGTACGGTAGGCCCCCACAGTGCTCATCCTGGCCGCGGCTCTCCAACAGTTGGAACACGGTCACGATGTCGAACTCGGCGCCCCCCTTGTGCAGCTCCTGCATCGTTGCCCAGATCAAACCGTGGCGCTGATCGAAGAAGTGTTTGCTGGTCAATCCGGCCGCGGCGGCACGATCAATCGCGGCTGGCTCTAGCAGTACCGCGCCAAGCACCGACTGCTCGGTTTCCGGCGACCATGCGGTCATGGCTTGAACGCCCCTGGCGGCTTGCTGGCCGGCTTCGTGCGTGCCACCACTGGCAGGCTCTCTACCGTCGCGCGCCGGGCGCCGAAGGTGATGACTTCCGCTTCGTCGCGGTCCAGCTTGACGGCGAGCACCAGGCTCTTGTGCACCGTCGCCGTCACCAGCAGCGGCTGCTTGGCGCGGTAGCGATTCAGGAAGGGAAACTTCGCGGCCACGTCCCTTTCGAGACTCCAGCACGCGCCCAGCATGTTCCTCTCGCCGCACCCACGGTAGATGGTGATGCGCTCGGGCAGCGCGGTGTAGGTGGCGCGCTCTTGCTCGTCCATCATCGGCAGCACGGCGCCGGTGGTAGGCAGCATCTTGCGCAGCATGCGGCGGAAGATGCCGATGTTGTCGCAGCCGCTCCACTCCTCGCCAAGCACCACATACCACTCGTCGACGGCCATCTCGAACCCGAGCTCAACGAGCGTTTCCATGCGGCTGTACGAATCGCACCAGGCCAGCCGCTTGCGCGCGTCGTCGATTGACACGCGCTCGCGGCATTTGCGTATACGCAGCGGCAGCGGCACAATGGCGCCGTTCGTTGATGTGTGTGCTTCGAGCGCCTGGCCGGTCCCCACCTCGCCAGGCGTTCGCTTTTGTGGGCGGCTCATCGTGCCGCCGCCATCTTGCGCTGCACGAAACGCTGCAGCTCGGTGTCAGGGATCAGGCGGCGCTTGCCGTCCTTGAAGGACCGCAGTTCGCCGGTGCTGATGTGCGTGTAGACGGCGCGGGTGCTGATGCCCAGCCGTTGTGCCGCTCGATCTGGAGAGTGCGCCAGCGGCTCGAGCTTCGGTGCGTCTGTCATGCTGCACGACCTTTCGGTTGTGGCGCGCAGCAGGCCATTACCTTCAGCCCGCTACGCGCCGGTTAGCGCGGTTGCGTGCTTAGGCAGTATTGGCATCACCCGGACAGAACCGGGTTGTGTCGCATCACCCCGGCGGGTCTTTCAGAATCCGCTGCACGGTGCGGCGGCTAAGGCCGAACTCAATGGCAGTAGCGTCGGTCGGTGACGGGTGGTTCAGGCCGACCAGGCGCGCGTGGCGATGCTGGATGCGCGCATTGCGGTCCTCGTCGCCGCCGTCAACGGTGGCGGGCTTCCCCTTGCGCCGTGCGGCCTGCTGGTCGCCCTGCACCGCGGCGTCCAGGCCGCGCAGCGCCTGCAGGATGCGCACGACGATGGCGTCGTCCACTCCGTGCTCATCGGCCTGAACGCACCAGCGCAGCAGCGCAGCGGCCTGGCGGTCGCTGCGCTTCCCGCGAGCCTTCTGCAGCATCAGGCACGCGACGACGGCGCGGTCGTTATCCTCGAGGTCAGCCTGCGTGATGCCAAGGGCCGCACATGCATCTGCCAGGCGCACCGTGGCGTGCCTGCGAAGGCCGCGGATCATCGCTCGATGCGTGCCAGGCGCCGCCACGCGGCTCAACAGTACGGCGACGACGGTGTCGGTATCGACGCGCTTCATTCGTCCCCCAGGACGTTGACGGCATCGGCCAGGGTGTCTGGCGCGAGCTTGGCATACCGCTGCGTCATCCTGGCGTTGGCATGGCCCAGCAGCTTTTGCACGGTGTACAGCGGCACCCCGCGCATGACGAGCTGCGAGGCGAAGTCGTGCCTCAAGTCGTGCCAGCGCAGCGTGTCCAGCTTCGCGGCCTTGGTGATCTCGGCCCAGGCCTTCTTGACGTTGTTGAACCTGCCGCCCGTGACCGGGCTCTTGAACACCAGCCCGGCGGCGCCCTCGGGCTTGATCGTCGTCAGCACCGACAACGCCTCGGTGTTCAAGGGGACGGTACGCGTGGTGTTGCCCTTGCTGTGGCTGGCCAGCACGGTGATGGTCTTCAGCCGCAGGTCGACGTTCTCCCACGCCAGCGAAAAGAGCTCACCCTGCCGCAGTCCGGTGTTCAGCGACAACAGCACCATCGGGGTGATGTGGTCGAAGTAGCCGACGAGCTCGGGCAGGAGCTCATAGCCGCGCTCGATGCGCCACTCGTTGGCTCGGTTGCGAGCATCGATTCCGCCCGCATCCCGGTCGGCCAGCGCCAGGCGCAGCCGTTGCGCTTCGTCGGCCGTCAGGTAGCGCACCGTCTCATCGTCGGCCACGTCGAGTGCATCCAGGCCGGTGAGCGGATGCTTCGCGCCAGCGGTGTTCTCGACCCAGTGACTGAAGACGCCACTCAGCGCCGACACGTCGCGGTTGACGGTGGCCGGTGCCACGCCGGCCAGGATGCGCGCATTCCTGAGCTTGTCCACCTCCCGGGTGGTGATGTCGGTCATCCGCTTGTTGAGCAGCGTCTTCCAGATCGCCTTGACCCTGGCCACTGACTTGGAGCCGTTCTTCAGGCGCGCGGCAGCGTGGTCGGCGTAGTGCTGGGTGACGTACTCCGACAGGGTGATGCCATCAGCCTTCTTCTTCGTTGCCGCCTCGGGGTTGCGCAGTATTCCGTTCGCCCGCTCGATCGCCTGCTTGAGCGTGAACGGCCCAGCCTCGCCGATCCGCACGCGCTTCCCGCGGCCGATCTGGACGTAGTAGGTGCGCAGGCCGGACGGCATCACGCGCAGCAGCAGGCCGACCGGCCTGTCGGCCCTGACTTCGTACACCTTGGCCGGCCTGTCGCTGGCCGCCGCCGCCTTCGCAATGGTCTGCCTGGGCGGCGCTTCGGCCGGTGTCAACCTGACTACGTTCGTGGCGGTCGTGCGCATGGGGCGCCTCGTCGGAAGTGCATGGGAAGTGCAAATTCTAACCCGCACCAGCATCTAACGGCACGCAACAGCACAAACATGGTCTGACGTTCACCTATGAGAATGACAATTTGCCTAGGTAAGCCGGAAGTGCACGGTTCGCCCTTACAAGGCGTAGGTCGGCGGTTCGAACCCGTCAGCACCCACCACCTCGG
>CAYJOA010000159.1:0-7849 GCA_964371495.1 uncultured Rubrivivax sp.
GACTACAACGCCTGGGTCGCGCGCGAGACGATGGAGGACTACGCGCTGCGTTTCACGCCGCGATCGTTCCGCAAGTGGAGCGAGTGCCGCGTCGCCCAGACCGCGCTCGGCGGTGCGGCGTCGTTCCTGGTGCTCGAGGCGGTGGGGGCGACGCTGCTGCTGCAGTTCGGCTTCGTCAATGCCTTCTGGGCGATCGTGGCCACCGGCGGGGTGATCTTCGCCGCCGGACTGCCGATCAGCGTCTACGCCGCCAGGTACGGCCTGGACATGGACCTGCTGACGCGCGGCGCCGGCTTCGGCTACATCGGCAGCACCCTCACCAGCCTCGTCTACGCCAGCTTCACCTTCATCTTCTTCGCGCTCGAGGCGGCGATCATGGCCTACGCGCTGGAGCTGGCCTTCGACATCCCGCCGGCCTGGGGCTACCTGATCTGCGCGCTGGTCGTGATTCCGCTGGTCACCCACGGCGTCACCGCGATCGGCCGGTTGCAGGTGTGGACACAACCGCTGTGGCTGGTGCTGCTGGTGCTGCCCTATGTCTACGTCTTCAACGCGCACCCCCACCTGGTGTCCGATCTGCGCGCCTATGCCGGCCTGGACGCCGACGGCAGCGGCCGCGGTGGCGCCTTCGACGCGCTGCGCTTCGGCGGCGCGCTGACGGTGGGCGTGGCGCTGATCACGCAGATGGGCGAGCAGGTCGACTACCTGCGTTTCATGCCCGAGAAGACACCCGCCAATCGCTGGCGTTGGTGGGCCGGCGTGCTGGTGGGCGGCCCCGGCTGGGTGCTGCCGGGGGTGCTGAAGATGCTGGGCGGCGCCTTGCTGGCCACCCTGGCGTTGACGCTGGCGGTGCCCGCCGACCGTGCGGTGGACCCCAACCAGATGTACCTCGCGGCCTACGAAACGGTGTTCTCGCACTACGGCTGGGCGGTGGCGGCGACGACGCTGCTGGTCGTCGTCTCGCAGCTGAAGATCAACGTCACCAATGCCTACGCCGGATCGCTGGCCTGGAGCAACTTCTTCGCGCGCTTGACGCACAGCCACCCCGGGCGCGTGGTGTGGATGGTTTTCAACACGCTGATCGCGCTGATGCTGATGGAGCTGGAGGTCTTCCAGGCCATTGGCGGTGTGCTCGGCCTGTACGCCAACATCGCCATCAGCTGGATCATGGCCGTGGTTGCCGACCTGGTGGTCAACAAGCCGCTGGGGCTGAGCCCCAAGGGCGTGGAGTTCAAGCGCGCGCACCTGTACGACATCAACCCGGTGGGCGTCGGCGCCATGGGCACGGCGTCGCTGCTGTCGGTGCTGGCTTACTTGGGTCTTTTCGGCGCTGCGGCGCAGGCCTTCTCGGCGGTGATCGCGATGGCGGTGGCCTTCGTCGCCGCGCCGCTCATCGCCTGGGCCACGAAGGGGCGTTATTACATCGCCCGCAGCGCCGACGCCGCCGACACCGGTGCCTACATGGGTGCGGCGCGCCGCCTCACGCATTGCGTGATCTGCGAACGGCGCTACGAGGGCGAGGACATGGCCGGCTGCCCGGCCTACGGCGGGCCGATCTGCTCGCCGTGCTGTTCGCTCGACGCCCGCTGCCACGACCTGTGCAAGCCCGAGCGAGCGCGCGCGTCGGCGCAGCTGAACGCGCTGCTGCGCCGCCTGACACCACGCGCCTGGTGGCCGCAGCTCGACACCGGCCTCGGCCGCTACCTGCTGCTGATGGCGGTGGTTGCGCCGGCGCTGGCGGCGCTGATGCTGATGCTGTACCGCGCCGAACTGCACCAGCTCGGCGACGCCGCAGCGACGCTGCAGCCGGCATTGCGCGCGGCGTTCGTGAAGGCCTTCTGCGCGCTGCTGCTGGTCGGCGGCGTCATCGCCTGGTGGCTGGTGCTGACGCAGACCAGCCGCCGCGTCGCGCAGGAGGAGTCCAACCGCCAGACCGAGGCGCTGGTGACCGAGATCCGGTCGCACCGCCGCACCGACGAGGAGCTGCAGCGCGCCAAGCGCGCCGCCGACGCCGCCAACCAGGCCAAGACTCGCTATATCTCTGCCGTCAGCCACGAACTGCGAACGCCGCTGAACAGCATCCTGGGCTATGCACAGCTGCTGGACGAGGACAGCACGATGCCTGCGCACCGCAGGCAGGCGGTGGGCGTGATCCGCCGCGGCGGCGAACATCTGCTGGGGCTCATCGAAGGCACGCTCGACATCGCCCGCATCGAGGCCGGCAAGCTGGCGCTTGCGCCCAAGCCGGTGCGTCTGCGCCAGGCGCTGCAGCAGATCGTGCAGATGTTCGAGCTGCAGGCCTGCGCCAAGGGCCTGCAGTTCGAACACGACGTGCAGGCCGCGCCAGGCCTGGTGCGCGCCGACGAACGGCGGCTGACGCAGATCCTCATCAACGTGCTGGGCAACGCGGTCAAGTTCACGCCCGCCGGCCGCGTCAGCTTCCGCGTCGCGCACGTGCGCGAGATGGCGGTGTTCGAGATCGAGGACAGCGGCCCCGGCATCGCGCCCGCCGACATCGAGCGCATCTTCGAGCCCTTCTCGCGCGGTGCCAATGCCGCGGCGGCGCCGGGAGGCTCCGGCGGCACCGGCCTGGGGCTGACCATCGCCAAGATGCTGACCGACCTGATGGGCGGCGAGATGACGGTGTCGTCCCGGGTGGCGGCGGCGGGGTCGGGCAGCGGCACGCTGTTCCGCATCCGCCTCTTCCTGCCCGAACTGCAGGGCGCCCGCCTGCCGGCAGCGGCGCCGCCGCGCGTGGCCTATGCAGGCGCCCGGCGGCGCGTGCTGGTGGTCGACAACGAGGAGGTCGACCGCACGCTGCTGGCGCGCCGGCTCGACGCCTCGGGTTTCGACGTCGTGCAGGCCAGCTCGGGTGCGGCGGCACTGGGACTGCTGCACGAACAGCACGTCGACGCCATCCTGATGGACCTGGCGATGCCCGGCATCGACGGCTGGGAGACCATACGCACGCTGCGCCGCCAGCACCTGAGCGACGCGCCGGTGGCCATCGTCTCGGCGAATGCCTTCGACAAGGGGCTGGACAACGACGTCGGCGTCACCGCGGCCGACTTCATCACCAAGCCGGTGCGCTTCGACGAGCTGCTCGACTGGCTGGGAGCAAGGCTGGCGCTGCAGTGGCAGTCGCCGCTGCCGGCGGCAGCCCCGCCGCGGCCGCAGCGCACGGCGGCCGCCATGCCCACGCCGGCGCCGGCGCGCGAGCAGCTGCAGGCGCTGCAGCAGGTGGTCGACCTCGGCTACCCGCGCGGCGTGTCGCGCCTGCTCGACGAGATCGAAGCCGCGCGCCCCGACTGCGCTGCCTGGCTGGCACCGCTGCGTGCACTGGCCGCAGCCTTCGAGTTCGACCGCATGACGCCAAAGATCCAGCATGCACTCGCCAACACCCACCCGGCCTGAACCCCTGCGGGCTGGCCTGCCGCAACGCCTGGCCGAGCGCAGCACCACCGGCCTGGTGCTCATCGTCGACGACGTGCCCGACAACCTGGCCGTGCTGCACGACGCGCTCGACGCCGCCGGCTACACGGTGCTGGTGGCCACCGATGGCGCCAGCGCCCTGCTGCGTGCCGCGCAGGCCGAACCCGACATCGTGCTGCTCGATGCCGTGATGCCCGGCATGGACGGCTTCGAGGTCGCGCGCCGGCTGAAGGCCGGCCCGGAGACGGCGCACATCCCGATCGTCTTCATGACCGGACTCACCGACACCGAACACGTGCTGGCCGCATTCGACGCCGGCGGTGTCGACTACGTCACCAAGCCGATCCGCGCGCCCGAGGTCATCGCGCGCATGGCCGCGCACATGCAGTCGGCGCGCCAGGCGCGGCAGGCGCGCAATGCGCTCGACGCCTACGGCCACGCCACCATCGCGGTGCGGCTGGACAACGACCGCGCGCGCCTGGTCTGGCAGACGCCGCTGGCGCGACAGTGGCTGCCGGCCTACTTCGCCACCGCGCCCGACGAAGTGCCGGCGCTGCTGCTGGACTGGCTGCGCTCGGCGGCTTACGGCCGCGAGGTGCGGCCGCTGGCCACCGCGCGCGAGGCCCGTCGCCTGGTCTGCACGCTGCAGGGCCGCACCGTCGACGACGACTGGCTGGTGGTGCTGCGCGAGGTCAGCGACGCCGCCACCGTCGAAGCCACGATGCTGGCCTTTCGGCTGACGTTGCGCGAAAGCGAGGTGCTGTACTGGGTCGTCAAGGGCAAGACCAACCGCGACATCGGCGACATCCTCGGCTCCAGCCCGGCGACGGTGAAGAAGCACCTCGAACGGGTGTACGAGAAGCTCGGCGTCGAGACGCGCACCGCGGCGGCCGGCATGGCCATGCAGCGCGTGGCCGAACTGCGAGCGGCCTGACGCGGCGCTGGCCTGCCGCATCGATTCGGCAGCCGGCGGAGCGGCCGCCTCCGGCAACGATGGATTGAACGCAGCGCTCGCGGCGCACGACTCACCGTGACCTCGCGGCCTCGCGCCGCTCTTCGCAGGAGAGTGCCATGCACACCCCGTCCCATGCCACCCGCGCCGCATCGGTGCGTCCCATTCCGCTGTCGCTGCTGGCCTGTCTTTGTGCCGGCCTGTGGTGCACGGCGCCGCGCGCGGCGCCCGAGACCGGTGTCTCGAATCAGCCCGTGCCGGCGCCGACCGCGCCGCAAGGCCCCGCAGCGCAACCCGCCGGCACGCCAGGCGGCCGCGCCGGCGGCGCATCGGTGCGGCGCCTGGCCATCGGCGGCGCCGTGGCGTTGGGCCTCTGGCAGGCCTGGCGCGCGTCCCGCGCCGCGTCCGGCCCGCCAGCCGACGCAGCGGCGCCGCCACGAGCGATCTCCGACCCCGATCGCCCGCTGCCAATGGACGGCGTCACGACGGTTGCCGAACTGGAGGACTACTCCGTCAGAAGGCTGATGGATACGCTCAGGGAACTGCGCGCCAGCAAACAGCACGACTGCGATCACGGCAGGACGTCGCAGGACTTCTTCTGCGCCAAGATCCGCCTGGTCAAGGCCGCGCTGGGACTCAAAGGCGTGACCTGGTTCGGCGACGAGGCGCACGATGGCTGCGAGTGTCGGTGAGCGGCCTCAGCGCCTTCCCTCCTGGACTCCAGCGATCGCGTCGAAGCGCAGCAGTCCACAGCCGAGTCGGGCCTGCGGCAGCGCGCCCGGCCTGGCTGCCTGGCACAGCCGCGCCTTGCGCTCGATCGGGGCCAGCTGCCAGAACGCGGCCGGTAGCCGAGCCAGCGCGCCGCTGGCCAGGGCGGTGGCGAACGAGGTGCCGCTGACGTAGCGCCCCGGGTGGGTATCCGGCGTCGAATCATCCGACGACGCACTCGCGCCCGGCGCGCCCACCGCATCCGGCACCCAGACATCGACCCCCGGCGCGGCGAACGCCACATGCCGGGCGCGGCTGGCCTGGGCATAGGCCTGGGCCTGCGCATCGACGGCGGTGACGGCCCAGACGCCGGCATAGGCGGCCGGATAGACGGCGTTGTCGGTGGGCTGGTTGCCGGCCGCAGCAAGCAGCGCGACGCCGCGCGCCAGCACCTGGCCAACGACGGTGCGCAGGATGTCGTCGCCGGCGCCGCCCGCGCTCAGATTGATCAGCTGCACCTGTTGGCCGACCAGCCAGTCCAGTGCGCGGGCCAGCCGCAGGCTGTCGGTATGGATGGACGCGCCCGTGCGGCGCATCACCGCAGCCCAGCGCAGCTCGACCGCGGGTGCGGCGCCGGCAAAGCCGTTGGCCAGCGCGGCGCCGGCCAGCAGCATTGCCACCTGTTGGCCATGGGTGGGCGGCGCGGCGGTGTCGTTGGCTGCGAGCAGGCTGCGCAGCTGCACCGTGCTGCCGTTCCACAGCCGCGCCGCCCCGGGTTGCAGCCAGCCGGGGTCCAGGTCGGTGTCGATGACGCCAACGCGCAGGGTGGGTGGCCGCTGCGCTGCCGGCGTCAGGCCGAGCATCGCGTGGGCGTACAGGCGCGGCGCGGCGGCCGGCCGGTGCGCAGCGGCGTCAGCGCCGTCGCGCTGCTGGGGCGTGGCCCGCGCGTTCAGGTCCACCACCCATTGCGGCTGTGCGGCACGGATGCGCTCGCGCAGCCGCCGGGCCTGGGCGTCGTCGGCGAGCGCAAACAGCGCCAGCACGCCGCCCAGCGCGGGCAGCACATGCTGCTCGACCGGCACCATCTGCTCGTTCTGCGCCAGCCAGGCCAGGCCAGCGCGCGCTTCGACCTCGTCGGGCCACAGCACCAGCAGCTGACCGGGTTCATGCGTGGGCTCGGTCCGGGTCGGCGCGAACAGCTTGTTCAGGTCGATGCGGATGCTGGGGTTCAGGCGCAGCCCGAGGCCCGAGCCGCCATCGCGCCGCGGCTGCTCGTGGCCAGGTGCAGCGGCTGGCGGCGTGCCGCCGGGATTGTTCTGGGCCTGCGCTGCAGGCCAGCCCAGCGCCACCAGCAGGCAGACGACGCGCAGCGGCAGGGTCCTGCGCATCACGGTTCGCGCTGCACCGATTCGACGGTAGGTTTGGATGCCTGCAGCGTGGCGATTGCCGCCTCGGCCTGCGGCTTGGGCACGGCCACGAGGTACAGACCGAGCGCCGACGGCCCGCCGACGATCTGTGCGCCGGCAGCGGCCAGCACGGCGCGGACCTCGGCCTCGCGGGCGTCGGCGTTGAAAACCACGCCGAGCACCACGGCGTCGGCCGCTGCACTGCCCGTGGGGGCATGGTTGCCACCCAGCGGCACCAGTGCGGCCGGCTCGCGCGTCATCTGGCTGCCGATCACGGCCGCCTGCAGCAGCATCACTGCCACCAGGCCGAAGGCCAGCGCCGGCCGCGGCGCCAACAGCTCGGCCAGCCACAGGCTGAACCGGCGACCGAAGTGCTGCGCGCCGGGTGCGGCAGGCGCAGCCCGGCCGCTTTCGGTGCCGATGCGCGCCATCAGCTCGGCCAGCCCGGCCTCGGGGGCAGGCGCCTGGGCTCGCGCCAGCTCGCGCGCCTGCGCTGCACTGCGGCGCAGCCAGCTCAGCTCGGCGACCATGGCCGGATGCTGCGCGCCATGCCGGGCCAGCCAGGCATCGACGAACTGGCGCTCATCCGGCGCCAGTGTGCCGGCGGCGAACCAGGGCAACAGCTCGCGCACCTGGTCGGTGGCGGCAGCGTCGTCGATGTCGAAAGCAGTCATGGCCGTGCTGCCTGCGCCGCCGCAGCATCGCCGTCATGGCGCAGCCACTGGGCCAGGCAATCCTTCAACTTGCGCTTGGCATGGAACACGCGTGTCTTGACGGTGCCGCCGGGGCAGGCTTGCAGTTCGGCGATAGCGGCAATGTCCAGGCCCTCCACGAACATCAGGTGCAGGCTCTCGCGTTGATCCTGCGGCAGGCGCTGCATGCAGTGCGCCAGCCACTGGGCGCGCTGCTGCTCGGCCAGTCGACTGACCATGTCGGGGCTCTCGTCGGCCAGCGTCTCGGCCATGTCGTCGATGTCGTCGTGCAGCGCCGAAGGGTCGCGCCGCGCCGCATCGAGCAGTTTGTGGCGGGCGATCCCCAGCACCCAGGTCAGGACCCGCGACTGGGCGCCAAAGCGATCGGCGGCGCGCCAGACTTCGTACATCGTTTCCACCACGACCTCCTGCACCGCATGGTCGTCGGCGCCGTAGAGGCGCTGCCGGACAAATCCGAACACTGACGCATTCAGGGCCTTGTACAGCTGTGCCAGCGCGGCTTCGCTGCCACCGTCGCGGGCAGCCACCTGCTGCAGCAAGGCACGGTGGTGCGCGTCTGACATGGGCGAAATTGTAGGGGCCGCCACCCCGCCGCACCCAAGCGGTGGCGGGCCCCGGCCTGGCCCGCGGGGACATCA
>CAYJOA010000159.1:7859-9032 GCA_964371495.1 uncultured Rubrivivax sp.
TTGGGGGCCCCCCCCCCCCCCCCCCCCCGGGGGGGGGCCGCCCCCTGGCGTGCCCAGCGGTCACTTCAGCAGCGTGACATGGCCGGTCTTGGTGTGCTTGGCGGACGGCTGGTCGGCGCAACCCGGCGCGGCAGTGCGGGCGCCCTTGGCCGTCTTCAGGTCGTAGGTGGCGACCCGCTTGCCCGAGGCCTGGCCCGATGCGCAGTCGCGCGGCGCCTTGACGGCGTGCTCGAACTGCGCGCCGGCCGCCGGCCTGGCGCTGGCTTCGAGCACGTGCGGCAACACGTGCACGCGCCCGTCGATCGACTGGGCGAAGGCCGAGCCGGCAGCGAGCACGGCGATCAGCAGGGCGGGAAGGGTGCGAAGGCTGGAGATCATGAGGGTTTCCTTGAGTGTTTGGAGTCAGTCGGCAGCCGGAGGCTTGCAGGGCGGTTTGAACCCTGCGATCAGTGAGTCGCGCAGCCCGGCGGCGCGGTTCAAAGAGATTTGCATCCGGCTCGCGGGTCGGCAGCCAGCGTGTCGCTGGCTGGTCGTGTGAGCCGTGACCGCGCGTTTCACCAGCGGCCGAGCAGATCGGGATCGGGCAGATCCCCGAGCCGGCCGGGCGCCGTTCAGTCGCGGCAGATGACGTTGATGCCGGCGCCCGCGGCCGCGGTGTCGACGTAACCCACGGCACCGGGTGTGCGCGTGACGAAGTCGACGACTTCGGCGACGCTGCCCAGCTCGCGCGGCGGCGCGCCCTTGCCGACATGGCGCCGCACCGTCCAGTAGGCGCGGTAGTGCTCTTCATCGGTCTTCAGGTAGCTGGCCAGGAAACGCTGGCGCAGCGGGTGGCCGGCGACCAGGTTGACGACCGTCACCGCCACGCGGCCGGCTTCGATGGCGCGGCCGGTGTACAGCCGCATCACGGTGACGGCGTCGATGCGCGGCACGCCGGCATGGCCGATCACGAGCACACCGCTGCCGCCTTGCGACCAGGCGCGAGGCAGCGTCAAGCCGGTCGCGGTGCCGAGCAGGAGTTGGCGTCGGTTCATGGTTCGACCCGCCTCAGAATGCCAGGCTGTAGTTGACCGTCCACGTGCCGAAGCTCTGGTGCTGCGGTGTGGGCCGGCCGGCCGGCGTGTCGATCAGTCGCGTGGCCTCGCCGATGCGCGTGCGCGCATGTTCGAGCTT
>CAYJOA010000160.1:0-2785 GCA_964371495.1 uncultured Rubrivivax sp.
CGGGCGCGGCTGTCGAACGTGTCGCTGGCACGATGCCGTCCAGCTGCCCGGTCGAGGTGTCGTCGCCACCCCCGCAGGCGACGACAAATGCCGCTGCGGTGATGGCCAGCACCGTGAGCGTCGCTGTCCCGATGATGTCGGTCGCGTACTTCGTTGCCATGGCGTGCTTCTTTCCTGAACAGGTGGGTGTGGTACTCAGCGCCGACCGCGACCGCCTGTGCCACCGCTGCGCTGGCCACCGCCGGTCGCTCTGGCGGCGGACCCGGTGCCCGCAGCGCGCAAACCGGCGCGGTCGGCGCCGGAGGGCGCTGCGCTGGCGGAGCCCGTGGCGCTGACCGGCTCCCTGGTGACGTTCGATCTGCGGGCCTCGTAGCCGCTGCCGTAGGGCTGGTGACCCTTGCGGCCGTCGCGGCGCGCCATGGTGGCATCCGCCTCCATCAGCGCATCGCGCGGCAGCGACAGATCGAGCGCACGCTCGACGGTTGTCGCCTGCGCGTCGCCTGCCTGGGCGGTGTTGGCTGCCAGCAGCAGTGCGGCCAGCACGGCCTGCGCAAGACGGGTGCGCATGACCATGGCGTTCGTCGCGGTGGGGCTTGAAGCATCGGTGTGCATGCCGTGCATCTTGCGCAGGCCGGGCTGCATGGCGATGTCCTGCGAGTGCCGCCTTGTTTCGTCGGGTTTCGTCGTGTTTCGGTGCCGCGTATTGCGAGGCGACGCTCGCTAAACTGCGCAGACATGAAATCCAAAGCGCCGGTCCGCATCCTGGTCGTCGACGACGACCAGGCCTTGCGCGAACTGCTGATCAGCTACTTGGCGACGAGCGGCTTTGTCGTCGACGCCGCGGCCGACGGCGTGCAGATGCACGAGTGCATGGCCCGGGCGATGCCCGACGCGATCGTGCTCGACCTGACGCTGCCCGGCGACGATGGCTTGAGCCTGGCGCGAGAGCTGCGCAAGACCTCCGACATTCCGATCCTGATGCTGTCGGCGCGCGGCGAAGAGATCGACCGCGTCGTCGGGCTCGAGGTCGGCGCCGACGACTACCTGCCCAAGCCCTTCAGTCCACGCGAACTGCTGGCGCGATTGCGCGCCCTGCTTCGCCGTGCACGCCCAGCCGGTGCCGCCGTGGCGATGACTGCCTTCGAGACGGTGTCGGACGCCCACCTGCACCGCTTCGGTCCGTTCACGCTCGACACCGACGCCTGGCGGCTGTTGCGTGACGGCGCCGAGGTGCCCGTGTCGAGCGGCGAGATCGAGCTGCTGCGCATCTTCGTCGAGCACCCCAACCGCGTGCTGTCGCGCGACAGCCTGATCGATCGCCTCAAGGGCTACGAGCGCGGCGCCTTCGACCGCAGCATCGATGTGCGCGTGACGCGCCTGCGCCGCAAGATCGAGGCCGATCCGGCGCACCCCGCCTACATCCGCACCGTTCGCGGCGAGGGCTATCTGTTCCACCCTCTCGGCGCGGCGACCTGATGCAACAGGCCCCCAGCGGCGGCGGGCTGGCCCGCCTGTACATGCGCTGGTTGGCCGCACTGTTCATCACCCTCGAACTGATCATCGCGGCCGCCGTGCTGGGGTTCGTCATGTTGCCGCTGTCCGAACGAGCGGCAGACGACCTGGCCGGACTGATCGTTCTGTCGGCGCAGACCTGGACCGAACTGCCGCCCGAGACGCGTCCGCTGTTCGAGGCTGAACTCGCCCGCGGCTACCAGATCGCGCTGCGCCCGAGCATGCTGCCGGCGCCCGATACCGGGCTGCGCCACGGCCTGTACATCCGTTTCCTCGAACTCGCCTTCGGGCGCCGGCTCGGACAGGAGGCCTTCTTCGTGCGGGAGGTCGCCGCCGATGGCAGCGACTGGCTCTGGATCGCCATACCGGCCGGTGGCCGATCGGTCGGCGTGGGCTTTGCGGTCAGTCGTCTGCAAACCAACCCATTCGCCGTCATCGCGGCCGCCCTGGCAGCCGGCATGCTGCTCGTCGGCGCCCTGGCCTGGTGGTTGGCGAGCCGGATCGCGCAGCCGGTGGAACGTTTCGAGTTGGCGGCCGCCCAGCTCGCGAAAGGCGCGCACCCCGACCTGTTGCCGGAAACCGGGCCGCGCGAGCTGGCTGCCCTGGCGCACCATTTCAACCGCATGGCGCTTCAGGTGCGTGAACTCAGCGATGCTCGAACGACGCTGTTTGCCGGCCTCTCGCACGACCTGCGCACGCCGCTGGCGCGCATGCGGCTCGCGCTGGAGATGCTGACCCTCAAGCCCGAACCTGCTCTGCTTGTGCGGCTCGAGCTCGACATCGAGGAGATGAACCGCCTGATCGGGCAGCTGCTGGAGATCGCAAGAGGCTTGCGCCCTGAAGCCGGTCAGGTCCTCGACCTGTGTGCGTGGCTGCAGGCGCGCGCGCAGGTGCATCGCGCCGCCGCCGACGCCGCCGGTGCATCGTTGATCGTGCGTTGCCCTGGGGACCTGCGTGCCATCGCGGCGCCCGACATGCTGGCGCGCATTCTCGACAACCTGCTCGGCAACGCGCTGCGCTATGCCCCGGGGCCGATCGAGCTGGTCGGCCAAGCCGTGTCGCAGACGGCGGGCCAGCCTGTGCACCTGCGCATCGGCGTGCTCGACCGCGGACCGGCGATTCCGCAGGATCAACTGGACGCCGTCTTCCGGCCGTTCCACCGCGTCGAGGGTGCAGCGAACCCGGTGGCCGGCGGTTTCGGGTTGGGCCTGGCAATCGTGCGGCAACTGGCGCATGCGAATGGCTGGGGCGTCAAACTCGAGCGGCGCGAGGG
>CAYJOA010000160.1:2885-9000 GCA_964371495.1 uncultured Rubrivivax sp.
TGCGGCAACTGGCGCATGCGAATGGCTGGGGCGTCAAACTCGAGCGGCGCGAGGGTGGTGGGCTCGCGGCCTGGGTTGAGTTGCCCGCGTCAGCCTGAGCAAGCGAACCCCTGATCGTTCCGCTGCTCCTCGCACACATGAATGCAGCACGGTTGTTTCGGCTGGGCGTCGGGATCGGCGTCTGGGCCGTCGTCACGGGCAGCAGGCCTTCGGTAACCCACTGAAACCACGGGTCGCGGTACTGAAATCGTCGAGCATCTCGTCGCCACGATCATCGATTCGTCAGGGATGCCCCCTGGCAACGGCAACACAACCCACTCGACAGGAATTCATGATGAACACCAGAACCCTTCTGAACGGCGCGGCGCTGATCCTCGGACTCGCGGCCACGGGAACCAGTCTTGCGCAGGTGGCGCCAAACGTCGATCCCTCGGCGATGACCCAGGAGCAGCGCGAGGCCTATCGTGTGCAACGCCAGTCCGACATGGCCGCCATGACCCCGGAGCAGCGCGCCGAGGCAAAGGCGTCCCGCGGTCAAGCGGGCAGTGCCCAGGGACAGGGCAAGGGCACGATGGCACGCGACGGCTCCGGGACGGGCGGCCAGTATGGCAAGTCCGGGGGGCAGCGCGGTGGCGGCCGAAGCAAGGGCCGCTGATTCGGGTTCGATGGGGTGCGCGTGGCGCGCCCCCATTGAACGCTGGCCGGCGCCGCTTGTTGATCTGCATCACCGCTGCCGCAAGTAAGCAATAGATCACTCACTCACTGCAGGACGCCAGGATGACCGCCGAAACCACACGCCTCCCTGCCGCTGAGCGTCGCATCCTGACGATCGAGTCGGTCGTGGCGCTGGCCGCCGAACGCAATCCCGGCGAGATCACCACGACGGCGATCGCCGAGTCGATGAACCTGACCCGGGGCGCCCTGTTCCGGCACTTCCCCACCAAGGACGCGATCTGGGAAGCGGTGATCGGCTGGGTTGGCGAGCGGCTGCTCAGTCGCACGGATCGCGTGGCACAGGCCGCTGCATCGCCCGTGGCTGCCTTGGAGGCCGAATTCGAGGCGCACATCGACTTCGCGGCCAGACATCCGGGCGCACTGCGCATGATGTTCGGCGAGTTGCAGCGCGCGCAGAAGACACCCGCCAAACGCATGGCACAGGAACTGATGCGCGGCTATGGCGAGCGCCTGCAGCTCCTGGTCGAGCAGGGCCAGTCGCAGGGCGAGATTGCTCCGCAGGTCGATGCCGCAGCTGCAGCGGCGCTGTTCATCGGCATGGTCCAGGGCCTGGCGATGCAGGCCATGCTGTGCGGCAAGCTCGAAGGCGTGCGCAGTTGCGCACCCGGCGCCTTTGCCATCTATCGCCGCGGCATCGCGAAAGATGTCGCCACGCCGCCCGGCCTGCGCAGGATGTCAGGCCTGCACACCGAAGTTCCCAACGCCCGCGCGACGAACGCCAGGTCTGCGCGTGGTCGTCGTGTCCGGACACGCATCGTGACGGGAGACGCGACATGACGCCTGGCGATTCAGGGGCATTCGATCGCGATGACCTGAAGCGGTGGTGGCAAGCCACGCGCGAGTACCTGTTCGCAAATCCGGCGCGCGAGCCGGGTGCGGCCGATCCCTCGCGCGGCACGCTGCGCTCGATGACCAGCGGCGGACGCGACGATCGGGCCGAAGCCGGCCCGGCGGGCCGCGGTGCCGCCACGGTCGTCGACGCATGGCCTCGTTTGAGGGTGGACAGTCATGGTGGCCAGCGCCGGTTCATTTCCAGGGTGCGGGGCTGTTTGCTGTGGCTCGCCAACAGCGCTGCGCAGAGCGAACAGGATCCACTGCAGGAATTGGAGCGCGCATTCCGTCTCCAGATCGCGTTCATCGCGCGGCACCCTGACGTTCCCAGGCGCTTGCTTGGCTGGCTGGCGCAAGACAGCAACGCCGGCATCCGGCGCCGCGTCCAGACGGTGATCGATCACTATGCATCACGCCTTTCCCGAATGATCGATCGGGCAAAACATCGAGGGCTCGTCAGCGCCGACGTCGAACCGCATGCCGCCGCGCACCTTCTCGTGAATGTCGTTCAGGGGCTGGCGATCGGACTCGATGTCCGTCCTGACCGGCCGGAAATGTTGTTCGGGCAGGCGGACAGCGCCTTTGCCATCTACCGGGCCCGACTGGTGGCCTGACCATCGCGAATACCAACGACCCAGGCTCCACGAGGAAATGATCATGAATGACGTCGATCGAAAACCCAGCCTCTGGATGCGTGCGACTTCTCTGATCGCCATCGCATTCGGGCTGCTGACCATCAAGGAAGGCGGCATGACGCTGAGCGGCAACGCGGCGGCGGTCACGGCCGCCGGGAACTACGTGCCGTTCGTGCTGTGGTTCAACTTCGTGGCGGGTTTCGCCTATGTCGTTGCGGGCGCCGGGCTGTGGATGCAGCGGCGCTGGGCCGCCTGGTTGGCGGTTGCCATCGCCGCCGCAACGGCGCTCGCGTTCGCCGCCTTCGGCGTGCATGTGGTTTCCGGTGCGGCCTATGAGCAGCGCACGGCGGTCGCCATGACGTTGCGCCTGCTGGTGTGGGTGGTCATCGCGGCGTTTGCCTGGCGCCGTTTGCCGCGCAATGGGGCCGCAAGCGGGTAGGCGGGGCCAGGCCAGTCAGCACCGCCCACAGCGCCAACAATTGTCCAACGCCTCGCCCGAGAAGTTGAGCCATCCCGTGCACATCGGCCTGTACCTGGCCGTCCTTGCGATGGCCGCCCGCGGCGCAGCGACGGCTTTCCAGGCCGTTCGGCATGAGTTCCCTGGCGGAGCACCCCCCGCGATCGACACCGTCTTGGACTGATCGTGCATGCAGCCATCACGCCGCGCCTCCCGAGTCCCGCGCCGCCGGTGCGGGGGCTGGCAAAGGCCGCATGGGCGCTCGCACTGAGCCTGCCGATCCTGCCGGCCATGGCGCGGTCACCCGCTGACGACAGTCCTGGCGCCCAGGGCTGCAAAGCCACGGAGGCCATCGAATTTCGCGGCTTGACCGCGCGGCTCGAAAACGACCTCTTTGTCGATACCGATCACAACTATACGAACGGCGTGGCCTTCACGGCGGTTTCGCACGACATCCCTGGCAGCCTGCGGTCCGAATGCCTGCCGACCCCGGTTCGCCTGCACGCCGAACTCATCAAGTGGCTGAACCCGGGCTTCTGGTCGGATGCCGGAAGCCCCGCGCATTCGCAGAACGTCGTCGTGAAGTTCGGCCAGTCCATGTACACGCCCAACGATCCGCTGCGCACCGATCTGATCTTGGGCGATCGCCCCTACGCGGGCTTGCTGTACGTCGGCATGTCGTGGAATCGGCGTACGCACGCGTCGCAGAGCGCCACGGAAATGCTCGACACGCGCGAAGTCACGCTGGGTGTCATCGGACCCTGGTCGCTGGCCGAACAGGCGCAGAACCTGGTTCACGACGCGATCGGCGCCGACAGGTTTCTCGGTTGGGAGCATCAGTTGAAGAACGAGCCCGCGCTGCAACTGGCACTGGACCGCAAATTCAAGGACTATCGTGGCGACGCTGCGGTTACGCCCGGCCTGTCCGCCGATTCGATACGCTCGATCGGGTTGCGCCTGGGGAACATCGAAACCTCCGCGGCTGCGGGCATCGAAGGCCGGATCGGCTGGAACATCCCGAACGACTTCGGCACCTACCCCATCCGGCCCGGCGCCGAGAACCGTCCGCCGTCGTCGGCGTCCGTTCGAGGCAGCGCGAACGACGCCACCCGCATCGGGGCCGGCCCGCGCGCAGGCGTCCACCTGTTCGGCACGCTGGAGGCCAAGTTCGTCGCGCGCGACTTCTCGCTCGACGGCAACCTCTTACGCTCGAGTCACCGCGTGACTCGCCGGCCCTGGGTCGTCCAGGCCGCGGTCGGGCTCAGCGCACAGGGCGTGGTGGCCGGACACGGAGCCAAGCTGGCCGTGATGCGCGTCTACCGTTCGCGGGAATTCAGGGAACAGGATTCCGACCATGCGTATGGCTCGGTCGCGCTCAGCATCGAATATTGAGCGGAGGAAGCCACGACCGCACGGCACCGAGTCCGGCGTCGTTCTTGCTCGCTCGGCGGCGGTGGCCGGTTCCGCCTGTCCGGCCGCTTGCTGCACGCTTTCTTTGGCGAGTGCCGGGCGGGACTGGCATCATCCAGGGCCAGGGTCGGCAGCAGCGACGGCCGCCCCTTGAAGTCAACCCGAGCCGACCCTGGGCCCGCCAACGCAGCGTGGCCCGCCTATTGCATGGGGTCACCGGTGAGCCGGGCCGGCCCGGCCCGGCCAGCCATCGCCCAGGAGCCCAACCGCTGTGTCCATCCACGTCGCGCTGAACCACGTCACCCACTACCGCTACGACCGCCTGGTGTCGCTGTCGCCGCAGGTGGTGCGGCTGCGGCCGGCGCCGCACTGCCGCACACGCATCCTCGGCTACGCGCTGCGTGTCGAGCCGGCGCAGCACTTCATCAACTGGCAGCAGGACCCGTTCGCCAACCACCTGGCGCGGCTGGTGTTCCCCGAGCCGACGCGCGAATTCAAGGTCACCGTGGATCTCGTCGCCGAGATGGCGGTGTTCAACCCCTTCGACTTCTTCCTCGAGCCCGAGGCCGAAAGCTTCCCCTTCGGCTACACCGCGGAGACCGCGCACGACCTCGCTCCCTACCTCGCCAAATGGCCGCTGGGCGAGGCCACGCCGCGCTTCCAGGCCTTCGTCGACAGCATTCCGCTCGACAAGCAGCGCACGATCGATTTCCTGGTCGGCCTCAACCAGCGGCTGCAGAAGGACATTGCCTACCTGATCCGCATGGAGCCCGGCGTGCAGACGCCGGAGTTCACGCTCACCAGCGGCAGCGGCTCGTGCCGCGACACCGGCTGGCTGCTGGTGCAGACGCTGCGCCACCTGGGGCTGGCGGCGCGTTTCGTCTCCGGCTACCTGATCCAGCTCAAGCCCGACATGAAGTCGCTCGACGGGCCTTCGGGCGCCGAGGTCGACTTCACCGACCTGCACGCCTGGTGCGAGGTCTACCTGCCGGGCGCCGGCTGGATCGGCCTGGACCCCACGTCGGGGCTGCTCGCCGGCGAGGGCCACATCCCGGTGGCGTGCACACCCGAGCCGTCGACCGCGGCGCCGGTCAGCGGCGAGGTCGACGAATGCGAGGTCACCTTCTCGCACCTCATGCAGGTGACGCGGATCCACGAATCGCCGCGTGTCACCCTGCCCTACACCGACACGCAATGGCAGGCCATCGTCGACCTCGGCCATGCCGTCGATGCGCGCTTGAAGGCCGGCGACGTGCGACTGACGATGGGCGGCGAGCCGACCTTCGTCGGCGTCGACGACCGCGACGCCGCCGAGTGGAACACCGACGCGCTGGGCCCCACCAAGCGCGGCCTGGCCACCGCACTCGTGCAGCGGCTGCTGGCCAAGTACGGCCAGGGCGGTTTCCTGCACTTCGGCCAGGGCAAGTGGTACCCGGGCGAGCAGTTGCCGCGCTGGGCGCTGTCGATCTGCTGGCGCGCCGACGGCCAGCCGTGCTGGAACGACCCCACCCTGTTCGCCGACGAGCGCGAGCCGCATCGTTATACCGATGCCGACGCCCAGGCCTTCATCGCCGCGCTGACGCGGCGGCTGCAGCTCGATCCGGACCGTGTCCAGCCGGCTTACGAGGACACCTTCTACTACCTGTGGCGCGAGCGTCGGCTGCCGGTCAATGTCGACCCCTTCGACTCCCGGCTCGACGACGAGCTCGAGCGCATGCGGCTGCGCCGCGTCTACCAGCAGGGTCTGGACGCGACGGTCGGCTACCTGCTGCCGCTCAAACGCGAGCTGATCGCCGGCGAACCCAGCCCGCGCTGGATCAGCGGGCGCTGGTTCCTGCGCGACGAACGGCTGTACCTGATCCCCGGCGACTCGCCGATGGGCTGGCGCCTGCCGCTCGACTCGCTGCCGTGGGCCGCTGCCGCCGACCAGGCGGTGACGCACGCCCACGACCCCTTCGCGCCCCGCACGGCGCTGCCCAACGCGGCGGCGCGGCGCGCGCAGGCGCCCTACGACGCCCGCCAGGCCGGCGGCGGCTTCGCCGAGGGG
>CAYJOA010000161.1:0-8939 GCA_964371495.1 uncultured Rubrivivax sp.
GCGGCGCGTGGCAGCGCACGGCCGGCCGTCGATGGCGGCGCCTCCTCGCCCACCGCGGCCCGGGCCGGGGCCGGGGCGAAGGCCGGCGCCGACACGACCGCGGCCGTGGCCAGCAGCGCGATGCCTGGCGGGTCGGCCAGCACGACGTAGCTGCGCGACAGCCGCGAGGGGCAGCCGACGCTGAGCTCGACGCCGATCAAGGGTTCGTCGACGGCCTGCGTGGTCAGGACGCGCACGCGCACGCTGCCGGCACCCTGCGGTTCCAGCACGGTACGCACCAAGGGGGGTGGCAGCCGACGCTCGCCGAACGTGACCTCGGCGCTCACACACTCCGGCGCAAGCTGTTCAGCGGGATCCAGATGCAACGGCACTGCGAAATCGAGCCCCTGCCCGAGCACGGCGCCACTGCCGGCGGCACCGAAGCCCGCCGCCGACGCCGGCGGGACCGCCATGGCCACCATGAACGCAGTCATCGAAGCCAGGCAGAACCGCATTTTCCGCATGCAGGACCGGGTGAAGATCAGCAGCTTGCAATCTAGCATGAACACTTCCACGCGCTGCGCGTGCAGCACCGGGCGTCGCCCCTCATGCGTCGTAGCCCGGCAGCCGGCGGTCGAGCCGGCGCAGCAAGCCGGGCCAGGTGAGCTGCGCACCCAGGCCCCGCGTGACCGCGGCGGCCTGTTGCCCGGCGGTGTCGACGAGGGTCGCGTCGACCTCGACGAGTTCACCGCCACCAGCCATGGCGCGGAGCTGGATCGCACACACGGTTTCGAAGAAGTACATGGCAAGAAAGGCGTCGGCCACCGTCGCGCCGACGGTCAGCAGGCCGTGGTTGCGCAGCATCAGGTGCGTCCGGTCGCCCAGGTCGTGCACGAGGCGCGGCTTCTCGTCGTCGCGCAGCGCCACGCCTTCGTAGTCGTGGTAACCCAGCGACGACAGCACGAAGATCGAGTGCTGCGACAAGGGCAGCACGCCGCCCTTCTGTGCCGACACCGCGACGCCATTGCGCGTGTGCGTGTGCATCACGCAGCCGACGTCGTGGCGCGCCGCGTGCACGGCGCTGTGGATCGTGAACCCGGCGGGGTTGACGTCGAAGGGCGTGTCGTCGAGCTTGACGCCGCGATCGTCGACCTTGACCAGGCAGGAAGCCGTGATCTCCTCGAACATGAAGCCATAAGGGTTGATCAGGAATTCGCCATCGCGCCCGGGCACGCGGGCACTGATGTGCGTGAACACCAGGTCGTCCCAACCGAACAAGGCCACCAGGCGGTAGGCGGCAGCCAGATCGATGCGGCTGCGCCATTCGGCTTCGCTCACTTCCTCGCGCCGGTTGCGGGTGTACAGGGCGGTGGCGGGCATGCAGGACTCCGGTTCGAAGGGTGGGTTCAGGGCCGCCACGGGGGGCGACGATGGACAATGCCATCGTCGCCCGTCTGTCGCCTCAGGGACAAGCCATGAATACCCCGGTTCTTACAATCGACGAGCTCCACAACATCGAGGCCGGCGCGTGGTTCAGCAAGCTGTCGCAGACGCTGAGAAGCGCGATTCTCGCCCGTGCCGTGGTGCGCCGCCTGGCCGACGGCGATGCGCTCGCCAGCCGCGGCACCACGGCGCAGGAATGGTGCGGCGTGGCGCGCGGCGCGGTGCGTATCAGCTCGGTGTCCTTGTCGGGCAAGCAGGTCACGCTGACCTACGCCGAGCCCGGCACCTGGTTCGGCGACATCGCGCTGTTCGACGGCCTGCCACGCACGCACGACGCCGACGCGCATGGCGCGACCACGCTGCTGACCGTGCGCAAGCCCGACTTCAAGGACCTGCTGACGCAGCACGTCGAGTTGTACGACGCCCTCTTGCGGCTGAACTGTCGCCGCCTGCGGCTGATGTTCGACCAGATCGAGGACCTCAACACGCGGCCGCTGCAGGCCCGGCTGGCCAAGCAGATCCTGCTGCTGGCGCGCAGCTACGGCATCAAGGACGGCGAGGAGATCCGCGTCGGGCTGGCGCTGGCGCAGGAAGACCTGGCGCAACTGCTGGGCGCGTCGCGCCAGCGTGTCAACCAGGAGCTCAAGGGTTTCGAGCGCGAAGGAGCGGTGCGTGTGGAACCGACGCGGCTGGTCGTGCTGTCGCGCGACAGACTGCTGGCCATCGCTGAAAAGTAGCGCCATGGAACACTACACCGGCACCAAACCCGTCGCCAGCAGCCACGCCTTCGACACCGACGCGCTGCAGGTCCACCTGGAGCGCGAGCTACCCGGCTTCGCAGGGCCGCTGACGGTGGAACAGTTCAAGGGCGGGCAGTCCAACCCGACCTACAAGCTGCTGACGCCCACGCGCGCCTACGTCATGCGCAGCAAGCCCGGGCCGGCGGCCAAGCTGCTGGCGTCGGCGCACGCGGTGGACCGCGAGTTCCGCGTCATGCAGGCCCTCGCCGGTAGCGGCGTGCCGGTGGCCCGCATGCACCTGCTGTGCACCGACGAAGCCGTCATCGGCCGCGCCTTCTACGTCATGGAGTTCATGGACGGCCGCGTGCTCTGGGACCAGGCCCTGCCCGGCATGGCACCGGCCGAGCGCGGTGCCATCTACGACGAGATGAACCGCGTCATCGCGGCGCTGCACAGCGTCGACGTGCAGGCCGCCGGCCTGGCCGACTTCGGCAAGCCCGGCAACTACTTCGAACGCCAGATCGGCCGCTGGAGCAAGCAGTACCTGGCGTCCGTCACCGAAGTGATCGACGAGATGGACCGGCTCATCGAATGGCTGCCGGCGCGCATCCCGCCCGGGGCCCGCGACGAGACGCTGTCCACCATCGTGCACGGCGACTTCAGGCTCGACAACCTGGTCTTCGACAAGGCCGAGCCACGCATCATCGCCGTGCTCGACTGGGAGCTGTCGACGCTGGGCCACCCGTTGGCCGACTTCAGCTACCACTGCATGGCCTGGCACATCCGGCCCGGCACCTTCCGCGGCATCGGCGGGCTCGACCACGCGGCGCTGGGCATCCCCAGCGAACGCGAATACGTGCGCCGCTATTGCGAGCGGGTCGGCCAGCGCAGCGGCCGCACGCTGGACCCCGACGCGGTGATGGCCGACTGGAATTTCTACCTCGCCTACAACCTGTTCCGGCTGGCGTCGATCACGCAGGGCATCGCCAGGCGCGTCGTCGACGGCACCGCCGCCAGCGAGCAGGCCCGCGCCACCGGCGCCGCCACCCGCCCCCTGGCGCAGATGGCCTGGCAGTTTGCCCGGGCCGCGCGCTGAACGCACACCCCAAGGAGACCATCGTGGACTTCAGCTATTCGCCCCGCACCCAGGAACTGCAGGCACGCCTGAGCGCCTTCATGGCCGAACACGTCTATCCGGCCGAGCAGCGCTGGTTCGACGAGATCGAGGCCAACACGCGCGCCGGCAGGCGCTGGACGCCGCTGCAGGTCATCGAGGAGCTCAAGCCCAAGGCGCAGGCCGCCGGGCTGTGGAACCTGTTCCTGCCGCCGCGTGCGGAAAGTGCCGGACCCGACACCAGCGGCCTGGGCGCCGGGCTGAGCAACCAGGAATACGCGCCGCTGGCCGAGATCATGGGCGCGGTGCCATGGTCCAGCGAGGTCTTCAACTGCTCGGCACCCGACACCGGCAACATGGAGGTGCTGGCCCGCTACGGCTCACCCGAGCACCAGAAGCGCTGGCTCGAGCCGCTGCTGCGTGGCGAGATCCGCAGCGCCTTCGCGATGACCGAGCCCGCGGTGGCGTCGTCGGACGCGACCAACATCGAGGCCCGCATCGAACGCGACGGCGACGAATACGTCATCAACGGCCGCAAGTGGTGGACCAGCGGCGCCGGCGACCCGCGCTGCCAGATCTACATCTTCATGGGCAAGACCGACCCGACGGCGCCGCGCCACACGCAGCAGTCGATGATCCTGGTGCCGGCCAGCGCGCCCGGCGTGACGGTGCTGCGGCCGCTGACGGTTTTCGGCTACGACGACGCGCCGCACGGCCACATGGAAGTGGAATTCAAGAACGTGCGCGTGCCGGCGTCGAACATCCTGCTCGGCGAAGGGCGCGGCTTCGAGATCGCGCAGGGCCGCCTCGGCCCCGGACGCATCCACCACTGCATGCGCCTGATCGGCCTGGCCGAGCGTTCGCTGCGGCTGATGTGCGAACGTGCGGTCGGCCGCACCGCCTTCGGCAAAACCATCGCGCAGCAGACGGTGACGCAGGAGCGCATCGCCGAGGCGCGCTGCCTCATCGACCAGGCACGGCTGCTCACGCTGAAGGCAGCGTGGATGATGGACATGGCGGGCAACAAGAGCGCCAAGGCCGAGATCGCGATGATCAAGGTGGTGGCGCCGAACATGGCCTGCCAGGTCATCGACTGGGCGATGCAGGTGCACGGCGGCGCCGGCATGAGCCAGGACTTCCCGCTGGCCTACTTCTACACGCTGTCGCGCACGCTGCGCTTTGCCGACGGCCCCGACGAAGTGCACCGCAACGCGATCGCGAAGATCGAACTCGGCAAGCTCGCGCCGCGAGGGTAAGGCAGACGGGTCCGACCCCCTCTCCCGCTTGCGGGAGAGGGCCGGGGTGAGGGTACGTCGGACTACTTCTTCCGCTCGTCCCCCGGCAGCGCACTGCCCGACCACAAGCTGGGCTGCGTGCTCGGCGAAATCGACTCGGACGTCTCGTTGGCGACGCGACGCGCCTCGCGCATCGCGACCTCGAACAGCCGCAGCCAGACCTGCAGCGCCTGAACCTCGGGTTCGGCCAGCGCCGTGCGCAGCATCAGGCGGCCGCGGCCGATCATCAGCACCGTGGGTACCGAGGCATCGACGCGCAGCGCCTGCAAGGCCTGCGTCAGCGGCCCGTCGAGCCAGCGCATGAGCCAGGTCTTCATGCTGGAGAACGCCATGTAGCGGTCGCGCAGCAGCCCCATCTCGGTGCCCGTCAGCTTGGGGAACATCACCAGCCAGCGCATCTCGGGCGGCGTCTGGTTGTCGATGCGGGTCTGCACGCCCTCGACGTACTGGTCGAAGACCGCCTTCTCCATGGTCTCCTGCAGCTCACGGTTCATCAGCACCAGGTGCAGGTCGGACCGCAGTCCCATCTCGGCACGCAGGCGCAGTTCCTGGCCCTGGATGTAGGGCCGCTGCGAGGGGCCCCACTCCAACCGCCACGGCGCCACGCCGAGCCGGCCGTCGATGACGAAGCCTTCGTTCTGCACGCCACGGAAGGCGTACTGGCGCGATTCGGCCCAGGGCGCGATGCCCTCCCAGCCCTCGGCCGGCGGCGGCGGGCTGCCGGAGAACAAGCGTTTCAAGCCGTCGAGCATGATTTAGAGTCCGTGGCATCCGGCGGCTCACCTGCAAGCCGCCCGCGGAGAAGACGATGATCGAAGTGTATTCGTGGGCCACGCCCAATGGCCACAAGGTCCACATCATGCTCGAGGAATGTGGCCTGCCCTACCGTGTGCATGCCATCGACATCGGCGCCGGCGATCAGTTCGCGCCCGAGTTCCTGGCCATCAGCCCGAACAACAAGATCCCCGCCATCGTCGACCCCGACGGCCCCGACGGCGCGCCGATCTCGCTGTTCGAATCCGGCGCGATCCTGCTCTACCTGGCGGCCAAGAGCGGCCGCTTCCTGCCCGCCGACATTCGTGGCCGCTACGAGGTGCTGGAGTGGCTGATGTTCCAGATGGGCGGCGTGGGCCCGATGCTGGGCCAGGCGCATCACTTCCGCATCTACGCGCCGCAGAAGATCCCCTACGCCATCGACCGCTACACCAACGAGGCCAAGCGCCTGTACGGCGTCATGAACAGGCGGCTGGCCAAGAGCCGCTACATCGGCGGCGCCGAATACTCGATCGCCGACATCGCGATCTTCCCCTGGCTGCGCAGCTGGAAGAACCAGGGCATCGAGTGGGATGACTATCCGCACCTGAAGGGCTGGTTCGACGAGATCGGCGCGCGCCCGGCCGTCAGGCGCGGCGTCGAGGTGCTGGCCGACCGGCGCAAGCCGCTGGTCGACGACACCTCGCGCGAGACGCTGTTCGGCAAGACGCAGTACCAGCAGCGTTGAGCGCCGCGGCCCCGCGGGCCCGGGGGGGCGGGCTCCTAGAATGCCGCGTGCACGCTGCCCGTAGCTCAACTGGATAGAGCACCAGCCTTCTAAGCTGGGGGTCGGGGGTTCGAGTCCCTCCGGGCAGGCCACCTGGCTGCCAGGCACGCGCGCTTGCTCCTGCCCGGCTGGCCTGGCCGCCGCACTGAAGGACGTCCGGCAGACGATCGAGGACGCGCAGATCATTCGCCTCTGCGTCGACGACCAGCAGCGGTTCGCCGACTTGCTTCTGAACCCGCCCCCGCTCGCACCTGCCATGCGGCACGCGCTCAAGGCCCGCAAGCGCTTGGACACCGGCGCGAACTGACGGCGCCGTTCCGCGCGTGAACGCCCTCGGCAGCTTCAGCCGCTGGGCCTTCGCCGAGTTCCGCCCGGCGCATGAGTTCGAGACGGACCTCGACGCGCTGGTCGCTGGCGCAATGGTCGTTGCTGCAACGTCATGATGTTATGATGTCACAACGTCTAGATTGCGAAAGGCAGCCATGTCCACCACCGACGCGGTTCGTTCCACGGTCTATCTGGAATCCGACCTGCACCAGGCCCTGCGGCTGAAGTCCGCCCACAGCAAGCGCAGCATGTCCGACATCGTCAACGAGGCAGTGCGCCAAGCGCTGCGCGAGGACGAGGAAGACTTGGCCGCGGTGCGCAGCCGCGCCAAGGAGCGTGCGCTGAGCTACGAGGACTTCCTGGCCAAGCTGAAGGCCGATGGCACGCTATGAGTTGCGCGTCAGGCCTTCGGTCGCGAAGGACCTGCGCGGTATCCCCAAGGCCGACGTCAAGCGCATCCTGGCGCGCATGGAAAGCCTGCGCGACGACCCCCGCGCGCCCGGTTGCGCCAAGCTCGGCGGTGCCGAGGTGTACAGGGTGCGCCAGGGCGTGTACCGCATCGTGTACGAAATCCACGACGCGTGGATCGTCGTCGAGGTGATCCGCGTCGGCCACCGGGGCGAGGTGTACCGCCGCAGCTGAAGCGACAAGCAGGGAGAAGCGCCACATGGCGACGAAGAAGACCACCGCACCGACGGCCAGGTTCGCGGGCATGGACGCGCTCAAACCCTGCGAGGACAGGAAGCGTGTTCGTGTGGCCGGTCCGTTCACGGTGGATTCCCTGAACCCGCACCGCACACTGGCGATGGACATCGACGATGGCCTCGTCGACGGCGTTCGCCAGCCCAAGGCCGAGTACGAAGCCAAGTCCGAGATCGACGCCGAGGCCTGGGCCACCTTGAACAGCGACGTGTCACGGCCGTTCGACAAGCCGAAGACCGGTCGCATTGCCGTGAAGGTGATCAACCACCCGGGCGACGCAGTGATGAAGGTGTTCAGGGTGTCCTGAGACCTCGTTCAGGCTCGATGCGCCAGCGGTTCGCGTCGCTGCAAACGAACCACGAACGGCGCCTCACTTGCGCACGCGCGCCGGCAGCCGGTCGCGCAGCCCGCGCGCTGCCAGCCGCATCGGCATGCGGTGCGCCGTCCAGCCGCCCTGCCAAGGCGGCGTGAGCCAGCGTGCGCGGTGACCGACGGCGATCACCCACCGGTACAGCCGCGGCCGTTCGTTGAGCCAGGCCCAGGCCTTCCAGGCCAGCGCCTCCCGCCAGTCCTTGGCACTGCCCTGCCCGGCCAGCGGCGGCTGGCCCGGCGCCGCGTCGTGTTTCGCGGCGCGGCGCAATTGCATCAGCAGCTCCGGAATGGGTATGCCCACCGGGCAGACCTCGGAACACGCGCCGCACAGGCTGCTCGCCGTCGGCAGGTCTTTCGTCGCCTCCAGCCCCAGCAGGTGCGGCGAGATGATGGCGCCGATGGGCCCGGGGTAGGTGGTGCCGTAGGCCAGGCCGCCGATGCGCGAATACACCGGGCAATGGTTCATGCACGCGCCGCAGCGGATGCACTGCAGCGTGGCGCGGAAGTCGGCGTCGCGGTAGGCCTGGCTGCGGCCGTTGTCGAGCAGGATCAGGTGCACTTCCTTCGGGCCGTCGAGCTCGCCTTCGCGGCGCGGGCCGGTGATGACGTTCAGGTAGGTCGTCACCGCCTGCCCGGTGGCCGAACGGGTGAGCAGGTTGAACAGCGGCAGAACGTGCTCGAAACGTTCCACCACCTTCTCGATGCCGGTGATGGCGATGTGCACCTCGGGCACGGTGGTGCACATGCGGCCGTTGCCTTCGTTTTCCACCAGCACCAGACTGCCGGTCTCGGCGACCATGAAGTTGACGCCGGAAACGCCGACCGTCGCGTCGCGGAACTCGTTGCGCAGCACCCGCCGGCCGATGGCGATGAGCGCGTCGACATCGTCGGTGTAGGCCGTGCCGGGGATCTTCTGTGCGAACAGTTCGGCGATCTGCTGCTTGGTCTTGTGGATCGCCGGCATGATGATGTGGCTGGGCCGCTCGCCGGCGAGTTGCACGATGTACTCGCCCATGTCCGATTCCAGGCAGTCGACGCCGTGCTCGGCCATGCGGTGGTTCAGCTCGATCTCCTCGCTGACCATCGACTTGCCCTTGATCATGCCCTTGGCACCATGCCTGCGCGCCAGGGCCAGGAAGATGGCGTTGGCGTCGTCCGGCGTGGCTGCCCAGTGCACCTGCACGCCACGCTCGCCGAGCCGCTGCTCCAGCTGCTCCAGCAAGTCGGGCAGCCGCGACAGGCTGTACTGGCGGATCGCCTCGCCGACGCCGCGCAGTGTCTCGAAGGCGGCGCCGTCGCTGAAGTGCGCGGCGCGTTTGGTCTGCAGGAAGTCCATCGCGCTGCGGAAGCTGGCGCGCAGGTGCGGGTCGTCCACCGCCACTTGCGTGTTGGCCTTGAAGCGGCGCGGGTCGACGAAGTTCAGCGGC
>CAYJOA010000162.1:0-8936 GCA_964371495.1 uncultured Rubrivivax sp.
GGATGTACTGGTACTGCTCGGCGGCACCGGTCATCTTGTTCTGCCGGCCCAGGGCCAGGATCTGCGTGAAACCGACGTAGAAGAACAGGCCTTCCATCAGGCAGGCGAAAACGATCAGGCTCTTCAGCAGAGTCTGGTCGTTCTCCGGCGTACCGGTGTGGAAGTGCGGGTCCATGATCACGTCGATGAACGGGATCAGGAACTCGTCCTTGTCGCGGATCGAAGCGACCTCATGGTAGGCGTTGAAGATCTCGCCTTCGTCCAACCCCAGCGATTCCACGATGTACTGGTAGGCGTGGGTGTGGATCGCTTCCTCGAAAGCCTGGCGCAGCAGGAACTGCCGGCATTCGGGCGCCGTGATGTGGCGGTAGGTGCCGAGCACGATATTGTTGGCGGCCAGCGAATCGGCGGTGACGAAGAAGCCGAGGTTGCGCTTGACGATGCGGCGTTCGTCTTCGGTGAGGCCGTTCGGGTCCTTCCAGGTCGCGATGTCGCGCGACATGTTCACTTCGTTGGGCATCCAGTGGTTGGCGCAACTGGAGAGGTACTTCTCCCAGGCCCATTTGTACTTGAACGGCACCAGCTGGTTGACGTCGGTCTGGCCGTTGATGATGCGTTTGTCGGCGGCATTGACGCGGCGTTGCGCCGAGCTGTCGACACGCCCCGCAGCAGCGGCGGGCGCCGAAAGCGCCGCGGCGCGCAGCTCATGAGTCTGAACCGCTGCCGCGCCCGAGGCGGCGGCAAAACTGCCGACAAGGCCGCGGGGCACTTGATTCGATGGTGTCTTGACGTCCTCTTCCCAGACCAGCATGTGTGAGCTTCCTATGACGCGAATTATCGGAGTGTTGTGCGTGAACACCAAGCACTAGTTGACATCACGGCGTTCTCGTTGTTGCGGCATCGCATCGAGAAGACCGTGATCACTTCAATCGGCATTCATCGGCTCACTGACAGGCCTCGCAATCCGGGTTGTCGATCGAGCAGAACTTGACGTCGCTCGCGGGTCCGCTCACCGCCGCAACGGTGTTTGCTTCGACATTCGAGACCGCATTCAACGCACCGCGCGTCACGGTGGATTTCTCGGCATACGTGGCACTCGTGGTGCGCAGGTAGTAGGTCGTCTTCAGGCCGCGCAGCCAGGCAAGCTTGTAGGTCTCGTCGAGCTTGCGGCCCGACGCGCCGGCCATGTAGATGTTGAGCGACTGCGCCTGGTCGATCCACTTCTGCCGCCGCGCGCCGGCTTCGACCAGCCAGGACGCGTCGACCTCGAAGGCCGTGCCGTACAGGCGCTTGAGCTCCTCGGGCACGCGGTCGATCGGCCGCAGCGAGCCGTCGAAGTGCTTGAGGTCCATGACCATCACGTCGTCCCACAGGCCGAGCTTCTTGAGGTCGCGCACGAGGTATTCGTTGACCACCGTGAACTCGCCCGACAGGTTGCTCTTGACCGACAGGTTGCCGAAGCTGGGCTCGATCGACGCATCGACGCCGATGATGTTGCTGATGGTCGCGGTGGGGGCGATGGCCACGCAGTTGCTGTTGCGCATGCCGTGCTGCGCAATGCGCACGCGCAGGGCGTCCCAGTCCATGGTGCTCGACCGGTCGACCTCGAGGTAGCCGCCGCGCTGTTCATGCAGCAGGTCCAGCGTGTCCTGCGGCAGGATGCCGCGGTCCCACAGCGAGCCGCGGTAGCTGCTGTAGCGGCCGCGCTCCTCGGCCAGCTCGGTGCTGGCCCAGTAGGCGTGGTAACACACGGCCTCCATCGAGCGGTCGGCAAACGCCACTGCCTCGCTGCTGGCATAGGGAACGCGCAGCTGGTACAGGCAATCCTGGAAGCCCATCAGCCCCAGGCCCACGGGCCGGTGGCGCAGATTGCTGTCGCGCGCCTTCTTCACCGCGTAGTAGTTGATGTCGATGACGTTGTCGAGCATGCGCATCGCCGTCGCCACCGTCCGCTTCAGCTTGGCCTGGTCGACGCAGCCGTCCTTCAGGTGCTGCGCCAGGTTGACGCTGCCCAGGTTGCACACCGCGATCTCGGTATCGCTGGTATTGAGCGTGATCTCGGTGCACAGGTTGGAGCTGTGCACGACGCCCACGTGCTGCTGCGGCGAGCGGATATTGCAGGCGTCCTTGAAGGTGATCCAGGGGTGGCCGGTCTCGAACAGCATCGACAGCATCTTGCGCCACAGGTCCAGCGCCCGCATGCGCTTGTAGAGCTTGATCTCGCCGCGGTCGACCTTCGCTTCGTAGGCGGTGTAGGCCTCTTCGAAGGCGCGGCCGACCTTGTCGTGCAGGTCGGGGCAGGTGCTGGGCGAGAACAGCGTCCACTGGCCCTTGCTCGCATCCTCGGGGTGCGCGGCGCCTTCCATGACGCGGCGCATGAAGAGGTCGGGGATCCAGTTGGCGGTGTTCATGTCGTGCGTGCGCCGGCGGTCGTCGCCGGTGTTCTTGCGCAGCTCCAGGAACTCCTCCAGGTCGAGGTGCCAGCTCTCCAAGTAGGCGCAGACCGCGCCCTTGCGCTTGCCGCCCTGGTTGACCGCCACCGCGGTGTCGTTGACGACCTTGAGGAAGGGCACCACGCCCTGGCTCTTGCCGTTGGTGCCCTTGATGTAGGAACCCAGGGCACGCACGCGTGTCCAGTCGTTGCCCAGGCCGCCGGCGAACTTGGACAGCAGCGCGTTTTCCTTCAGCGCCTCGAAGATGCCGTCCAGGTCGTCGGCCACCGTGGTGAGGTAGCAGCTCGACAGCTGGCTGCGCCGCGTGCCGCTGTTGAACAGCGTCGGCGTGCTGCTCATGAAGTCGAAGGTGGACAGCACGTCGTAGAACTCGATGGCGCGCGCCTCGCGGTCGATCTCGTTCAGTGCCAGGCCCATGGCCACGCGCATGAAGAAGGCCTGCGGCATCTCGATGCGGGCTTCGTCGATGTGCAGGAAGTAGCGGTCGTACAGCGTCTGCAGGCCGAGGTAGTCGAACTGCAGGTCGCGTCCGGCATCCAGCGCCGCGCCCAGGCGCGCCAGGTCGAACTGCTGCAGCCTTTCGTCCAGCAGTTCGGCCTGCACGCCCTTCTTGATGAACTGCGGGAAGTAATCGGCGTAACGCTCGGCCATCTGCGCCTGCGTGACCTCGGCGCCCAGGATCTCGCGGCGGATCGTGTGCAGCAGCAGCCGCGCGGTGGCACGCGTGTAGGCGGGCTCCTTCTCGAGCAGCGTGCGCGCCGACAGGATGGCGGCCTTGTAGACCTCGTCGATCGGCACGCCGTCGTACAGGTTGCGGCGCGTCTCGGCCAGGATGGGTTCGGCCTTGACATCCTCGCCGAGGCCGGCGCAGGCCGACTCGACCAGCGCGCGCAGCGCGGCCATGTCCAGCGGCACGCGCTGGCCGCCGTCGACGACATGCAGCTCGGCGGCCTTGGCCGGCGTCGGCGTGGCCTGGCGTGCACGTTCCTGGGTGCGGCGCTCGCGGTAGAGCACGTAGGCGCGGGCGACTTCGTGGTGGCCGCTGCGCATGAGGCCGAGCTCGACGTGGTCCTGCACGTCCTCGATGTGGAAGGTGCCGCCGCCCGGGCGCGAACGCAGCAGCGCACGCACGACGGTCTCGGTGAGCCGGTCGACCGTTTCACGCACGCTGGCCGAGGCCGCGCCCTGGGTGCCGTGCACGGCCAGGAAAGCTTTCATCAGCGCCACCGCGATCTTGTCCGGCTCGAAGCCGACGACCGCGCCGTTGCGGCGGATGATCTGGTAGCCGGCGTAGGCGTTGGCGCCGGTCAGCGGCGCGGCAGCGGCCACTCCCGCGGCCACGGTGCGGCCTTGCGTGACACCCTGCGTCGCGGTGGTCAGGACAGCTTGCATCGAATCCCCTCTGTGATGTGGTGTGTGGTTTGGGCGGCGCGTCGCCAGCCGCGACACCGGTCGCTTTGGTTCAGCACGCCGGGTGCCGCCAGGCGCGCGCCGTGGCTCCAGCCCTCGAGCGACGGGGTCCTGCGACGGGCAGCGACCTTCCTGTGACGAGGCGGCAAGGAACAGCGAAAAGCGACCGACGGCGACGCCCTTGCTCTGATCTGATTATCACCTGCAGGCACTATATCTGGGGTCGGTGACCCCCACAAGCCACTAGGGCTAGTGTCTTATCCGGGGCTTCCCGAATCAAGGCGCGGGCCGCGCTGGCACCGCTCGCCGGCCGCGCGGCCACGCCTGGGCGGGCGCTTGCGGCGCATCGCCGCACGGCGTGCGACAAATGCCGCCCAGGGCCTCGTCAACCACGGCTTTGCGCGGCAAATGCCACCGCAAGGGGCGTCGTTTCAGGCTTCTCTGTGCTCGACGCCGGGCAGCTGCGGCCGGCGACGGCGCAATGTGCGCCGCAACTCGGCCCAATCGAAACCCGCGCCCGGGTCGGCCTTGCGTCCGGGCGCCACGTGTTCGTGGCCGACCGCTTCCTCGATCGGGTAGCGGACGGCCAGCGCACGCAGCAGCACGCCGAGCTGTCGATACTGCGCAGGCTCGAAAGAGCCCCCCTCCAGACCCTCGAGCTCGACGCCGATCGACCAGTCGTTGCAGTCCTCGCGCCCGCGCCAGCTCGATCGCCCGGCGTGCCAGGCCCGCTGGTCGCAGCTGACGAACTGCCGCGTGCTGCCGTCGCGGCGCACGAGGAAATGCGCCGAGACTTCGAGCCCGCGCAGGCCGGCGAAATAGGGATGGGCGTCGTGATCGAGCCGATTCGCGAACAGCCGCTCAACCGCATCGCCGGTGTAGACCCCCGGCGGCAGGCTGATCGAGTGCACCACCACCAGCGTCACCGCCACGCCGTCCGGCCGCGGGCCGAAGTTCGGCGACGGGCAGCGGTGCGCCAGGCTCCACCAGCCGTCGCGCCAGCGCTGTCGCGACGCCATGCCCTCAGGCCCCTTCGCCGCGCTCCGCAGCACCGTCGACGGCACCCACGCCCAGCCGTGCCATGCGGTAGCGCATCTGGCGCAACGACAGGCCCAGACTCGCACCGGCCGCCGTGCGGTTGTAGCGGTGGCGTTCGAGCGCACGCTCGAGGATGTCGCGCTCGACCTCGTCCAGATACGCCGCCAGATCCGCGGGCAGTGCGGCGGGCGCCACGGGCGGCGGCGCCGGCTCGGCCGCCGGCAGCGCTTCGATCTCGGCCAAGGCGGCGTCGTGCAGCACTTCTTCGGGCAGGCCGAGGTCGGCACGGCCGATGACCGGGCTGGCGGCCAGTGCCAGCGCGCGGTGGAGGAGGTTTTCGAGTTCGCGCACGTTGCCCGGGAATGAATATCGCAGCAGGTGCTGCAGCGCATCGGACGCCAATGTCGGCTGTGGCGTGACGCCGGCGTCGAGCGCGATGCGTTCGAGCACCGCGGCACAGATCGCCGGCATGTCGCCGATGCGTTCGCGCAGCGGCGGTACCGCGATGCGGATGACGTTGAGGCGGTAGTACAGGTCCTGCCTGAAGTGCCCCGTCTGCACCTCGGCCCCCAAATCCCGGTGCGTGGCACTGACGATGCGCACGTTGACCGGCAGCTCCATCGCGGCACCGATCGGTCGCACCGCGCGTTCCTGGATCACGCGCAGCAGCTTGCTCTGCATCTGCAGCGGCAGGTCGCCGATCTCGTCCAGGAACAGCGTGCCGCCCTGTGCGGCCTGGAAGAAGCCGCCGCGGTCTTCGGTGGCGCCGGTGAACGAACCCTTGCGGTAGCCGAAGAACTCGGCTTCCAGCAGGGCCTCGGGGATGGCACCGCAATTGACGGCCACGAACGGCCCCGCGTGACGTGGCGAACACTCGTGGATGGCGCGCGCCACCAGTTCCTTGCCGGTGCCCGACTCGCCATGCACGAGCACCGGCGCCATGCTCAGCGCCACCCGCTCGACGAGCGACCGCACCTGCTGCATCGCCGCCGAATCGCCGGCCATGTTCTGCAGCGCCGTGCGCGGCGGCGGCCGCGCGGGCGACGCTGCGACCGCCGTGCGTGCCGCAGGCGTCGGGCCCCCGGGCGGGCGGCCCAGCGCCGACGCCACCGCGGCCCGGAACTGCCGCAGGTCGACCGGTTTCGTGAGGTAGTCGTAGGCGCCGGCCTTCAGCGCCTCGACAGCGTTTTCGGGCGAACCGTAGGCGGTGATGACGATGGCCTTTTCCTGGCGCCCCGCCTCTTCCATGCGGCGCAGCAGGTCCAGGCCGGTGCCGTCGGGCAAGCGCATGTCGGTGATGACGAGCCTGAAGCCGTCACGGCCGGCTTCGACCAGGCGCGCCCAGCCTTCCTCGACGGTGCCGGCGCTTTCGACGTCGTAACCCTCGCGCAGCAGCGTCAGTTCGTAGAGTGTGCGCAGGTCGGGCTCGTCGTCGACGACCAGCAGGCGGGGGCTCACGGTCGAACTCTGGGCTGGGGTCAAGGCGGCGGCGGTCCGTGGGGCGTGTCGACAGCGGTGACGCGGCGCAGGCTGACGACGAACTCGTTGCGCAGCCTCTCGGTGGCCGGGCGCGGGCGGTATTCGATGCTGGCGCCGAAGCGCTCGCACAGTTCGCGACAAATATACAGGCCCAGGCCGGAGCCGCGACTGCGCGTCGAGAAGAAGGGCTCGAACAGGTGTCGCTCGACCTCGGGCGGTATCGGGGCGCCGTCGCTGAGCACCGACAACTCGGCACTGCCCACGTCGCGCGCGGCCAGGCGCAGCCAGATCGCACCCGGCTCGGCACTGGCGTGGCGCTGCGCGTTGTCGAGCAGGTTGACGAGCACGCGGCGCAGGTGTTCGTGGTCGAACGACACCATCAGCGGCGTGGCGGGCAGGTCCACGCGCAAACGGCTGCCGGGGCCGGTCGGCAGTTGCACGGTGCGGGCCCAGTCGGCAGCGGCGGCGGCCACCTCGGCCACGGCATCGACGGCGCGCGCCGTCGGCGCCAGCCCAGGCGCCACCTCCGTCACGTCGTCGACCAGCCGCTTCAGGCGCGCCACGTTGTCGGCCACCATGCGCGCCAGCCGCTGCTGGGCCGGCGGCAGTTCCTCTTCCAGCAGCAGCGCGTTGGCCTGCGAGATGGCGGCCAGCGGGTTGCGGATCTCGTGCGCGATGCCGGCCGAGACGCGGCCCATGGCTGCCAGCTTCTCCTGCCGGATGCGCGCCTGCAGCGTGCGCAGGTCTTCGATCAACAGCACCGCAAAGGGCTCGCCGGCGCGGTCTTCGCCCGCCACGGCGGCACGCGCAGCGGGCGTGCGGCTGCGCATGAAGCGCACGCGCATGCGCAAGGTTCGCGTGTGGCCGCCATCGAAGGCCAGCGGGGTGTCGTGCCCGGCCTCGGGCCAGCTGCCTTCGGCCAGCGCCCGCTCCACCGCCTGCTGCAGCGCGTTCCAGGCCGGCCGGTCGCGCAGCGTGAAGGGCGCCGGTGGCCCCAGTCCCTGCTCCACCAGCAGGGCGCGCGCCGCCGGGTTGGCCGCACGCACGCGCAGCCGGCGGTCGATGACCAGCACGCCGTCGGCCATCTCCTCGATCACCAGGCGGTTCAATTGCGCCTGCTGCCGCGCCAGCTCGAGGCTGCCGCGCGCGGCCAGTTCCTCGCGCGCCAGGCGGCCGGCCAGTTCACCCGAGAGCAGCGTGATGATGAACAGGCCCAGCCCGGCCAGGCCCGACTGCAGCAGCAGCAGCTGCGCGTCGGCACCGTCGAGCACCGAGCGCGACGCCACCAGCAGCAACATCAGCGCCACGGCCGCCGCAGTACCCAGCGCCAGCAGGCGCGAGGTCAGCACGCCGGCCATCAGCACCGGCAGCACCAGCAGCGCGGTGAAGTTGAACGTGGAGCCGACCGCCAGCAGGTGCAGCAGGGTGAAGGCCAGCAGGTCGACGCCGATCGTCGACAGCCACTGGCGACGCCTCTGCCAGACGTTTTGCGGCGGCTGCGCCAGCGCGCCGAAGCGCGGCAACAGCCACAGCACGATGGCCTGCACCGCGTACAGCACCGAGATCAGCGCCACCCACTCCGAGTGGCGCGCGCCGAGCAGACTGCCCGCGCCCTGCACCGCGACCAGACCGACACCGATGGCCGCGCGCGCCGCCGCGTAGGTGCGGAAGATGCGGGCCAGGGCGCTGTCCTGCTCGCGCGCCGCGCGCCGCGCCTGGCGCAGCAGAAAACGGCTGTCGGCCGGCGCATCGCCCGCCGCCAGCCAGCCGGGGTCGAAGAAGGAGTCGGCCGCGGAGTGCAGCTCGCTGGCACCGAACAGCGTGTCGTGCGCCTGCTCGACACCAGCCTGGCGGCGATCGCCGCTGCGCCGGTCGTGCCGCCGTCGCTCCTGCCCGGGCGCCACGGCCTGCAGCCCGGCAACGGGGTCAGGCCGGTTCATCCGCCGCGCGGCCGAGCAGACAGATCACTGCGGCCCGGCCAGTCGATGCGCCTCGCCGCAGTAGGGCCGGCCCGCGACGTCGAACTGGGCTTCGGCCTTGGGCACATGCAGGCCGCAGCGGGTGCAGGCGAGCATGGCGGCGACCTGAGGCGGCGCATCGGGCCGGCCCACCGGAGGCGGCTTGCGGCGGCCCTTGAAAAAGAGCACCCAGGCCAGCACCAGCACGCCGATCAACACGAGGTATTTCATGGCCGACTCCGGCGCTTCAGGACGCGCTGCGCCCGAGCATCACTTCGAGCACGAAGCGCGACCCCGCGTAGCCCAGCAGCAGCAGCGCCGCGCCGACATAGAGCCAGCGCGTGGCGCGGCGGCCGCGCCAGCCGCGCTGGTGCCGCCCCACCAGAAGCGCGGCGAACACGCCCCAGGCCAGCATCGAGAACACGGTCTTGTGGTCCCAGCGCCAGCCATGCACGCCGACGGCCGCCGTCACGGCGCCCAGCACCAGCGTGGCGGTGAGCACCGCGAAGCCGGCCTCGACGAAGCGGAAGGTCAGCCGCTCGAGCTGCAGCAGCGGCATGCCCAGCGCGCGCCCGCCACCGGCCGCCAGCCCGCCGCC
>CAYJOA010000163.1:0-8862 GCA_964371495.1 uncultured Rubrivivax sp.
GGATGGCCGGCCAGCGTCAGGCCCAGCGTGCTCTTGCCGCTGCCGTTGGCGCCCATCAGCACCACCAGCGCGCCGGCCGGCACGTCGAGCGAGATCGACTCGAGGACCCGGCGCTCGCCGACATCGACACGCAGGTCGCGCACCTGCAGCAGGGCTTCGGGAGTGGTCATGGTGCGGTGTCCTCCGGGGGGTGGATGCAGGGCTGCCGTCAGCCGACGGCGCCTTCCAGCGACACCGCGAGCAGTGCCTTGGCTTCGAGCGCGAACTCCATCGGCAGCTCCTCGAGCACCGCCTGGCAGAAGCCGCCGACGATCAGCGCGGTGGCCTCCTGCGCGTCGATGCCGCGCTGCTGGCAGTAGAAGAGCCGCTCTTCGGAAATGCGCGTCGTCGTCGCTTCGTGCTCGACCACGGCGTCGTCGCGCGCCACGTCGACGTAGGGATAGGTGTGCGCGCCGCAATCGGCGCCGATCAGCAGCGAGTCGCACTGCGTGTGGTTGCGCGCGCCGGCCGCGGTGGGCGCCATGCGCACCAGCCCGCGGTAGCTGTTGTGCGCGTGGCCGGCGCTGATGCCCTTGGACACGATGCGGCTCTTCGTGTTGCGCCCGAGGTGGATCATCTTGGTGCCGGTGTCGGCCTGCTGGAAGTGGTTCGTCACCGCGATCGAATGGAACTCGCCGCTCGATTCGTCGCCGCGCAGCACCACGCTCGGGTACTTCCAGGTGATCGCCGAGCCGGTCTCGATCTGCGTCCAGGCGATGTGCGAGCGTGCGCCGGCGGCGAGGCCGCGCTTGGTGACGAAGTTGTAGATGCCGCCGCGCCCGTGCTCGTCGCCCGGGTACCAGTTCTGCACCGTCGAGTACTTGATGTGCGCGTCTTCGTGCGCGACCAGCTCCACCACCGCGGCGTGCAGCTGGTTCTCGTCGCGCTGCGGCGCGGTGCAGCCTTCGAGGTAGCTGACGTGGCTGCCGGCCTCGGCGATGATCAGCGTGCGCTCGAACTGGCCCGTGTTGCGTGCGTTGATGCGGAAGTACGACGACAGCTCCATCGGGCAGCGCACGCCGGCCGGGATGTAGACGAAGGAGCCGTCGGAGAACACCGCCGAGTTCAGCGCGGCGTAGAAGTTGTCGCCCGGCGGCACCACGGTGCCGAGGTAGCGTTCGATCAGCTCGGGGTGCTGCTGCACGGCGTGCGAGAACGAACAGAAGATGACACCGACTTCGGCCAGCTGCGCGCGGAAGGTGGTGCCCACCGAGACCGAGTCGAACACGGCGTCGACGGCGACGTCGGCGACACCCGCCAGGCGCGCCCGCTCGTGCAGCGGCACGCCCAGCTTTTCGTAGGTCTCGAGCAGCTTGGGGTCGACCTCGGCCAGGCTCTTGGGACCGTCGCGCTGCGACTTCGGTGCCGAGTAGTAGCTCAGGCGCTGGAAGTCCAGCGGCGCCAAACGCAGCCGGCTCCACGACGGCGGCGACATCGCCAGCCAGCGCTCGAAGGCGGCCAGGCGCCACTGCAGCAGGAAGGCGGGCTCGCGCTTGCGGCGCGAGATCGCGCGCACGGTGTCTGCGTCCAGCCCCGGCGGCAGGGCGTCGGATTCGACATCGGTGACGAAGCCGTGCCGGTAAGGCTGCTGCAGGGCGCGGGCCAGCGGCAGCTCCTGTTCGTGCGCGAGCACGCCGACGCCGGCGACGGGTGTGGAGGGCGAACTGGCAGTGTTCATCGTCGGGCCTCTATAGATGCACAGCATATGCATGTTTAATGCGGGCGGCAAGCGCCATCACGCTTGCCCGCGCGCCTGCCGTGGTCTATGCGCGCCGACGGCGGGACTTGAGTGCGCTCAAGCGCAGCGGCGACCAGCGGCATCAGCATGCCGTCACAGCCACCAGCCGGAGCAAGGTTTGGCGCACGTTGCGACCCCCGAACCCGGCGCCGGGCCTGCGGCGGCCGGCGCGCCCTGGTGTGCGATGGTGCTGCGGGGCCCGGGCCGGCGGCTGCGGCAGGTCTGGCGGCAGCATCTGCCGCAGCCCGCCGCGGGCCAGGTGCGCATCCACGTCGCCGCCTGCGGCGTGTGCCGCACCGACCTGCACATCGTCGACGGCGAGCTGCCCTGGCCCGGCCACGCCGTGGTGCCGGGACACGAGATCGTCGGCCGCGTCGGCGCCGTGGGCGCCGGCGTCGCCGGCCTGGTGCCGGGGCAGCGCGTCGGCGTGCCCTGGCTGGGCTGGACCTGCGGCCACTGCGAGCATTGCCTGGCCGGCCGCGAGAACCTCTGTGCGCAGGCCCGCTTCACGGGCTGGCAGATCGACGGCGGCTACGCCGAGCAGGTGCTTGCAGATGCCCGCTACGTGTTCGCACTGCCCCCCGGCTACGACGACGCGCAGGCGGCGCCCTTGCTGTGCGCCGGGTTGATCGGCTGGCGTGCCTATACGATGGCCGGCGCCCAGGCACGGCGCATCGGGCTGTACGGCTTCGGTGCCGCGGCGCACCTGGTCGCGCAGGTCGCCGTGCATCAGGGTCGCGAGGTCTACGCCTTCACGCGCCCCGGCGACACCGCGGCGCAGGCGCTGGCGCGCAGCCTGGGGGCGGTGTGGGCCGGCAACTCCGACCAGCCGGCGCCGCAGCCGCTGGACGCCGCCTTTCTGTTCGCCCCGGTGGGCGCGCTGGTGCCGGCGGCGCTGCAGGCCGTGCGCCCGGGCGGCACGGTGGTCTGCGCCGGCATCCACATGAGCGACATCCCGTCCTTCCCCTACCGTTGGTTGTGGGGCGAGCGGCGCGTCGTCTCGGTGGCCAACCTGACGCGCCAGGACGGCCTCGACTTCCTGCGCGTGGCCGGCGAGCTGCCGCTGCAGGTGAGCGCGCACGCCTATGCGCTGACGCAGGCCAACGAGGCGCTGGACGACCTGCGCGCCGGCCGCTTCGCGGGTGCCGCCGTGCTGGTCTGCCCGGGCGCGGCAACGACGGGCCGTCCAGACGTGTGACGGACCGCTTGCGTGGACTCAATCGCGGCCGCCGCGGCTGGCCGCAGCATGGCACGCGAGATCCTTCAGAAGGAGCACAGGCATGCCCGCCAAACAACTCGTCTTCCACGAAGCCGCGCGCGAGAAGATCCGCCGCGGTGTCGATGCCCTGGCCGAGGCCGTGAAGGTGACGCTGGGGCCGCGCGGCCGCACGGTGATCCTGGAGCGCGAGTACGGCGCGCCGCAGATCGTCAACTCCGGCGTGCTGGTGGCCAAGTCGGTGGAGCTGGAGGACCGTTTCGAGAACATGGGTGCGCAGCTGCTGCGCGAGGTCGCCGCGCGCACCAGCGAGATGGCCGGCGACGGCACCACCACGGCCACGGTGCTGGCCCACGCCATGATCCACGAGGGCCAGCGCTACCTGGCCGCGGGCATGAACCCGATGGACCTCAAGCGCGGCATCGAGCAGGCCATCGATGCCGTGGTGGCCGAACTCGAGCGCGTCGCGCAGCCGTGCCGGACGTCGAAGGAAATCGCCCATGTCGCGGCGATCTCGGCCAACAACGACCGTTCGATCGGCGAGCTGCTGGCGCAGGCCATCGAAAAGGTCGGCCGCGAAGGCGCGGTCACGATCGAAGACGGCACCGGCCTGAGCAGCGAGCTGTCGGTGGTCGAGGGGTTGCAGTTCGACCGTGGTTTCCTGTCGCCCTATTTCATCAACGACGGCGAACGCCAGCTCAGCGTGCTGGAAGACGCCGCGATCCTGCTCTGCGACCGCCGGCTGTCCACGCTGAAGGACCTGCTGCCCTTGCTGGAAGAAGTGGTCAAGGAGGCACGGCCGCTGCTGGTGATCGCCGAGGACATCGACGGCGAGGCCCTCGCCACGCTGGTCATCAACACGCTGCGCGGCACCTTCAAGACCTGCGCCGTCAAGGCGCCGGGTTTCGGCGACCGGCGCAAGGCCATGTTGCAGGACATCGCCGTGCTCACCGGCGCCAGCGTGATCAGCGACGAGCTGGGGCTGAGCCTGGCCAAGGTCAAGCTCGCCGACCTGGGGCGGGCGCGCCGCGTCGAGGTCGGCAAGGACGAGACGACGCTGATCGGCGGCGCCGGCACGCCGGTGGCCATCGCCGAGCGCGTGGCCAGCATCCGCAAGGAGCGCGAGGCCGCGACCAGCGACTATGACAAGGACAAGCTCGACGAGCGCATCGCCAAGCTGTCCGGTGGCGTGGCCGTCATCAAGGTCGGCGCCGCCACCGAAACCGAACTCAAGGAGCGCAAGGTGCGTGTGCAGGACGCGCTGCACGCCACCCGCGCCGCGGTGGCCGAGGGCATCGTTCCCGGCGGCGGTGTCGCCCTGCTGCGCGCGCGCCGGGTGCTGGCGCCGCTGCGGGGATCGAGCCTCGACGAGGACTGCGGGCTGCGCATCGTCGCCCGCGCGCTGGAAGGGCCGCTGCGCTGCATCGTCGCCAATGCCGGCGTCGAGCCTTCGGTGGTGGTCGACCGCATCGACGCCGCCGACGACGCCAACCACGGCTACAACGCCGCCACGGGCAGCTTCGGCGACCTGCTGGAGATGGGCGTCGTCGACCCGGTCAAGGTGACGCGGCTGGCGCTGCAGAACGCCGGCTCGATTGCCGGACTGGTCCTCACCACCGACTGCCTGATCGCCCAGGCGCCCGAATCGAAGCGGCCGGGCCGGGCCGGCGAGGCGGCCGAGATGCCGGCGTTCTAGGCGTCCCGACCGCCGCGGCCCGCGCGGCCGGGGGGCGCGCCCATGCGAAGATCGCTCCATGCGCAGACCCATCCCGACCTGGGCGCCCCTGTCGCCGGAAGTGCTGGCCGATCAGCTCGGCACCTACGACCGCATGCGCGCCGCTTGCCCGCTGGCCGAGTCGCCGCGTGGCATCACGCTGTTCAGGCATGCCGATGTCGTGGCTGCGGCCAGCGACCCGGGCGTCTTCTCGTCGGCCGCATCGGCACGGCGCGCGGTGCCCAACGCGATCGATCCACCCGAGCATGCGGCGTGGCGCGCCCTCATCGACCCCTTCTTCGCGCCCGCGCGCATCGCCGCGCTCGAGCCGCGCGTGCGCGCCATCGCCGATGCCATCGTCGGCGCCTTGCCGCGCGGCGCCAGCTTCGATGCGCTGAGCGCCATCGGTCGCCCGTTTGCCGTGCGCGCCCAGACCGCGTGGCTGGGCTGGCAGGGCATCGAGGACGAGCTGCTGGCGTGGATGGTCGACAACCATGCCGCCACTCGCGGCGGCGACCCCGAACGCACCGCCGCGGTGGCCGCGGCGTTCGACGACATCGTGCTCGAGCAGGTGCGGCGCCGTCGCCGCCTGGGCGCAGCCGCGCCGGCCGACCCGACGACCGAGCTGCTGGCCGCCACCCTGGCCGGGGCAGCGCTGGAGGAGGCCGACGTGGTCTCGATCCTGCGCAACTGGACGGCGGGTGACCTCGGATCGATGGCCGCGGCGCTCGGCGTCGTCGTTCACTTCCTGGCTCGCCACCCCGACGTGCAGCAGGATCTGCGCTCGCGCCCGTGGGCCACAGCGGCCGCGGTCGACGAGATGCTGCGCATCGACGACCCGTTTCTCGCCAACCGGCGCGTCACGACGGCGACCGCGCGCATCGGCGACCACGAGCTCGCCGCCGGCACCCGCGTCTACCTCAACTGGACTTCGGCCAACCGCGACGAGGCCGTCTTCGGCAACCCGGACAGCTACCGCCCCGAGCAGCACGCGCCGCACAACCTGGTCTACGGCGTCGGCATCCACGTCTGCCCCGGGCGACCGTTGGCGACGATGGAGCTGGTCGCCTTGGTGCAGGCGCTGCTGCAGGCGACACCCGGCATCGAGCCCGCGCCCGATGCGGCGCCGGAGCGCGAAACCTACCCGCTCGGTGGCTGGCGCCGCGTGCCGGTGCGCATCATTCAAGCTCGTAGCGCTTGACCTTGCGCCACAGCGTGGACTTGTCGATGCCCAGGATCTCGGCGGCCGTGGTGCGGTTGCCCTTGGTCTCGCGCAGCGTCTTGGCTATGAAGTAGGCCTCGATCTCCTCCAGGCTCTGCGGCTCCATGCCGTCGATCACGCGCACCGGGGCGTCGCCTTCGGAGGCCAGGCCCGGCGGCAGCACGTCGACGTCGAGCCAGTCGCCTTCGGTCAGGATGATCATCGACTGGATGGCGTTCTCCAGTTCGCGCACGTTGCCGGGCCAGTTGTGGCGCACCAGCGCGGCCAGGGCGCGCGGCGTCAGGCCCTGCACCGGCTTGCCCAGGCGCGTGACGTGGCGCGCCAGGAAGTGGTTGGCCAGCAGCGGGATGTCGCTGCGGCGCTCGCGCAGCGGCGGCATCACGATCTCGACGATCTTGAGCCGGTAGTACAGGTCCATGCGAAAGCCGCCCGTTTCCACCAGCGCCGGCAGCGGCCGGTTGCTGGCCGCGATCAGGCGCACGCTGGCATGCCGCGGCGTCGTGTCGCCCATGCGGTAGTAGGTGCCGTCCTGCAGCGTGCGCAGCAGCTTGGCCTGGAACGCCGGCGACGCGTTGTTGACCTCGTCCAGGAACAGCGTGCCCTTGTCGGCGATCTCGAAGAACCCGGCCTTGGCGCGTTCGGCGCCGGTGAAGGCACCGCGCTGGTGGCCGAAGAACTCGCTCTCGATCACGTTTTCGGGGATGGCGGCGCAGTTCAGCGCCACGAAGCGGCCCTCGCGGCGCTGGCTCATCAGATGGATCTGGTGCGCCACCACTTCCTTGCCGGTGCCCGACTCGCCGGTGACGAGCACGCAACAGTCGTAGCCCGCCGAGGCGCGGATCAGCCGGCGCACCTGCTCGATGGCCGGACTCTTGCCGATCAGCCCGTCCAGCGCGGTGTAGGCCAGCACGTTCTCGCGCAGCCGTTCGTTTTCGCCGCTGAGCTGGTGGTGCTGCAGCGCATGGCCCACCACCCGGCGCAGGTCGTCGAGCTCGAAGGGCTTACGCAGGTAGTCGTAGGCGCCGGCCTTGAGTGCGTCGATGGCCGATTCCACCGTGGCATGGCCGGTGATCAGCACGACCTGCGTCTGGGCATTGCAGCGCTTGGCGAAACGCAGCACCTCGAGCCCGCTGACCGAGGGCATGCACAGGTCGGTGAGCACCACCGCCACCTCGTGCCGCTCGAGGTACTCCAGCGCACCTTGCGCGCTGTCGGGGGCCACGACCTCGGCGTCGATGTCGCACAGGACCTCGGTGACCATGCGGCGCATGGCCACGTCGTCCTCGACGACCAGCACCACCGGTCGGGCCGGCGCCAGGGACTTCTCGGCAGGCGGTGCCATCGGTGCTCAGTGCGCCAGCGGCAGCGTCAGCACGAAACGCGCGCCGCCGCTGTCGGCGGCGTCGCAGTGCAGCGTGCCGCCCATGCGCGTGGTGATGGAATGGCTGATGGCCAGGCCCAGGCCGGTGCCGTGGCCGGCCTTGGTCGTGAAGAAGGGGTCGAAGATGCGGCGCCGGTTCTCCGCCGGCACGCCCGGCCCGGTGTCCACCACGGTGACGAGGGCGAAGTCGCCGTCGCGTTCACAGCCGACCTGCACACGCGGCGCCGCTCCCCCGGTGGACGCCTGCACGGCGTTGACCAGCAGGTTCACGAGCACGATCTCCAGCTGGCCGGCGCCGCCGCGCACGGCGATCGGCTCGGCCACGTCGACGTCGATCGGCACCTGCAGCCGCCGTCCCTGGCAGTTGGCGACGGCATCGGACATCTCGCGCACGAGCGCGGCGATGTCGCAATGCAGCGGCTGGCAGGCCGGCTGGCGGGCGTAGGCCAGCAGGTTGTCGATGATGCGCGAGCAGCGCTTGGACTCGGCATGGATCACCCGCGCGTACTCGGCCTTGCGCTCGTCGCCGGCCTTGCCTTCGTTGAGCAGTTGCGCATAACCCATGATCGTGCCGAGCGGCGTGTTCAGCTCGTGCGCCACGCCGCCGGCCAGCTGCCCCATGGCCACCAGCTTCTCGGTCTGGTGGGTGATCTCTTCCAGGCGCTTGTATTCGGTCACGTCCTGCAGGATGACGGCCGCGCAGGGTGCAGCGGCATCGTTGTGCCACTTGAAGAAGGTCAGGTTCAGCGACACATGCCGTGCATCGCCGCCAGCGTTGATGCACAGTAGCGCGTTGCGCACCGGCTGGGCGCCGGCAACGGCCTCGCGCAGCAGCGCCTGGCCGGCGTCGTCGATCTGGGTCAGCAGGAAGATATCCTGCCCCATCAGCGCCGGCCCGCTCAGGCAGAACAGCGACTCGGCCTGCAGGTTGGCGCCGGTGACGCGGTGCTCGGCGTCCACGATGAGCAAGGCGCCGGGCAGACTCTGCAGCACCGCCTCGTGGCTGTTGCGCTCGCCGATGATGGTCAGCTGGGCGCGCTCCATCTCCGAGAACAACGAGCCGAGGTCGCGGGCCAGGGCATCGTAGTCGTCGGCCAGATCGGCGATCAGCCGCCGCGGCAGACCGCCGAGCGGCAGCGGGCTCAGGCTGCCGTCGCGCGCGGCAGCAACGGCTGCGTGCAGGCCCGCGACGGCACGCCGGTATGCCAGCAGCAGCGCCGCGCCGGCCGCCAGGGCCAGCGCCAGCAGCGCCGACACGGCGGCCAGCCCCTGGCCTTGTGCCACCGCGATGGCCGTGCCCGCAGCCAGCGCGAGCATCACGCCCAGCGCCAGCAGCGGGCGGGCAGGCCGCTCCGGCGACGCGCCCGCCGCGGCAAGCGCATCCGCGCCCGTGGCGAACTTCGACAAACCCATGCCCGTCCCCCTGGCAGCCTACCGAGTCATCGCCTCGCCGTGGGGGGGGCCAGGGGCGCGCGCAGAAGATGAACAGCAAGCCGGCCGTGAATTGCCGGTAGTCGCGCAGCGCCGGGTTGCCCGGGTTCTGCACGTCGAA
>CAYJOA010000164.1:0-3343 GCA_964371495.1 uncultured Rubrivivax sp.
CCTGCAGGTGCACGGTTTTGCCATCGACAAGCTCGACACGGTGGACTACGTCGACATCCCGCTGCCGCTGACACTGAAGCTGTTCCTGCAGACACACGCCAGCGCCCCCGCCCTGCACGGCCAGGCGCTGCGCGTCGAGGCCACCAAGGTGTCGGCGCCCAGCCAGCCGGTCTATCCGGCGTCGCTGTTCCCGGAGGGCATGCCGGTGCAGCTGCGCGGGGCGCTGCGTGTCTGGGCCGCGGCTGCGCTCGGCGTCAAGCCCTAGGGCCGTCGCTGCGCCGGGCGCCGCTGCGCAGGCCGAGGATGCGGCGCAGCCGCGCGTCGACGAGGGCTGCCACCACTTCGGGGGCCAGCTGGGCCGCGCAGTCGTGCCGGGCGCGTTCACCCAGGCGCTGGCGCAAAGCCGCATCCGTGGCCACCCGGCGCAGCTTGGCCACGGCGTCGTCGTGGCTGGGTTCGGCCCAGCGTTCGCCGCGCTGGTAGGGGCCGGTGTCGGCGTCCAGCGTGACCAACCGGTAGTCCACGGGCAGCGAGTTGTGGGCGCTCATGAAGTCCATGTTGCCTGACCAGCCCGTGGCCACCACCACCTTGGCGCGGGCCATGGCCTCGGCAACCACGAGGCCGAAGCCTTCGGCGCGGTGCAGCGACACGAAGCAGTCCACCGAGTCGATGAGCGTGTTCAGCTGCGGCCGGTCCATCGTCTCGGCCAGCAGTCGGATGCCGGGGCAGGCCGCGGCCAGCGCCTGCAGGCGCGCGTAGGCCTCGGGGTCGCGGTCGGCATTGGAGATCTTCACGATCATCTGCACGTCGGCGCCGCTGCCGGCAAAAGCCGCGGCGTAGGCTTCGACGGCCGCAAACGGGTTCTTGCGGCCGGCCATGCTCATCATGTCGGCCATGGCCAGGAAGACCACCGCGTCGGCGCGCAGGCCGAAGCGGGCGCGGTCGGGGGCCAGCTGCTGCGGGATGTCCACCGCGTGCGGCACCACGATCACCGGCACCGGCGAGGCCGCGGCAATCGCGCGCTGGCAGAAGGTCGACGGCACCCAGACTTCGTCGACGTGGGCGTAGGCGCCATGCCACTGCTCGGGAAAACGTTCCAGCTCCCAGGCCCAGTAGCCGATCCGGTAAGTGCCCGTGAAAGGCTCTTCGCCCAGGAAGGTGCGTGCCACCGCCATCTGGTCGGCGTTGATGTGGAACAGGCTGATGGCGTGCTGGCGGCCGTTGGCCAGGTCCTCGTTCACGGCCTCGGCCATGCGCGAGACGTTGCCGACGCGGAAGTCGACGACCGAGTGGGGCAGGCGTGTCCGGGCCAGGGCGCGCAAGGTGGCGCGCGCCGATTCGCCGATGCCGCTCTCGGCCTTGACGTAACCGATCACGGTGACGCCGTCGGGGCGCTCCGGGCTCGCCGCCGGCGCGGCGGACAAGGGCGCGGGGCCGGTTGCCTGCGGCGGAAAGGCGCGCTGCAGCAGGGCCGCGCGCATGCGCTGCCTGAACGGCAGCGTGGTCATCGGTCGCAGCACATGCCGCGCCTTCCAGGCCAGCCGGTAGGCCAGCCGGTACGGCAGCACTGGCACGGTCCGGGGGGCGACCGCGGCTGCGGCGTGCCCTGGCGAGGCCGCCACTTCCAGGGCGATCGTGGGCGTGGGCTCGGTCGCCGTTGCGGCGTGGGCTTTCGACAGCGGCCCTTGGCCGCCGTCGGGTGGCCCGGCCGCAGGGGTGGCTGCGGCAGGGGCTGCGTTCGGCGCGGCGCCGGCCAGTGCGCCCACGACCTCGGCCTCGGGCCCGGCTCGCTCACTGAACCAGGCCAGATAGGCCTCGCGCCGGGTGCCGAGCATGTCGGGGAAAGCCGCCTGCAGGTCGGCCCGGTCCTCGTACAACTGCAGCGCCAGCCGCGACACCGGCGGCCGCAGGGCGTCCACCGGCTCGGTCAGGAACGCGACCAGGTAGCGGGCGCCGGCGGCGCTGCGCAGGTCGGGCAGGGGCTGGCGCCAGTCCAGGTGCTTGCGGACGGCGCGGCGGGCGCAGTCGGGCAGCGCGGTGCCGTCGGCCAGCCTTGCAAAGGCATACGGCAACGATGCGAAACGCTCGCGTCCGGCCTGCACGAGCTGGCGGTTGTACAGCGCGAAGAGGTCCCGCGTCGCCGCCGTGCAGTCGGCCAGCGTGTAGCGGTCCTGGTGTTTGCTGATCGAGCCGCTGCGGGGGTCGTAGCCCGAGAAGTGGAAGAAGAACAGCGGCTGGCCGTTGACGCGGTAGCCTTCGGCGTCGTGCGTGACCTGCCGGTGCTTGAGATTCCAGTAGGCGACGTTCCAGCCGGGGTGGCGCTCGACGTGCGCGCGGGCGAAGAAGCCGGGCACCAGGTCCATCCACTTCTGGTCCGTGAACAGGCCGCGCGGGATGTCCACCACGCAGTCGCGCACCAGCTTCTGCTGCCACCAGTCCAGCAGGTGCGTGCTGTCGCTGCAGCGCCGCAGCGCCAGGAATCCCAGGTTGTAGGTGCCGCTCTGCAGGATCGCCAGGTCCGAGGGCTGGCGGTCGTCGTCCAGCGGCGCCGTGAGGTGCGGGGTCAGCACCACGTCGGCCGTGTCCAGGCGCTGCAGCAGGGGTGCCCCGGTGCTGAAGAGCTGGATGTCGGGATCGAAATAGATCACCTTGTCGGCCGCCGGGTCCTGGAACAGCCAGCTGAAGACGAAGGGCTTGATCGCCGTGTTGAGCTCGAGGATGGTGTACTGCACCGCCATGCGGTCCAGCGCCGCGATCCCCAGCTGTTCGACCCCGACCAGTTCGATGCCGGGGTCGGGTGACTCCAGGCCGGCCAGCTCGTCGCAAATGACGACCACGCGCCGGGCCCCGGGCAGCTGCTCGGCCACGCCGGCCATCAGGTTGATGGCGAAGTGAAAGTAGTTGCGCGAGACGATCGTGAAGACAGCGCTGCGGTCCTGGCCGTGCTGTGCCGTGTCACTAACGGTGTCCATTGACCTTGCCTTGGAGGGTTCGCTTCAGCGCCCGCAAGGGGCCCTCTGCGTTGAGTTCGGCCAGCTCTGCGCGCAGGCGGGACAGATCGCCTTGCTGGGCCGCGATCTGCTCGTCCTTCCGAGCTGCTGCCAGCGCCCGCTGCGCAATCTCGCCGTCGCGCGCGGCAAGCATGTCGCGCAGGGCGCCGACTTCCGCCACGGCATTGGCGACCTCTTCCTCGCGTCGGGCGAGGATGCCTGCCAGTTCGCCGGCGTGGGCCAGCGCGTCGGTGATCTCGCGCTCGCGCTCGGCGACGACACGCTGCAGGTCGGCGGCGTGGGCCGCAGCCTGCGCGAGTTCGCGTTCGCGCTCGGCGGTGACGCGCTGCAGG
>CAYJOA010000164.1:3443-8800 GCA_964371495.1 uncultured Rubrivivax sp.
CGCTGCAGGCCGACGGCATGAGCCGCGGCATGCTCGAGTTCCTGGTCGCGCGCCGCCACGATGGCTTCCAGGCCGCCGACCGTGCGCGCCGCGTTCGAGATCTCCACTTCGCGCGCCGCGACGACGGCTTTCAGGTCGGCTTCGCCCGTGCGCAGCAACTGCACCTGCGCCTGCGCCTGCGACGCCTCGCGGTAGAGGCGTTGCAGTCGCTGCAGCGCAGCGGCATACCGTTGCGGACCGCCGTGCTGCCGCCACTTCTCGACCAGCCGGTCGCGCGCCGCCTGCGCCGCCGCCGAGCCCGTGAAGACGTCGCTCTGCTGGCCGTCCGAGACCAGATACCTCGCCGACACGCCGGGGACGTGCACGAAGGCCCCGTGCTCGGCCAGCTGCAGCCAGAAGTCCCAGTCCTCGAACAGGTCGAAGTCCTCGTCGAAACGCGGCGCCGCCCCCGGCAAGGTGCGGCGGAACATCACGCCATGGATGGGCAGGTAGTTTTCGAACAGCAGCCGGACCGGGTCGAAGCCGGCGTCGAAGCAGTGCACGGGCTGCCAGTTGCCGCCTTGCAGTCGCCCCTGTGCCACGTCGGCAAACGCGGCCGGGGCCTCGGGCCGTGCCCGCAGCGCGGCGGCGAGCCGGCTCACGTGATCCGGCAGCAGCAGGTCGTCGTCGTCCAGGAACAGCAGCAGCTGGCCTGCTGCCGCGGCCAGCCCGCGGTTGGCGGCCTGGGCACGCAGCAGCGGCTGGCCGTCGGGCGCTGCGACGGCGACCACCGGCAGACCGCCGCAGCGCTGCGGCAGCGGGCGGTGCCCCTGCCCGAGCGCATTCACGACCACCAGTTCGATCGGCCGGTAGGTCTGCAGCACCACTGAATCCAGCGCTGCGGCGAGCGACGGCCGGTCCATGCTCCTGACGATGACGCTCACCAGCGCGGTCCCCGGCGCGGGGGGCTCGTGCGGGTGCGGTTCGGCGGGCTCGGCGTGAACGCCGCTGACCAGTGCGAGCAGGGCGGCGTCGCCGTCGCCGCCGTGCAGCGTGGCCCACTGCCAGGGGCCGGCAGCGGGCGCATCGGCAGCCGCGGGGCTGATCCAGGCACAGGCCAGGTGCGACGTGCGCCGGGCCGCTTCCAGGCACGACAGGGCCAGCGCGCGCTGCCCGGCGTCACCCTCGTCCGGCGCCGGCATGACCAGGACGTCGGGCCGTGTCTCGTCCAGCGCCGCCATCACGGCGTGCACCAGCTTCTCGCCGTATGCCGGCTGCGGGTTCGGTGCCGGCCACTCGGAAACGGCGATGCCGAACCGTTTCAGGTCCTGCAAGGCCTGCGGCGCGCAGGGCGCCACGACGAGCGCGTGGCGATGAGGGGACAGAACTGCTGGGGCGGGCATCCGGTATGCAGGGGCTGGTGTTCAATTGTCGCGGATGAACTGCCGGCGTCCGCCCGCCGCGGCTGGGTCGCTCCCGAGTGCAGTGGCCAGGCCGGCCAGCAGCAACAGCGGCAACGCGAACTTGGCATCGCGCAGGACGGCGTGGGCCAGCCCCGTCAGGGCCACCGTCAGCCACAGCATCAGGGCGGGGGCGCCGTGGCGGCCGGCCCGTGCCGACACGAGCGCCATCCACAGCAGCCAGGCCAGCAGAAGCAGCGCCGCGGGCAGGCCCGCCTGCACGGCCACCAGCAGGTACTCGTTGTGCGGCGTGCTGTTGTCGGCCAGCAGAGTCCCGCGCGTGGTGCGCTCGCTCCAGAGCAATCGCCAGCTGCCCAGGCCGTGGCCCGTGAGCGGGCGTTCGCGGACCATCTCGGACGTGCGCTCCAGCATGCGCAGCCTTTGTCCCCAGCTGGTGTCCACGGCATCGTCGGGCGTGTAGCTGCTCAGCTCGCTGGCGCCCTCGGCCCAGCGCGCGCGCACCGTGTCCGACGCCGTCCACACGGCCATCGAGCCCAGCACCACCAGGGCCGCCAGCGCGCCCTTGACGATCCACCGGCGCGGCTGGGCCCATGCCCAGGCCAGCAGCAGCACCGGCAGCAGCAGCATGCCGGTGCGCCGGTCCTGCACCGCCAGCCCGGCCGCCGCCAGCGCCGCCGCCGCCAGCCATGCGGCCCGCATGCGGGGGCGGTGCTCGCCGCCGGCCAGCCAGCAGGCGATGGCGGTGCCCACCGCCAGCAAGACCGAGGTCACGATGCGCTGATTGCCGGTGGCCGTCACCGTGCTGCTCCACAGCGCCCAGTCCGGCAGGGCGCGGCCAGCCTGCAGCACCGAGAGCCAGCCCACGCCTGCGGAGGCGGCGACGAAGTGCTGCAGGCCGCGCCGTGCCGCCGCGGGTGGGCAGGCGCAGGCCAGCAGCGCGGCGCCCAGCGGCAGGCTGTACATCCAGAAGTGGGTGCCGATGCGCGGCCATGTCGCGCGCGACCACAGCGCAGACAGTGTCATCAAGGCCAGGAAGCCCAGCAGCACCGGGGTCCCGGGCCGTTGCCATGCGGCCGTCCAGCGACGCTGCTGCTGCAGGCTGGCGGCGGCCAGCGCGACGGCCAGCAGCCACGTCGTGTACTTCAGGCCCAGCGGCGCGTAGGTGGCCCAGGCGGCCAGCGGCAGCAGCGCGCACAACGCGCGCTCGGCGCTCGCTCGCCCTGGCAGCGCCGGCGCCACGCTTCAGGCCGGCCGCTGCCGTGCGACGAGACCGCTGGCGGCGCCCCGCGACAAGGCGGCGAGCTTGGCCGCAACCCGGTCTTCGACCACCAGGACGCCGACCGCCTCGTAGGCCAGTCGCGCCAGGCACAGCATGGCAAAGGCCGGCTCGCGCCACGCCCACGCGCGCGCCAGCCAGACGGTGTTGCGGGCGATCATGTAGCGGCGCTCGGGCGAGTGGCCTCCGGCCTGCACCTCCAGGCCCAGGATCCGGTACTTCCTGCGCTCGCCGATCGAATGGGCGAATTCGAAGGCGCCATTCACGAACAGCGAGTAGCCCAGTTGCCGGGCGCGCAGGCAATACTCGGTGTCCACGTGGTCGATGGCCAGCCCTTCGTTGAACGGCCCGATCCGCTGCAGCGCCTGCAGCCGCCACACCGACATCGAATTGATGACGAAAGCCACCGCGCGCAGGTCGGAGAACTCCCGCGGATTGAACGCAAGCCTGTAGCGGCCGAGCCGGATGTAGCGGCCGCGCAGCCCCGTGGCGCGGTCGCGGTAGGCCGGCGCCAGGGCAGCGGTCTGCGGCTGCGCCAGCGCCCGCCCGGTGACCTCGTCGCGCAGCAGGGCATGCAGGGGTGCGGGGTCGGAATCCTCGTCGAGGAAGACCACCTGCCGCGTCTGCGGGGCATGGATCTGCAGCCATTCGAGCGCGCGGTTGTAGGCGCCGGCCAGCCCGCCGACGTTGCCCGCGTGCAGGCAGTCGACCTTGCCCTGCCGGGCCAGCGCAGCCAGCTGCGGGTGGCCGAGTTCGTGGTTGTCGACCACCAGCACGCGGCCCACGGCCCGCTGCAGGGCCTGCAGCGTGGGTGCCAGGTCGACGGCCAGGCGGTAGACCACGAGCACCGCGGCCGTGCTGGCAGCCAGTTCATCCATCGGCGTGTGAGTCATGGCAGCCGCGGCGTCAAGCCGGCCGCGCCACCTCACAGGCGATTGATGAGCGCGGCGGTGATGAGGCCCAGGTTGCCAAGGCGGGTCTGGCGAAAGATGCCGGTGCTTCTGAGCCCGACCAGCCGGGCGCCCACCCAGCGCCGGCGTGCCGAGACGAATTCGTCGAGCACCTGCTGGTTCTCCGGCGTCATCAGGTGCTTGACACCCTGCAGCGCACGCACGTTGGAGTCGACCCAGCCACGGAAGCGGCCGCGCAGCAGCGCGTGCGCACGCTCGAGGTGGGCGCGCAGGCTGGTGTTGGAGCCGAACTGGTTGCTGCCGTGCTGGCGGTAGCGCACGGTGGGGTAGGGGTCGTAATGAACGACACCGCCACAGCCGGTGACCAGCATGTAGGCCCACCAGTCGTGCGTCACGGCGGTGACGTTCTCGCCGGCCTGGCGCAGCAGGTCGCGTGCGGCCTTGTTGAAGACCATCGTGTTGCCGCCGGCGATGCTTTGCACCAGCGCGTTCCGAAAGCTCGGCTCGCGCGTGAACAGAGGCGAATAGCCGATGTGTTGGTTGCGGGCGTCGACGAGCAGCGTGCGCGACCCGTAGAGCGCCGGCACGTCGGGCGGCACCGAGCGCAACCACTCGACTGCGCGTTCGAGCTTGTCGGATTCCCAGATGTCGTCCTGGTCGGCGTAGGCGAAGTAGTCGGCATCGATGTCGACGCGACAGCTCAGCGAGAGGAAGTTCGCCGTCGAGCCTTCGGCCGGGCCGGCGTGGATGGAAATGCGGTCCTCGCCCCAGTGCGACTGGTAGTACTCCAGGATCGCGTGCGTGTGGTCGTCCGAGCCGTCGTCCGAAGCCCAGATCGACCAGCTCGCATGGCTCTGCGTGGCGATCGAGTTCAGTTGTTCGGCCAGGAAGTGCTGAGCCTGCATCGTGCACAGCAGCACCGCCACTTCGGGCACCGCAGGGCGCGGGCAGCCGATCAGCGACTTCAGCGAAACCAGCGGGATGACGCGCCGAAATTCCTCCCACGGCGAGAGCAGATCTTCGACGCCGGTCCGGCGCTTGGCTGACTTCAGTCGGGGCGCCAGCGTCTGCTGTCCCCCATTTTCTTGTGTTGGAACTGTCACCGGGCAAATTCTAGTGCACTGAATCGGGGCTCCCGTGACGGTTGCCACTGTTTCATCGGCAAACCGCCGCGGGCCGTATCCGTTGGCCCGCCGCGACGTTTGGCGGCGCAGTCGGTGCAGGAGTCCAGCGCGGAGCGTGAAAGTCGATCGGCAGGCGGCGATTCTGCCCTCATGGCCGATAATGGCGTTTCATGACTGAATCCGATACACCGCTGCCTGCAGCCGCCGAGTTGCCGGCGCCGCTGTTCAACACCCTCCCGCTCGATCCCAAGCTGCTGCGCGCGGTGGCCGAGTCCGGCTACCTGGCGATGACGCCGATCCAGGCCAAGGCCATCCCCATCGTGCTGGCCGGCCGCGACGTCATGGGTGCCGCGCAAACCGGCACCGGCAAGACCGCCGCCTTCACGCTGCCGCTGCTGCAGAAGATGCTGCGCCACGAAAACGCCAGCATGTCGCCGGCACGCCACCCGGTGCGTGCCCTGGTGCTGGCACCCACGCGCGAGCTGGCCGACCAGGTCGCCGACAACGTCAAGAAGTACGCCAAGCACTCGCAGCTGCGCTCCACCGTGGTCTTCGGCGGCATCGACATGAAGCCGCAGACGCTGGCACTGAAGGCCGGCGTCGAGGTGCTGATCGCCACGCCGGGCCGCCTGCTCGACCACATCGA
>CAYJOA010000165.1:0-1871 GCA_964371495.1 uncultured Rubrivivax sp.
GCAGGCCGGCCACGGTGGCACCGTGCGCCAGCATGTCACGTCGGGTTTGCATCAGTCTCTCCTTATCCTTGATGTAGATCATCTAATGGTCATCCGGGCACGCCAACCGGGGCATACCCGCTGCGGTGTTGCACCTACTTCTTGTGGGTAGTCAGCGCCTGGCGCCGGCGGCCAGCCACTTCGCGATGGCCGTGGCGTCGGCTTCCGGCAGGGCCTGCGGCGGCATCGGGATCGGTCCCCAGATGCCGGCACCCCCGGCGCGGATCCTCTGCGTCAGGTACTCGACGACGTCGGGACGTGCCGCGTACTTCTTCGCCACGTCCTGCAGCGCCGGGCCGACGACCTTGGCGTCGATGCCATGACAGGTCAGGCACAGGTGCTGTTGCAGCGTCTTGGTGATCGGCGGCGCTGCCGTCGCCGGCGACCGCCGAGGTGCTCGCCGGCGCCGTGGTGTCGGCGCCACGCTGCGCTCCCACCGGGCGGTTCTGCTCGGCCAGGTTGCCGTGCGCGTTGCGCGCGAAGTCGGGCAGAAACGACGCCACGCTGGGCTCGGCGGCGCAGTCCTTCATGCAGGCCACGGCCTTGACGTCGGGCTTGCCGCCGTTGCCCAGGCTCCTGCCGGGCCACATGCCGTGCTGGGCGGTCATGCCGTAGCGGTTGGGCAGCAGCTTCTTCGCCTGCGCGATGTTGCGGTCGGACAGCACGTAGTCGTCGGGCAGCACGCCGCCCAGATTCAGCAGGAAGGCAGTGACGGCGTAAACCTCGTCGGTGGCCAGCGACTTGGGCGCATTCCACGGCATCGCGCGGCGGATGTAGTCCCACAGCGTGGAGATGGTGGCCACCTTCATCAGCGTCGTGCGGCCGGGGTAGGCGGGGTCGGTGAGTCGGGCCGCGCGGCCGGTCTTCACGTCTTCCTTGGTGGTGCCGCCGACCAGCGGCGTGAAGACCTCGTTGCTCTCGCCGAAAATGCCGTGACACGACGCGCACTTGGCTTCCCAGACAACCATGCCCTGGGCCACCGAACCGCTGCCCCTGGGCAGACCCTTGAAGTCGGGGCGCACGTCGATGTCCCAGGCCGCGACTTCCTTGGCCGTGGCCGGACGGCCGATGCCGTGAAACGCGGTCGATTGCGCGAGCGCGGCGCCCGCGGCCAGCGCGATCGCCGCGGCGGCGATGGCCTTAGGAGAGCTGGACATTCTTCACCTCACCGCTCTCCTGCACGAGCCAGGTCTGAATCGAATTGTTGTGATAGATCGAACGCGTGCCGCGCACGCTGCGCAGCAGGCGGCTGGTGGGCTGCACGTAGCCGGTCTCGTCGATGGCGCGGCTCTGGATCAGCGCCGGCTTGCCGTCCCACACCGAGTCCAGCGTGAAGCGGCTCAGGCACTTGTCCATCACCGGCCCCTGGAAGCGCGCCGTGCGCCAGTTGCGCCCGCAGTCGACCGAGACGTCGACGCGCTTGATCTTGCCGCGCCCGCTCCAGGCCAGACCGCTGATCTGGTAGTAGCCCTTGTCGAGCAGCACCTGGCCGCCCGACGGCGTGGTGACCACGGTCTTGCACTCCTGGATGCTGGTGTACTGACGGTGCCTGCCGTCGGGCATGAGGTCGATGTAGTGGATGGCCTCGTCCTTGGTCGCCCAGGGTTGGTCGCCGACCTCGATGCGGCGCAGGTACTTGACCCAGCTCACGCCCTGCACTCCCGGCACCACCAAGCGCAGCGGGTAGCCGTTCTCGGGCCGCAGCATCTCGCCGTTCTGGCCGTAGGCGACCAGCACCTCGCCACTGTCGACCATCTCCATCGGGATCGTGCGCGTCATCGAGCTGCCGTCGGGGCCCAAGGCCACGACCCAACCTCACCCCCCGGTGTCGG
>CAYJOA010000165.1:1881-8755 GCA_964371495.1 uncultured Rubrivivax sp.
GCTGCCGTCGGCGCCTTCGGCGAGCACGAAGCGTCCGCGCCGGGTGTCGGCACCCGCCATGTCGAGCAGCACCTTCAGCGGCACGCCGGTGAACTCGCTGCAGCTCAGCATGCCGTGCGAGTACTGGCAGGTGGGCACCGCGACCTTGCCCCATTCCATGCCGGTGTTGGCGCCGCACTCGATGAAGTGGAAGCGGCTCACGCTGGGCAGCCGCATCAGCTCGTCCATCGTGAAGACCATCGGCGTCTTCACCATCTTCGCGTCCGAACCGTTGATCATCAGCCGGTGCTTGGACGGGTCGATGTCCCACCAGCCCTGGTGGTGGCGCTCGAAATGCAGGCCGCTGGGCGTGACGATGCCGGACAGGCTCTGCAGCGGCGCGAACGAGACGGAAGATTGCTGCGTCTGCGTCAGTACATTCGGATATCCGAAATTACCAATATCTAGCCTCTGAGACCGACGCCGATCGGGGAAAACACCGGCTCGCGCGCCACACGGGCGCCAGGGTCATGTCGACCCGTGAAGGCAGCCCCTCAGGGCAGGCCGACGATGGACGCCGTGGCTATCAGTTCCTCGAACAGCGCCATCGACACCGCGCCCGACACCGCGTACGGGTCCAGCACCGGACGTTCCGAATACTTCAGCAGCAGCGCCGGGTTCAGCCGCGCCATGTTGACCTGCCCCATCGACCAGCCGGCGAAGCGCCGCTCGCCGATCTCCTCGTAGCTGAGCAGTTCGACGTCGGTGTGGCAAGGGTCGCCGGCGATGCTGTTGTAGAGCCGGTTCACTGCGCTGCGCCCGCCCTCCAGCACCTGCAGGAAGATACCTTCGCTGAAGCACAGCACGCCGGTGACGCCGAGCATGGGGTTGTTGGCCTTGGACTTGCGCAGGATGGCGAGCAGCCGGTCCTGGTCCACCGCCGGCACGGCCCGGCTGGCATACATGAGTCGCACGAGCATCGGGTCTCCTGTCTCAGGGGGTGTGTTTGCGCGGCAGCAGCGAGAGGAACTCGCGGCGCAGGTTGGCGTCCTTCAGGAAGGCGCCGCGCATCACGCTGTTGGTCATCATCGACTCGTCGTCCTTGACGCCGCGCCAGTGCATGCAGAAGTGGTCGGCTTCCATCACGATGGCCAGGCCGTCGGGCTTGACGCGCTCCTGCAGCTCGTTGGCGAGCATCGTCACGGCCTCTTCCTGGATCTGCGGCCGGCTCATGATCCAGTCGCAGATGCGCGCGTACTTGCTCAGGCCGATGAGGTTGCTGTGCTCGTTGGGCAGGATGCCGATCCAGACGCGGCCGAAGATCGGGCACATGTGGTGGCTGCAGGCGCTGCGCACGGTGATCGGGCCGACGATCATGAGTTCGTTCAGCCGCTCGGCGTTGGGGAACTCGGTGACCGCGGGCATCGGCACGTAGCGGCCGCGGAAGACCTCGTCGACGTACATCTTGGCCACGCGCTGCGCGGTCTCGTTGGTGTTGTGGTCGCTGTCGGTGTCGATGACCAGCGCGCGCAGCAGCTCCTGCATCCTGGCCTGCACCTCGGCCTTGAGCTCGTCGACCTCGCCCGCGCGCACGAAGGCGGCGATGTTGTCGTTGGCGTGGTAGCGGCGATCGGCGGCCACCAGCCGCATGCGGATGCGCTCGGAGGCCGGCAGTTGCGCCATCTCCTCTTCGCTGCGAAGGGCGCGGGCGGCGGTGTCGGCGGGGGGCGGTGGGGTGAGGGCCATGCGGCAACGGTACGCTGGGGGAGGCAAGAGCGGCATTGTGCGCCGCCGTCGCCGGCCCTACCGGGCCAGCGGCTGTTGGCGTCTAGACTGCGGCGATGACCGGCGCATCCCCCTCGCCGCCGCTGTGGCGGCAACTCGATCACACGGCCGACGCACTGCAGGCCGTGCGCGGCGGCCGTTCGCTCACCGAGGTGCTGGCGCGCTGCCCGCCCGAGCTGCGCGCCGGCGTGCAGGCGCTGAGCTTCCACACGCTGCGCTGGCTGGGCAGTGCCACCGAGGCGCGCACCCAGCTGGCGCCCAAGATCCCGCCGCCTCAGGTCGACGCGCTGCTGGTCACCGCGCTGGCGCTGCTGTGGCCCGACGCGACACCGCCCTACTCCGAACACGTGCTCGTCGACCAGGCCGTGACCACCGCGCGCCACCGCACGCCGGCGGCGGCCGGTTTCGTCAACGCCGTGCTGCGGCGTTTCCTGCGCGAACGCGACGCCGTCGTCGCCGCCGTGCGCCACACGCCACTGGGCGCCTGGAACCACCCGTTGTGGTGGATCGAACGTGTGCAGCACGACTGGCCGCAGCGCTGGCAGGGCTTGCTGGCCGAGGCCAACCGGCGACCGCCGATGACCTTGCGCGTGAACGCCCGCCGCGGCAGCGCGGCCGCCTACGTGCAGCGGCTGGCCGCCGCCGGCCGCGCCGCCAGCGTCGTCGAGAACCTGGCCGAGCCGGCGCTGGCCTGCCCCGCCGCCGTGCTGCTGGCCGAACCCTGCCCGGTGCAGCAGCTGCCCGGCTTCGCCGAGGGCGAAGTCTCGGTGCAGGACGCCGCAGCGCAGATCGCCGCGCCGCTGCTGCTGTCGGCGGCGCCGCTGCGTGCCGGCGCGCGCGTGCTCGACGCCTGCGCCGCGCCCGGCGGCAAGACGGCGCACCTGCTCGAGCTGGCCGAGCTGGACCTGCTGGCGCTGGACAGCGACCCGCTGCGCCTGCCGCGCGTGCAGGAAACGCTGAACCGGCTGCAGCTGCGCGCCGAGCTGAAGGCCGGCGACGCCCGCCGGCCCGCCGCGTGGTGGGACGGCCGGCCCTTCGACGCCATCCTGCTCGACGCGCCCTGCACCGCTTCGGGCATCGTGCGCCGCCACCCCGACGTGCGCTGGCTGCGCCGCCCCGACGACGTCACCGCGCTGGCGCGCGTGCAGGCCGAACTGCTGGACGCGCTGTGGCCGCTGCTGGCGCCGGGCGGCCACCTGCTGTACGCCACCTGCTCGATCTTCAAGTCCGAGGGCCAGGCCCAGATCGACGCGTTTTTGCAACGCTGCCCGGCCGGCGCGGCCGCGCTGGCGCCGCAGTCGCCCGGCCACCTGCTGCCCAGCCACGACAATGCAGCACCGGGGAGCCCGGGCCGTGGCCCGGCTCTCCACGACGGCTTCTTCTATGGGCTGATCCGCAAGACCTGAGAAACCCACCGCTTCCGTGATGCACCTGTCGCTGGTCCGCCGACGCTTCCTGCAGGGCCTCCAGCTCCTGCTGGTGCTGGCCTGCCTGTGGGCCGGCGCCGTGCGTGGCCAGGGTGTCGAACTGGCGACGCTGCAGACCAGCCAGAGCGAGGGCGCGCTGAGCCTGGACTTTGCCGCCCGCGTGACACTGCCCAAGGCGGTGGAAGACGCGCTGCAGCGTGGCGTGCCGATCTACTTCGTCGCCGAGGCGCGGCTGTTGCGCAACCGCTGGTACTGGCGCGACGAGCGCGTGGCGCGGGTTTCGCGGTCATGGCGGGTGGCCTATCAGCCGCTCACCAACACCTGGCGCGTCGGCCTCGGCGGCCTGCACCAGACGCACGAGACGCTGGCCGAGGCACTGAGCACGGCCTCGCGCAGCGCCGGCTGGAAGCTGGCCGAGCTGTCGCAGATCGACCCCGGCAGCAGCTACACCATCGAGTTCAGCTACCGGCTCGACACCAAGCAGCTGCCGAGCCCGATGCAGTTCGGCCTGGGCGGGCCCGGCGGCGAGTGGTCGGTCGGCGTGGAGCGCGTGCTCAGGTACGAGCCCCACTCATGAGACGGTCCACGCGCTGGGGCTGGATCATCGCGCTGGTGGCGGGCACCGGCGCGACGCTGGTGCTGGCCTTCGTGCTGTCGTTCAGCACCCAGGGCGGCAGCGCCTACGAGCGGCATTTCGTCTGGCTGTTCTGGCTCAACGTCGCGGTGGCGGTGCTGCTGTCGGTGGTCATTGCCGTGGTCGGGGTGCGCCTGCTGGTGCGCATGCGGCGCGGCAAGTTCGGCAGCCGGCTGCTCATCAAGCTGGCGGGCATCTTCGCGCTCGTCGGGCTGCTGCCTGGGCTGGTGATCTACACCGTGTCGTACCAGTTCGTGTCGCGCAGCATCGAGGCCTGGTTCGACGTCAGGGTGGCCGGCGCGCTGGACTCGGGCCTGGCGCTGGGCAAGGACACGCTGGCCACGCTGGCCACCGACCTGGAAGGCAAGGCTCGCGTCGCCGCCGAGCGGCTGGCCGAAGGCGGCGGCATCGTCTCGCCGCTGCTGCTGGAGCGGCTGCGCGAACAGATCGGCGCCAGCGCGGTGTCGCTGGTGGCGGCCAACGGGCAGGTGCTGCTCAGCGCCGGCGGCAGCGCCGACGTCGGCCCGCCCGAACGGCCCAACGCGCTGCTGCTGCGGCAGGCGCGCGCCGCCGGCGGCGCCAGCGCGGTGGAAAGCCTGGACGACGAAGCGCTGGCCGCCGACCTGGCCGGCCCGCGCGTGCGTGCTCTGGCGCGGGTGCCGCGCAGCGACACCGCCTTGACGCCGGGCGACGAGCGCTACGTCATGCTGGTGCAGCCGGTGCCGCGCGGGCTGGCCGCCAACGCGCTGGCGGTGCAGGCGGCGTACAGCGAATACCAGCAACGCGCGCTGGCCCGCGACAGCCTGCGCCGCATGTACGTGGGCACGCTGACGCTGACGCTGGTGCTGGCCGTGTTCGCTGCCGTGCTGCTGGCCGTCTTGCTGGGCAACCAGCTGGCGCGACCGCTGCTGCTGCTGGCCGACGGCGTGCGCCAGGTGGCGGCCGGCGACCTGACGGCCAAACCGGTGTTCGCCAGCGGCGACGAGCTCGGCGGCCTGACACGCAGCTTTGCCGACATGACGGCGCAGGTCGCCGAGGCGCGCGGCCAGGTGCAGCGCGGCATGCAGCAGCTGGAGGGCGCGCGCACGCGGCTGCAGACGATCCTGGACACGCTGACCGCCGGCGTCATCGTGTTCGACCGCGAAGGCCGCATCGACACCGTGAACCCCGGGGCCACGCGTATCCTGCAGCGGCCGCTGTCGGCCTGGCGCGGCCGCCGGCTGTCCGAACTGCCCGAGCTGCAGACGCTGGCACAGGGCGTCGAACAGCGTTTCGAGCTGCTGGCCACCAGCCCCGAGGCCGGCGAGCGCGACCAGTGGCAGGAGTCGTTCGACCTCACGCGCGGCGACGGCGCCACGCTGGCCCTGCTGGTGCGCGGCGCCACGCTGCCGGGAGAGGCCCGGCTGCTGGTCTTCGACGACATCACCGAGATCGTCTCGGCACAGCGCTCGGCGGCCTGGTCCGAGGTCGCGCGACGCCTGGCGCACGAGATCAAGAACCCGCTGACGCCGATCCAGCTGTCGGCCGAGCGGCTGCGCCACAAGCTGGAGGCCAAGCTCGAGGGCGCCGACCAGGCGCTGCTGCTGCGCTCGGTGGCCACCATCGTCAACCAGGTGCAGGCGATGCAGGCGCTGGTCAACGAATTCCGCGACTACGCGCGGCTGCCGGCGGCGCAGCTGCTGCCGCTGGACCTGAACGCGCTGGCCGCCGAGGTCATGGCCCTGTACGGCCAGGCGCTGGACAACGGCCTGCTGGTGGCCGCGCTGGCGCCGCAGCTGCCGCTCATCCTGGGCGACGCGACGCAGCTGCGCCAGGTCATCCACAACCTGGTGCAGAACGCGCTGGACGCGGTGGCCGACCGGCCCGACGGCCAGGTCGAGATCAGGACATCGGTGGCACGCGGCGAGAACGGCGAGCTGCGCGCGGTGCGCCTGACGGTGCTGGACAACGGCCCGGGATTCGCCGAGAAGGTGCTCAAGCGCGCCTTCGAGCCCTACGTCACGACCAAGCCGCGCGGCACCGGCCTGGGCCTGGCGGTGGTGAAGAAGATCGCCGACGAACACGGCGCGCGGCTGCGTGCGGCCAACCTGCACGCCGGCGACCAGACCGACGGCCCGGTGACGGGCGCGCGCGTTTCGCTATCATTTTCCAAGTTTGCCGTCACGCCGGCCGGAACTGCGGGGGGCGCCGACGCCATCCCCGCGCCGGCGCCCGGCGACGCAACACAGGTGCATTAGAGGGCATGGCAACCATCCTGGTAGTCGATGACGAGTTGGGCATCCGCGCCCTGCTCAGCGAGATCCTCACCGACGAGGGACACACCGTCGAGCTGGCCGAAGACGCCGCGCAGGCGCGCCTGGTGCGCGAATCGCTGCGGCCGGACCTCGTGCTGCTGGACATCTGGATGCCCGACGTCGACGGCGTCACGCTGCTCAAGGAGTGGTCGGCCAGCGGGCAGCTGCAGATGCCGGTGATCATGATGAGCGGCCACGGCACCATCGACACCGCGGTGGAGGCCACCAAGTACGGCGCCAGCGCCTTCCTGGAAAAGCCGATCACGCTGCAGAAGCTGCTGCGCGCAGTGGAGCAGGCGCTCATCAAGCCCGCGCAGCGCCTGGCCATGGGCCTGGCCACGCCCTACGTGCGCAGCGACGCGCCCTACAACGGCGACAACCATGGCGGCGGCGCGCACGGCCAGCCCTTGCTGCCGGCGGTGGCCGAAGGCCCGCGCGCCGAGCAGACCTTCGACCTCGACCGCCCGCTGCGCGAGGCGCGTGATGCCTTCGAGAAGAGCTACTTCGAGTTCCACCTGGCCAAGGAGGGTGGCTCGATGACCCGCGTGGCCGAGAAGACCGGGCTCGAGCGCACGCACCTGTACCGCAAGCTCAAGCAACTGGGCGTGGACCTGACGCGCAACAAGCGCGGCGGCGGCGGCTGAACGCTGCCGGCTATAATCGCGGGCTCACGGCCTGGTAGCTCAGTTGGTAGAGCAGCGGATTGAAAATCCGCGTGTCGGTGGTTCGATTCCGCCCCAGGCCACCAAGAATTT
>CAYJOA010000166.1:0-8727 GCA_964371495.1 uncultured Rubrivivax sp.
ATTGGGCCGCGGGGGGGGCGGGATGAAGCCGCGGGGGCGGGGCGCCGCGGGGGCCGCCCGCCCGGCCGCGCCGGCCGCGCCCCGGGGGGCGCCGCCACCGGGCGCAGCCGTCGCCGCCGGCAGCGACAGGGTGGGCGCGGCACCGCTGCCGGTGCCGCCGATGGCGCCGAAGGCGGCGCGAACGACGGTGGCCAGCCGCGTCGCGTCGGCGTTCTTCAGGTGCACGACCCACATGTTGCCGCCGGGTCCGGTGGCCGAGCTCGGGCGGTCGAGGCGGGCGATGGTGGCGCGCAGCGCCGCCAGCCGCGACGGGTTGGAGGCGCGGATGAGCAGCGAATTGCTGCGCGAGTCGGCGACCACGGTGGCGCCGCCGGCGGCGCCACCCGGCACGCCCGGGGTGGCCACCACCGGGCCACCGTCGCCGATGCGCTGCACCAGCGGCGCCAGGTCGGCGGCCACGGCGTGCTCCAGGCGCACGATCTCGACCTCGGTACCGGTGGGCTGGTCGAGCGCGGCGATGATCTTGGCGATGCGCTGCAGGTTCTCGGCGTAGTCGGTGATGATCAGCGCGTTGCTGCCGACGTTGGCGTTGATGGTGTTGTTGGCGCTGATCAGCGGCCGCAGCACCGCCACCAGGTTGTTCGGGTTCTCGTAACGCAGCGAGAAGATCTGCGTGATGATCTGGTCGCCGCGGATGCCCCGCTCCGGCGCCGCTTCGCCCACCGACACGGTGCCGGTCTGCAGCTTGGCGTCGGCCTCGGGCACGACCTTGAGCAGGCCGCCGCTTTCGACCACCGCGAAGCCCAGCCCGCGCAGCGCCGACAGGTAACTCTGGTAGGCGTCGCGCACGCTCTGCGGCTGTTCGCTGTAGACCGTGATCGTGCCGCGCACGCGCGGGTCGACGAGGATCGAGCGGTCGATCATCGCCGCGAAGGCCCGCGTCACGGCCTCGATGTCGGCGTTGACGAAGTTCACCGTCACCGGTGCACGTGATCGCGGCGTGATGTTCTGCGCCCACGCCGGCGCCTGCGCTGCGGTCCACGCCAGTGCGGCCAGCAAGGCCAGGGCTGCGCCGCGCCAGCCGGTCTTGTGTGGTCGGTTCATGTTCATCCGATCGATATGACGGACAGCGCACCCTGGCGCCGGCCGATGAGGTTCAGCAGATTGTTCAGCACCGCCTCGGAGCCGGGGGCCGCACGGGCCTGGCCCTGGAAGCGCAGTCTCGACGCCACCCACTGGCCGCTGCCCGACAGCTGCAGCGCGCCGCGCCGCGTGCTGAGCTGCAGCGTGGAAGCCTCGCCGCTTTCCGCGTCGCCAGCGACGACGATACGGTAGCTGCCCAGTTCGTCGAGCGTGGACACGCGCGAGGCCATGGCCTCGAGGTCGATCTCGGCGCGGCCGTTCAGCCGCCACCGGCCCTGCACCGATTCGAGCGTCAGCCCCGCGCTCGCGAGCCGGATCGAACCCGAAGGCTGCAGCGTGTTCCAGGGCGTGCCCAGGCCGACCAGCCAGGCCGCCGGCCATTGCCCGATGTGCGCCGGCTGCCCGGCGGCACCCACGGTGGGCTGCAGCTCGACGCGCGCGCCGCCCCAGCCCGGCAGCACACGCAGCTGCAGTTCACCGTTCAGACAGCAGGCGTGGCTGACGCGCAGCGCCAGTGCGGCGCCGGCGTAGCCCAGTCGCCAGTGCAGGCGGCCCGGCAGGGCACTGGCGTCACGGCTGCCGGCGCCGCCGGTCAGCACCGGCACGGCGCTGCCGCTCCATACGGTGCCGCTGGCGTCGGCAAGCAGCAGACGCTGCTCGCTGGCCGCAGCAACGGCATTCGCCAGCCAGGCCGCAGGGGCCAGGGCGACGAGCGCCAGCGTGCCGCCGAACACGGCGCCGGCGGCAGCCCAGCCGATCAAGTTCCCCCCCCGATCGCCACCACCAGCGTGCCGACGTAACCGCTGGCGGTGCGCGACAGCCTGGCCTCCACCGGCCGCGCCCGTGCGCCGCTGCGCGCCTCGGCCAGCCAGTCGCGCAGCGCTGCGGTGCCCACGCCATTGAGCGTGAGCACGGCGCGATCACCCTGCAGCGTCAAGCGACCGGCGCTGCCCAGGCGCGCTGCGGCAGCCTGCAGCGCGGCCACCGCCTGCTGCTGGCTCACCGGCGGCGCAGCGCGCAGTTGCTGCGCCTCCGCGGCCAGCCGCTGCATGGTCTGCCATTGCGACTCCAGAGTCTGGCGTTCGGCAGCCGCGCGGTCGATCGTGCGCCAGGCCGGCTGCACCGCCAGCGCCCAGGTCAGGAACAGGCCCAGCACCGTTGCGGCGGCCAGCACGAGCCGGCGTTCGCGCACGGCGCGCGTTTGCCACCAGGCGCGCGCCGCTGTCGCGTAGCCGGCCAGTGCGCCGCGGCCGCTGTTGTCGCCGGTCTCGCTCATGGCGCCCCCCAGGCGCTGCGCGCCCGCCCCCCGAGGGGGAATTCGCGCTTGGTGCGGCTCGGCGCGCTCATGCCACCCCCCAGGCGCTGCGCGCCCACCCCCCGAGGGGGAATTCGCGCTTGGGGCGGCCCGGCGCGCTCATGCCGCCCCCAAGGCGCTGCGCGCCGTCGCGCGGGTAACCTTCAGGCGCCCCTCGGCGAACTCGGCTGCATAACCGGCACTGCGCAGCCTGGCGCTGAACTGCGCCTGCTGCGCCTCGCCCCACCCGGGCGCAGCCAGCGTCAGCTGGCCGGACTCGAACTGCAGCGTCTGCACCGGCCCCAGGCCGTCGGGCCAGGCTGCGGCCGCCACGGCCAGCAGGACCTCCAGATCGGTGTCGCCGGCGCGGCCGGCGGCGGCGCGCAGCCGCTCGGTTTCGCGCTGCATCTGCAGCGGCGCGTCGAGCACCGCGCGCACGCCGGGGTGCGTGGCGCGCAGCAACTCGGCCATCGCCTGGCGCTTGCCGGCCAGGGCGTCGCGCTGCTGCCAGGCGTAGCTGTTGAGCCCCACCAGGTTCAGCACCACGATGGCGGCCAGTCCCACACGCACCGGTCGCCATTCGGCGCTGAGGAAACGGCGTGCCGCTACACGCAGCGCGCGCGATCCGCGGTGCCGCGCGGCAAGGTCGAACTGGCGCAGGTTGACCGTGCCCTGCAGCGCTTCCAGCGCGCGCTCGGCGTCGCTCAGCAGCGGCACCGGCGCGCCCAGCCAGCGCTCGGCGGCGGCGGCGGCGGCAGGGGTGGCCGTCCAGCGCACCGACTCGCCGGCCGCCGGCAGCAGGGCGCGCGCCAGGCCGCCGGCCAGGCGCAGGCAGACGACCCCTTCGGCGCGGGCGAGCGTGAGCCACGGCAGGGCCTCGTTGCCGGTGTCGGCAACGAAGAAGTGGCCGCGCGCCGGGTCGGTGGCCGCCGTGTTCGGGATGCTCGCCGGCACCACGCGTTCGACGCTGCGGCCGGCCGCCTCCAGCGCCAGCAGCGCCGCCTGCAGCCAGGGCCGATGCGTCACCGCGACCCAGGCTTCCCGCCCGGCCACGGCGCCGGGGCCGAGCGCGAAGTGCAAGGCCTCCTCGTCGTCGAGCAGCGCCTCTTCCATCACGCCGGCCAGCGCCGCGCGCAGCCTGGCCGCCGGCGCGCGCGGGATCGACACGCGGTGCCAGCCGACATCGGCCTCGGCCAGCACGAGCACGACGCTGCCGGCGCGCGGCAGCAGCGCCAGCGCCGCCTGGCCCGACTGCGCCACGGTGCGGCCGTCGTTGCTGAGCACGAAGCTCCACTCCTGCGGCAGCCGCCAGCCGCCCGCGGCGTCGGCACCCGCAGACCGGGCACGCAGGCGATCGCGCGGCGGGAGCTGGATCACGAGCACGGACATGGCGTCGACGGAGCCTCTCTGGGAGTGAACGAGTGCGCCGTATTGTCGCCGTCAGCGCGACGCGGTCATGAAGCTGCGCCTGTCGCGGCGCAAGACCACGACGTCGCCGCCGCCGCCGCCGCGGCGCTGCAGCAGCGAGCGCTCCTCGAGCACGCGTTCCTCGAGTCGCAGCCGCCCGGCCACCTCGAAGTAGCTGGAGCGCACGCCGACGCGCGCGGTGTCGGCCACCGCGCCTTCGGGCAATTCCGCCTTGACCTCTTCCAGCGTGGCGAAGGGCTGGCGCTGGCGGCGTTGCACCAGCCGCTCGGCACTGCCGAGATCGAGACCGTCGATGGCCGCCACCAGCACCTCGCGCGGCGCGGTGTTGACGTTGACTGCCGTGGCCACCGGCAGCAGCTCGACCCAGGGTGCCAGGCGGTCGATGGTGGCGGCGTCGACGCCCAGCCAGGCCAGGTCGGGCAGTTGCGCGGGCTGCAGCGGCGCATCGGTGGCGCTGTCCGGCCGCGCGTGGGCAGCCATCAGCCCGGCGGCGATGCGCTCGGCGGTGTCACCTGGCAGGCCGGCCAGCTGGCACAAGCGCTGCAGTGCCGCCACCTGCACCGCCACCGCCTTGCCCTCGCCGTCGACCAGGCCACGCAGGTTGTAGCGCGCTTGCGCGTCGACGATGCTGCCGGACAGAAAGGCCTCCGGGCCGCCGTCGGCGTTGTTGTCCTTGTCCGCGGCCAGGAAGGTCGACAGCCGGGCTTCGGCCAGCGGCGTGGCCCAGGGCTCGTCCAGGGCGTCGACGTTGCGGCCCGTCTGCTGGTTGTTGCGCTGGTCCTCGCGCAGGATCAGCCGCGCCCAGTCGAGGGCGCCGCCCAGGATCCAGGCTGCCTGCACGCGTGCACGCTCGGCGGCCTCGACCTCCACCGCGCGTGTCTGCTGCCACACCATGCCGGCGGTGACGGTGACCACCACCGACAGGATGATCATCGCCAGCAGCAGCGCCGCGCCGCGCTGGCGACGCCGGGGCCAGAGCCGCTGCGTGTTCATGTGCCGGAGGGCCCGAGCGCGATGTCGCGCGTCAGCGTGCCGGGGTCGAGCGTGATGACCAGGCGCACGGCGTCGGGCAGCGTCTCGCGCGCGGCAGGCGGTGCGCCGGCCGCCGCCGCCGGCGCCTGCACGAGGTCGCCGGTGGACTGCGCGTTGGTCCAGGACCCACCACGGTGGAAGTAGACCTGCCAGCTGGCCGGGCCGGTGACCAGCCTGAGGTGCCCCGGCTCGTTGCCCAGGAACTGGAAGCTGGCGAGCCAGGTCTGCTGCAGTTCGGCGCTGCGCGTTTGCACCGGTCCGGCCCAGCGCTGCCAGATGCCGCCGCGCACCGACCACGTGACCAGCGCCACGCCGGCTTCGACGCGGCGCGTCAGGCGCAGGGTCTGGCCGTCGAAGGCCAGCGCCGGCACCACGCCGGCGTCGTGCACGGCCTGCAGGTCCTGTTCCCATTGCGTGAGCACGGTCGCCAGCCGCACGGTGCGGTCGATCGCCGCGCGGGTGCCGTCGCGGGCGCGCAGGATGCCGTCCAGCCCCTGCCACGACAGCGACGCCAGGATGGCCATGGCCAGCAGCGCCACCAGCACTTCGACCAGCGTGAAGCCGGCCTGGCGCGGCCGCGGCGTGCCATTTCCTGCAGGGGCCGGGATCATTGCCGCGACAACACCGTGGACAAGGTCACCAGCGCGTGGCCGGCGTCGTCGTGGACGACCGCATCGACGCGGCGAAAGCTCGGGTTCGGCGTCGGCCGCGTGACCAGCGTGCCGCGGTAACTGCGGCCGAGTTGATCGCAGCTGAAGTCGGCGTCACCGACACCCGGGAAGGTGCGCGCCAGGCGCAGCGCCGTGAGCTGGTTGTCGGCACACCATTGCGCCGCGATCACCTCGGACAGGCGCTCGGCGTTGTCGGTCAGCGCGCCGGCGGCGCGCAGGCCGGCACCCAGCGTGATGGCCACCACGGCCAGCGCGACCAGCACTTCGAGCAGGGTGAAGCCGCGCGCAGGCCGCATCGTCAGCGCCCGCGCGGAGTTGGATCGCAGGCTGTCACGGCACCGTCTGCTCGGCCACGACGGCGAAGGGGCCCAGGCCATCGGTGGCCAGTTCCAGCCGCCGGTCGGACAGCCGCAGCACGATGCGCTGGGCCGGCAGGATGGCGTCGGGCCCGAGCACCAGCACGCTGCCGCCCACCACTTGTGCGCTGACCCGCGGATCGAGCCAGCGCGTGGGCATCTTGCGCAGCGATGGCAGGCCGATGAAACGGAACTGCGCTGCCTGCACTTCCTGCCCCTGGGCGCCGCCGGCCGGTACGAAGCGCACCGCAGCACCCAGCGCCCGGGCGTCGGCGCGCGCGGTTTCCAGCAGTGCCGTCAGCCGTTCGCCTTCTTCCTCGAGCTGCGCCGCGTCGCCGTCGCGCAGGGCCAGGCTCACGACGCCGGCCGACAGTGCCACGATCGCGATCACCACCAGCAGTTCGATGAGCGTGAAGCCGCGCCGGGCCAGCCCCGCCACGCCGGGCCGGGATCTACTGCCAGGAGCCGATGTCGGCATTGTTGCCTTCGCCCCCTGGCTGACCGTCGGCGCCGAAACTGAAGACGTCGATCTCGCCGTTCACGCCCGGATTCAGGTACTGGTAGGGACGGCCCCAGGGGTCGGACGGCAACTTGTCCACGTAGGACTTCCAGTTCGGCGGAATGCTGCCCTCGGTGGGCTTCTTCACCAGCGACTCCAGCCCCTGCCCGGCACTCGGATAGCGCTGGTTGTCCAGCTTGTAGAGCTTGAGCGCCTGCATCAGGTTGTTGACATCGGTACGGGCCGCGGTGACGCGCGCGTCGTCGGCGCGGTTGATGAGGTTGGGCACGATCAGCGCACCGAGCACGCCGATGATGACCAGCACCACCATGAGTTCGATGAGCGTGAAGCCGCGGTGGCGGCGGGCGGCGGGCTGGGGCGTCATGGCGGGGGCTGCAGGCGGCACGGGAACGGGGTCCCGGGGCGCGCTCGGTGAGGGGCTTGAATCATAATCTTGGCATGTTGGCACGCTGGTTGACATTTGTCGTCTGGGCGCTGGTCGCCGCCAGTGCGCTGGCCTGGGGCTTGAAGGTTTTCGTGCGCCCGCCGCCGGCCCCGCCGCAGGCCGTGGTCGCCGATACCGGCACGGCGCTGCGCGGCGACCTGACGCGGCTGCTGGGCGCCGACGTCGTTGCGGCGACCGCCGACGCGCCGCCCGAGCCGGCTGCCGACGCGCGCTTTCAACTCATCGGCGTGGTCAGCCCGCGTTCGCCCAAGGCCGCAGGCGAGGGCCTGGCGCTGATTGCCGTGGACGGCAAACCGCCACGCACCTACCGCGTCGGCGCCACGGTGGACGGCCCGCATGTACTGCAAAGCGTCGAGGCCCGCGGTGCCACGCTCGGCCCGCGCGGCGGGGCGGCCTTGGTCGCGCTCAAGCTGCCGCCGCCGGCCCCGGCCGCCACCGGTGTGCTGCCGGCGGCGACACGCCTGGGCGCGGCGGTGCAGCCGCCGGCGCCCGCCGGCGCGGTGGTCCCGGCCCCCAGACTGAACCTGCCGTCGCGCGTGACGCCGCCCGCGCCGCCGCCGCAGGAGCCCGGCGACGACGAGGCGCCCCAGCCCGTGCAGCCGCTGCAGCCGGTCCCGGGCGGGCGTGGCGAGGCCACCCGCTGAACGTCCGGCGCGCCTTCGATTCGAGACCGGGCGCGTCGGCTAGAGCTGCGATTCGCTGAAGGGCAGCGAATCGCCCGCCGCTGCCGTCAGCGAGCCCGGGTGCGTCGGGCCGGGGTCTTCACCGTCGGCCACTTCGGTGAGCAGCGCAGCGGCGCATTTCACCAGCGGCCAGGCCAGGGTGGCACCGGTGCCGTCGGTGCTTTCCATGCCCAGCTCCAGCAACGCCGTGGCGCGGAACAGGTTCAAGGCCTGGTCCAGGCCGCGGTGCTTGTGGCTGCGGCAGAACACGCTGTAGTCGGTGACCGGCTGCGCGATGCGCGCGGCCAGCATCAGCGCGGCGCAGGCCGGCAGGCCATCGACCATCAGCAGGTGGCGCTTGCTCGCCGCCATCAGCATCACGCCGACCATCACCGCGACCTCGAAGCCGCCGAAAGCAGCCAGCACTTCGACCGGCGTGACGACATCGCGATGGCGGGCCTGGGCACCGTGCACGACGGCCAGCAGGTGCGCCAGCTGCTCGCCGCTCATCAGCGGGCCGGAGACGACGAGATCGCGCACGGCGCTGTCGGTCAGCCGCGACAGCACCAGCGCAGCGCTCTCGTGCGCGCCGACGCCGACGCCGGCCAGGATGGTGACGTTGCCGCGCAGCTTGTCGCCGATCTCCATGCCGGCGCGCATGCCGGCGTGCGCCTGCTCCAGGCTCATCGCCGCGGAGACGCGGGCATTGCGGGTGCCGTGCGCGATCTTGCGCATCAACAGGCGGTCGTGCGGCGCCATCTTCTCGGCCATGCCGCAGTCGACGACCGTCACCTCCAGCTGCTGCGAACGCGCAAACACCGTCAGCGGCAGCTGGTTGGTGAGCAGCATGCGCACGGTCTCGTGCGTGGCCCGGCCCTTGGGGCCGTCGATGCCGTCGACCGCCAGCCCGTGGTCGGCGGCAAAGACCAGCAGCTGCGGTTCGCGAAAGCGCGGCTTGAGCGAGTTCTGCATCAGCCCGAGGCGGATCGCCAGCGGCTCCAGCTCGCCCAGGCTGCCACCGACTTCGCTGCGGCGCTGCAGCTTCTCGCGCAGCGCTTTCTCCAGCAGCGGCTGGGTGGTGGGCGAGACCAGGGAGCGCGGGGTGGCCATGGCGTCGAAGTGTAGCGACGCGACGCGGCGCCAACGGCGCACCGCAGGCGACGCAAGGCCGCGAGC
>CAYJOA010000167.1:0-8687 GCA_964371495.1 uncultured Rubrivivax sp.
CGGTCATCGCGAAGAAGCGCGTGGCCTGGGTCAGCGTCTTGTTGTCCTGCGCCGCGGCGTGCGTCGTCCAGCCGCTGTAGGCCAGCGCGCCCAGCAGCGTGATCGGCACCGTCGCCGCGACGACGAAGAGGATGAAGATGCGGCGTCCCAGCCGACTGTCCAGGAACACCCCCTCGAGCTTCATGGCCCAGGGCCTTTCAGTAGCCCGAGGCCGGGCCGACGTACCTGCCGTCGTTGGCGCGGATGATGTCGTCGCGGCTGGCCTTGGCGGTCAGCGGCGGCGAACTCGCGCCGTCCGGGCCCATGCTGTAGAGGTCGAAGTCGCTGTTGATCGGCACCAGCGAATGGTCCTTGCGGGCGTGCCCCTTGGCAGCGGCGCTGCCGAGCGCCAGGTACTTGTAGGCATTGCCCCAGGGGTCGAGCTTGGCCAGGGAAGCCGGCAGGGACGGCGGGCACACGCGGTCGTCCTCGCACATCATCTGCACGACGACGGAGATGGCCGCGATTTCCTGCCCGGCGACGCTGATGTTGATCTTGTCCCGGTAGTAGCCCCAGCCGGTGGCACCGATGGCCAGCACGATGCTGGCGATCGAGATCGCCATCATCAGCTCGACCAGCGTCAAGCCGCTGCAGAACCGGCGGCGGTGCGTGTGCGAGGCGTAGGCGGCAACGCTCCTGTCCCAGGGTTCTTCCAGTGTCATGCACTGGCTTTCGGCCGCTGGGCCGGCGACTTGAGCATGGTCGGACGCAAGCGGGGGCGGCGTCGGCACAATTCGGCCTATCCGTGCATCGAATCCACACCCACCCCAGGGTCAAACCGTATCCGGCACGCGCCATGAACCGTCTTCACCGCCCGCCATGCGCACGCTGCCGCTGACGCAGAACCCCTTGCTGACCCGCGCCGACGTGCAGCGGCTGGTGCGCGACCTCGTCGAGCCGCTGATCCCGCACTTCTCGCCCGGCTGCGCCCAGCTGAATATCGGCGCCAACCGCGCCGCCTACGGCGACCCGGCGAGCCAGCTCGAGGCCTTCACGCGCGCGCTCTGGGGCCTGGTACCGCTGGCCGCTGGCGGCGGCGCGTTCGGCCACTGGGAATACTGGCGCCGGGGCATCGCCGCCGGCACCGACCCCGAGCACCCCGAGTTCTGGGGCTGGCCCGGCGACTACGACCAGCGCTGTGTCGAGGCCGCGGCCATCGGCTGCGGCCTCGCCCTGGCGCCCGAGGAGCTGTGGACGCCGCTCGACGCGGCGGTGCGCGCGCGTCTGGCGGCCTGGCTCGGCCGCATCAACCGCGTCAAGCTCGTACGCAGCAACTGGCTCTTTTTCCGCGTGCTCGTGAACCTGGGGCTGAACCGGGTCGGCGCGGCGGCCGAGCTCGACATCGTCGACAGCGACCTCGACGCCATCGACCGCTTCCACCTCGGCGACGGCTGGTATGCCGACGGCCCGGGCGGCGCGCAGTTCCGCACCGGACGCACCGGCGACTACTACGTCGCGATGGCCTTCCACTACTACGGCCTCGTCTACAGCCGCGTGGCCCAGGCGCTGGCGCCGGCACGCAGCGAGCGATTCCTGGCACGCGCGCGCAGCTTTGCCCCCGATTTCACCCACTACTTCGCTGCCGACGGCTCGGCCCTGCCCTTCGGCCGCAGCCTCACTTACCGCTTTGCCCAGGGTGCCTTCTGGGGCGCGCTGGCCTACGCCGGCGCCGAAGCGCTGCCGTGGCCGGTGGTCAAGGGCCTCTACCTGCGCCACTTGCGCTGGTGGCTGCGCCAGCCCATCTTCAGCGAGACCGGCCTGCTGAGCATCGGCTACGCCTACCCGAACCTGGCCATGGCCGAGGCCTACAACGCCGCCGGCTCGCCGTACTGGGCGCTGAAGGCCTTTCTGCCGCTGGCGCTGGCGCAGGCGCATCCGTTCTGGCAGGCCGACGAGGCCCCGCTGCCGGCGCGCCGCAGCGTGCACACCGTCGCCGGCGCCAAGCTCGTGCTCACCACCGACCCGCGCAGCCGCGACGTCACCGCGCTCAGCGCCGGCCAGCAGGTCGACGACTCGCCGCGCCACGCAGCGCAGAAGTACTCGAAGTTCGCCTACTCGACGCGCTTCGGATTTGCCGTGCCGGTCGGCGCCGCCACGCCTGCCGAAGGCGGCTTCGACAGCATGCTGGCGCTGAGCGACGACCAGCGCCGCTATCGCGGCCGCGAACACTGCCACGACGCCGCGGTGCGCGACGGCGTCGCCTACTCGCGCTGGCTGCCCTGGCCCGACGTCGAGGTGCGCACCTGGCTGCTCGCCGCCGCCGGCTGCCACGTGCGCGTCCATCGCGTCACCAGCGCCCGCGCGTTGTGGTCGGCCGAGTGCGGATTCGCCGCGACCTACCTCAGGTCGTTCAAGCCCAGGCGCAGCACGGCCCCCGGCGTCGCCGAGCTCGTCACGCCGTTCGGGCACTCGCGCCTGCGCGACCTCGGCGGCGGCCGGCACGGCACCTACGCGGCGCTGGGCGCGAACAGCCATCTGCTGCAGTCGCTGGCCGCGATGCCGGTGCTGCGCGCTGCGCATGCGCCGGGCAGCTACTGGCTGGTGTGTGTCGCCGCCGGCAGCGACCTGCCGGCTGCCGACGCCGCCGGCGATGGCTATGCCGCCACGGTGACGCCTGCAGCGGTCGACATCACGCTCCACCTGGCGCCGTGGTGGCGCAGCGCCGGGCACGTCACCGGCGAGTCCAGCCCGCAACGGCTGCAGTCGCTGCTGGCAGCGGCGTGAACCGCCACCGACCGCGTCCCCGGCTGGCCACCATGGAACTCCGACAGCTGCGCTACTTCGTCCGTGCCGTCGAACTCGGCAGCATGGGGCGTGCCGCGGCCGACCTGGGCGTCGTCACCTCGGCGCTGAGCCAGCAGATCAGCCGTCTCGAAGGCGAGCTGTCGACGCGGCTGCTGCAGCGCACGTCCGCCGGCGTGTCGACGACCGACGCCGGCCTGGCCTTCCTGCACCAGGCCCAGCTCGCCTTGCGCCATGCCGACGGCGCGGCGGCGGCGGCGCGCCAGGCCCGGCTGTCCGGGCAGATCAGCCTGGGGCTGTCGTCGTCGACCTCGGCCGTGCTCGCGATGCCGCTGCTGGCCGCGATGCGCGAGCGTTATCCCAGCGTGCGCCTGCACCTCGTCGAGAGCCTGTCGGGCAACCTGGCGGCCATGCTCAACGCGCGCCAGCTCGACCTGGCGGTGCTGTTCGAGACCACGTCCGCGCGCCGCTGGAGCGTGATCCCGCTGCTCGACGAAACGCTGTACGTGATCGGCGTGCGCAGCCTGCCCGGCATGCCGACGACGCCGCGCGTGCGGCTGGCGCGGCTGGGCGCGCTGCCGCTGGTGCTGCCCACCGGGTCGCACGGGCTGCGCGCGGTCGTCAACGCCGCGTTCGCGCAGGCGCGCTGCGAGCCGCAGGTCGTGCTCGAAGTCGATGGCCTGGCGGTGCTGATGGACGCCGTGCGCGCCGGCATCGGCGCCACGGTGCAGCCCGCTTGCGCTGCCGCGCGCGTGCCGGACGAGGCGCTGGCGATGGTCAGGATCGCCGACCGCGGCGTGCGCCGCCGCAACCTGCTGGCCAGCCTGTCCGACGACGAACTCTCGCCCGCCGCGCTGGCGGCACGGGTGACGCTGCGCGACGTCGCCACCACGCTGGTCGAACAGGGGCGCTGGCCCGGCGCCACCCTTCACCGGGACTGAAGACCTCTTGCCTGCGGCCGGGCTGGCGACAGTGCTGGCCGCCACGTACAGTGCGCCACGGTCGAGGAGGCAGCGGTGCACGACGTTCTGGTCATCGGCGGCGGCAATGCCGCGCTGTGTGCCGCGCTGATGGCGCGCGAGGCCGGCGCCAGCGTGCTGCTGCTGGAGGCCGCGCCGCGCGACTGGCGCGGCGGCAATTCGGCGCACACGCGCAACCTGCGCTGCATGCACGACGCGCCGCAGGACGTGCTCGTCGACGCCTACCCCGAAGAGGAGTTCTGGCAGGACCTGCTGAAGGTCACCGGCGGCCGCACCGACGAGGCGCTGGCGCGGCTGGTGATCCGCGCCTCCAGCACGTGTCGGCCGTGGATGCGCCGGCACGGCGTGCGTTTCCAGCCCTCGTTGTCGGGTGCGCTGCACACCGCGCGCACGAATGCCTTCTTCATGGGCGGCGGCAAGGCGCTGGTCAATGCCTACTACCGCAGCGCCGAAAAGCTGGGTGTGCAGGTCCGCTACGAGGCGCCGGTGGACCGCATCGAACTCGACGGCGGCCGCTTCAAAGCCGCCTTCGTGCACGGCGAGCGTTTCGCGGCGCGCGCCTGCGTGCTGGCCGCCGGCGGCTTCGAGTCCAACCGCGAGTGGCTGCGCCAGGCCTGGGGTCGCAACGAACGCGGCGAATGGCCGGCCGACAACTTCCTCGTCCGCGGCACGCGCTTCAACACCGGCACGCTGCTCAAACACCTGCTCGACAGCGGCGCCGACGCGGTGGGCGACGCCACGCAGGCGCACATGGTGGCCATCGACGCGCGAGCGCCGCTGTACGACGGCGGCATCTGCACGCGCATCGACTGCGTCTCGCTGGGTGTCGTCGTCAACCGCGACGCCGCGCGCTTCCACGACGAGGGCGAGGACTTCTGGCCCAAGCGCTACGCCATCTGGGGCCGGCTCGTCGCGCAGCAGCCGGGGCAGATCGCCTATTCGATCATCGACGCCAAGGCCGTCGGCCGCTTCATGCCGCCGGTCTTCCCCGGCGTCGCCGCGACCACGCTGGCCGCACTGGCCGACGAGATTGGACTCGATCGCGAGCGTTTCATGATGACCCTGCAGGCCTACAACGCCGCCTGCCGCCCGGGCCACTTCGACCACACCGCGCTGGACGACTGCCGCACCGAAGGCCTGGCCCCGGCCAAGACGCACTGGGCACGGCCGATCGACACGCCGCCCTTCTACGCTTACGCCTTGCGGCCCGGCGTCACCTTCACTTATCTGGGGCTGAAGACCGACGCCAGCGCCGCGGTGCGCTTCGGCGGCCGGGCCAGCCCCAACCTGTTCGTCGCCGGCGAGATGATGGCCGGCAACCTGCTGGGCCAGGGTTACACCGCCGGCGTCGGCATGAGCATCGGCACCGCCTTCGGCCGCATTGCCGGCACGCAGGCGGCGCAGGCCGCGCTGCAGGGGGCCCGCCATGCCGCCGCTTGAGACCCTGGTGCGCGAGGCGCGGGCGCTCGCCGACCCGACGGCCGAGCCCACCGACGAGGTTAGGCGTGTGATGCAGATCTGCAATGCCTGCCGCTACTGCGAAGGCTTCTGCGCCGTCTTCCCGGCGATGACGCGGCGGCTGGAATTCCCGGCCGCCGACGCGCATTTCCTGGCCAACCTGTGCCACGGCTGCGGCGCCTGCCTGCACGCCTGCCAGTACGCGCCGCCGCACGAGTTCGCGCTCAACGTGCCGCGCGCGATGGCGCGTGTGCGCGTGCTGACCTATGCCGACTACGCCTGGCCGCCGGCCCTGGGCGGCCTGTACCGGCGCAACGGGCTGACGCTGAGCGTGGCGCTGGCGGCGGGGCTGGCCTTGTTCCTGGTGCTCGCCGTGGCGCTGAACGGCAGCCTGTGGCAGGCCGTGCCCGGCGCCGACTTCTACCGCGTCTTTCCGCACAACCTGATGGTGACGATGTTCCTGCCCGTGTTCGCCTTCGCGGTGCTGGCACTGGCCATCGGCGTGACGCGTTTCTGGCGCGCCGCGCCGCCCGGCCCGGCCGGCTCGCAGTGGGGCGCGGCGGCGGCCGAAGCCGCGCAGGACGCGCTGCGGCTGAAGTACCTGGACGGCGGCCACGGCGACGGCTGCAACAACGAGGACGACGCCTTCACGCACGCACGCCGCCGCGCCCACCACGCGACCTTCTACGGCTTCATGCTGTGCTTCGCGGCAACTTCGGTCGGCACGCTGTACCACTACGTCTTCGGCTGGGTGGCGCCCTACGGCACCACCAGCCTGCCCAAGCTGCTGGGCACCGCGGGTGGCGTGCTGCTGGCCGCCGGTACGATGGGGCTCTGGCGGCTGAACCGGCGCCGCCACCCGCTGCACGGCGACCCCGCCCAGCAGACCCTGGACCGCGGCTTCATCGCGCTGCTGTTCCTGACGGCGGCCACCGGCCTGGTGCTGACGGCGCTGCACGCCACGCCGGCGCTGCCGCTGCTGCTGGCGGTGCACCTGGGCGCTGTGCTGGCGCTGTTCGCGACGCTGCCCTATGGCAAGTTCGCGCACGGCGTGTACCGCGGCGCGGCGCTGTTGAAGTGGGCGATCGAGAAACGACAGCCGAGCACGATCGCGCTCGGCGACGACTGAGCTAATGAAAACATGAAGGAGACGATGCAATGAATGTCCGCAAGACACTGGCCGGCTTCCTGGCGCTGGCGCTGGTGGCCACCGCCGCTGCGCAGGAGCTGCCGAAGAAGATCACCATCGTCGTCGGCTTCGCCGCCGGCGGCGCCGCCGACCACGCCGCGCGTGTCGTCGCCAAGCGGCTGGGCGAAAACCTGGGCGCCACGGTCGTCATCGACAACAGGGCCGGCGCCGGCGGCAACATCGCGCACCAGCAGGTCGCGCAGGGGCCGGCCGACGGCTCGGTGATCCTGCTCGGCTCGGTCGGCCCGCTGGCGATCGCGCCGCACATGATGAAGCTGGGCTTCGACCCGCAGAGGGACCTGGCGCCGCTGACGATGGGCATGAATTTCCCCAACGTGCTGGTGGTGCCGCCCAGCCTGGGCGTGAAGACGCTGGCCGAACTGATCGCGCTGGCCAAAACGCAGCCGGGCGTGCTGAACTACGGCTCCACCGGCGCCGGCTCGGCGTCGCACCTGGCGGGCGAGCTCTTCAACCAGCGCGCCGGCGTCGACATCGTGCACATCCCCTACAAGGGCGGCGCCCCGGCGGTGACCGAGTTGCTGGCCGGTCGGCTGTCGATCTACTTCGCCACCATGTCCACCGCCGGCCCGCACATCGCGGCCGGCAAGCTGGTGCCGCTGGCCACCACCGGGCTGACGCGGGCGCCCTTCCTGCCCGAGCTGCCGACCGTGGCCGAGCTGCTGCCCGGCTTCACGGCCACCAACTGGTATGCCTTCATCGCGCCGGGCAAGACGCCGGCGCCGGTGCTCGAGCGGCTGAACCAGGAGCTGGTCAAGGCGCTGAAGTCGCCCGAGGTGCAAGAGGAACTCACACGCGCCGGCCTGCTGCCGGCGCCCGGAACGCGCGACGAGCTGGCACGCTACATCGACGCCGAATCGAAGACCTGGGGCAAGGTCATCGTCGAGCGCAAGATCACCGCCAATTGAACGCCAGCGCGGCGCCGCGCTCGCCGGCAAGCCTGTTCTGGGCCTGCTCGTGGATCGCGCTGCAGGGTTTCGGCGGCGTGCTCGGCGTCGTGCAGCGCGAACTGGTCGAGCGGCGCGGCTGGCTGACAGCGGGGCAGTTCGTCGACGACTGGGCGGTGGCGCAGATCCTGCCCGGTCCCAACGTCGTCAACCTGATGCTGATGCTGGGCGACCGCTGGTTCGGCGCTCGCGGCGCGCTGGCCGCGGTGGCCGGCATGCTGGCGCTGCCGCTGGCGGTGCTGCTCGCGCTGGTGCTGGTGCTGGCCGGCGTCGGCGACACGAGCGCAGCCCAGGGGGCGCTGCGCGGCATGGGCGCGGTGGCCGCCGGGCTGGTGGCCGGCACGGCGCTGAAGCTGGCCGGGCCGCTCGCCAGCAACGTGCTCGGGCGCGTGCTGTGCGCGGCTGCGGTGCTGGCCATGTTCGCCGCGGTGGCGCTGTGGCGCCTGCCGCTGGCCTGGGCGCTGCTGATCGTCGCCGGGCCGGCCTGCGCCTGGGCCTGGCAGCGGCTGGGGCCGGCACCATGACGACAGCCGATTGGGCCGGCTTCGGGCTGCACCTGCTGGGCCTGTCGCTGCTGGCGGTGGGCGGCGCGATGGCCGTGGCGCCCGACCTGCACCGTTACCTGGTGGTGCAACAGGGCTGGCTGGGCGACGCGCAGTTCAGCGCCTCGATCGCGCTGGCACAGGCCGCTCCCGGGCCCAACGTGCTGTTCATTGCGCTGCTGGGCTGGAACGTCGGGCTGCAATCCGGCGGCTGGCCCCACGCGGCGCTGGGGCTGATCCTGGCGCTGGCCGGCATCCTGTTGCCGAGCTCGCTGCTGACGCTGGTGCTCACGCGCTGGGCGCACCGCCACCGCGACGACCGCGCGGTGCGCGCCTTCAAGCAGGGCATGGCGCCGGTGGTCGTCGGGCTGCTGTTGGCCACGGCCTGGATCGTGGCCACGGCGCAGTCCGGGCCGCACGGCCTGGCGCCGCTGGGCGCGCTGGCGGCCGCGGTGGCGCTGCTCGTCTGGCGCACGCGCTTGCACCTGCTGTGGCTGCTGGGCGCGGGCGCGCTGCTCGGGGCCTCGGGCATCGTCTGAGCGGTCTGCGTTCTTGCCGTGCCGGACGTGACAACGCCCGGCAGGCCGGGCGTTTGCTCAGGGGCGCGACGCGGGTCCTAGAAGCTGGTCCAGTCGCCGTCGGTGCCGGTCTTGGCCGGCACCGGCGCGGCGGCGACGGCCACTGCCGGTGCGGCAGCCGCCGTGGGCTTGGCCTTGGCCTTGCCGAAGTTCGGCCGCGTCACGTTCTTCGCACGCTCGGGCCCGCGACGTTC
>CAYJOA010000168.1:0-8675 GCA_964371495.1 uncultured Rubrivivax sp.
GCAAGCCGGTGTGCTGCATCATCGGCGACGGCGCCATGGGCTTCCATTCGCAGGAAGTCGAAACCGCGGTGCGCAACAAGGCGCAGGTAATCTACATCGTGCTCGCCGACCGGCAGTGGGGCATGGTCAAGATGAACCAGCAGTTCATGCTGCGGCCGTTCAAGACCATGCTCTTCAAGCACCTCGACCCCGACGAGACGATCAAGGCCGACCTCGGCGAGATCGAGTTCGACAAGCTCGGGCAGGCCATGGGCGCGCACGGCGAGCGGGTCAGCGACCCGGCGCAGCTCAAGCCGGCGCTGCAGCGCGCGCTGGCCTCGGGCAAGTGCGCGGTGGTGCATGTCGATGTCGACCCGGTCAAGCACATGTGGGCGCCCGGGCTGATCCACTTCAAGAAGATGCACGAAGAGCCGAAGGCCTGAAGCCGCATCGAGCCTGGAGGGTGTCGACATGAGCGAGCTCGATCTGGTGCGGCTGAATTTCAATCCGCAGTCGCTGTGGGCGCTGAACGCCATCATCGGCCTGGTGATGTTCGGCGTCGCGCTGGACCTCAAGGGCTCGGACTTCCGCGCCGTGCTGACCTCGCCCAAGCCAGTCCTGATCGGCCTCGCCGGGCAGTTCGTGCTGCTGCCGGCCTTCACCTTCCTGCTCGTGCTGGCGATCCGGCCGGCGCCGAGCATCGCGCTGGGCATGATGCTGGTGGCGGCCTGCCCGGGCGGCAACATCTCCAACTTCCTGACCCACTACGCCCGCGGCAACACGGCGCTGTCGATCGCCATGACGGCGGTCTCGACCGCGGTCGCGGTCGTCATGACGCCGCTGAACCTGTCGCTGTGGGGCGGCCTGCATCCCGAGGCGAGCAAGATCCTCAAGGTGGTGGCGCTCGACCCGCTGGAGATGCTGCTCGCCGTGTTCCTGCTGCTCGGCCTGCCGATGGCCGCCGGCATGTGGACCGGGCACCGTTTCCCGCGCGCCGCGGCGCGGGCGCACAAGCCGGTGCGGGCGGCATCGCTGGTCATCTTCGGCCTGTTCGTCATCGGCGCGCTGGCCGCGAACTGGCGCCACTTCCTGGACTACGTCGGCTTCGTCGTCGTCGCCGTGTTCCTGCACAACGCGCTGGCCCTGAGCACGGGCTATTACGTGGCGCGCCTGGCCGGGCTGCCCGAACGCGACCGCCGCGCGGTGTCGATCGAGGTCGGCATCCAGAATTCGGCGCTCGGCCTGGTGCTCATCTTCAACTTCTTCGGCGGCCTCGGCGGCATGGCCATCGTCACCGCCTGGTGGGGCATCTGGCACATCGTCGCCGGCCTCACCGTGGCCACGCTGTGGTCGCGGCGGCCGCCCGAGCTGGCGCGGTCGTCGTGAACGGACCCGGCGTTCTCGTCACCGGCGCCGGCGGTTACCTCGGTTCGCAGCTGGTCGCGGCACTGGCCGCCGGGGCCGGGCCGGGCGGCCGCATCGTCGCCGCCGACGTGCGCGTCGTGCCTGCAGAAAGCCGGGCCGCCGGGGTCGAAACCATCCAGGTCGACGTGCGCTCGCCGGCACTCGTCGATGTCTTCCGGCGTTGCCGCCCCGATGTCGTCGTGCACCTGGCCTCCATCGTCACCCCGGGCAAGGACAGCCGGCGCGAGTTCGAGTATTCGGTCGACGTGCTGGGCACCGAGAACGTGCTGCAGGCCTGCCGGGCGGCCGGCGTGCGCAAGATCGTCGTCAGCTCCAGCGGCGCGGCCTACGGCTACCACGCGGACAACCCGGCGTGGATCGCCGAGGACCAGCCGCTGCGCGGCAACGAGTCCTTTGCCTATGCCTGGCACAAGCGGCTGGTGGAGGAGATGCTGGCGCGCTGGCGCGTCGAGCACCCCGAGCTGCAGCAGGTGGTGTTCCGCATCGGCACCATCCTGGGCGCGACAGTGCACAACCAGATCACCGCCCTGTTCGAGCAGCCGCGGCCGATTGCGATCCGCGGCGCCGACAGCCCCTTCGTCTTCATCTGGGACCAGGACGTGGTGGGCTGCATCCAGCGCGCCGTCGCCACCGACACGGCCGGCATCTTCAACGTCGCCGGCGACGGCGCGCTGACGATCCACGACATCGCCGCGCGCATGGGCAAACGCTGCCGCGTGCTGCCGGCGTGGGCCCTGCAGGCCGCACTGGCGGTGGCCCGGCCCTTGCGCCTGTCCCGGTACGGGCCAGAGCAGCTGGACTTCCTGCGCTACCGCCCGGTGCTCGCCAACAGAAAGCTCAAGGAGGAATTCGGCTATGTGCCGCGCAAGACTTCGGCCGAGGCGTTCGAGTTCTGGCGCGCGGCGCGCCGGCCCGCGCCGCCACCCGCTTCCTAGGCCGATGACCGGTCGTGCAGCCCCCCTGGGCAGCGACGGTCGCTGAACGTCGTGCGCGAGTTCACCGACAAGGTCGTCGTCGTCACCGGGGCCGCCGGCGGCCTGGGCCGCGCGCTGTGCCGACGCTTCGGCCAGGCCGGCGCCAGGGTCGTCGCACTCGATCGCGAGGCCGCCGCGCTGGAGACCTTGCTGAGCGACCTGCACGCGGCCGGCATCGCCGCCGTCGGCGCAGCCTGCGACGTGACCGTCGAAGACGACTGCCTGCGCGCCATGGCGCAGGCGAAACAGTCCTTCGGCGCCATCGACGTGCTGGTGAACAACGCCGGCATCACCCACCGCAGCGCCTTCGCCCGCACCGAAACGGCGGTGATCCGCCGCGTCATGGCGGTGAACTTCTTCGGCACGCTGCACTGCACGCATGCCGCGCTGGGCGAGCTGGTGGCCCACCGCGGCATGGTCATCACCATCTCCAGCGTTGCCGGCTTCGCGCCGCTGATCGCCCGTACCGGCTACGCGGCGAGCAAACACGCGCTGCACGGCTTCTGCGACAGCCTGCGCACCGAAGTCGAACCGCTGGGCGTGAAGGTCATGCTGGTGTGCCCGTCGTTCATCCAGACCGGCATCGAGAAAAACGCGCTCGACGGCGACGGCCGGCCGGCGCGCCATCCCCAGGCCATCGTCGGTGTGCGCGCCAGCGCGCAGGCCATCGCCGACAAGGTCTTCCAGGCCGCGCGGCGTGAGCGCCGGCTGCTGCTGCCCGACCGCGTGTCGCGTTCGTCGTGGTGGCTGTCGCGGCTGGCGCCCGCGCTCTACGCGCGCCTGATGGTGGCCAGGCTGGGCCAGGAGATGCATTCCGGCGCGCGCTGAAGTCGACCGTGACGGGCCCAGCCTGCGGCGGCCCTGCACGCCGGTCCCTGCATACTTCGGCCATGACCTCCAGCACCACGCCCTACCGCCTGACCTACGCCACGATGTTCGACCCGCCGCCGTCGCTGCACCTGAGCTTCGACGCTGCCCTGGTGCAGGTGCGCGGCAGACTGGGCACCGACCACGCGATGTGCATCGGCGGCGAGCCGCGCACCAGCGGCCGCTGGTTCGAACTGCGTTCGCCGATCGACCGCGACTGCCTGCTCGGCCGTTTCCCGCTGGGCAGCGCCCAGGACGCGGCCGACGCGGTGGCCGCAGCGCAGGCTGCGGCGCCGGCGTGGGCAGCGACGCCCTACACCGAACGCATCGCCCTGCTGCGGCGTGCCGCGGCGCTGATCGAGGAGCGCGTGTTCGAACTCGCCGCCGCGCTGGCGCTGGAGGTCGGCAAGAACCGCATGGAGGCGATCGGCGAGGTGCAGGAAACCGCCGACCTGATCAGCTGGTATTGCGACCAGATGGCCGAGAACGCCGGCTTCGACCGCCGGCTGCCCGACGACCCGCTCAGCGGCTGGCGCAGCCACAACCGCACCGTGCTCAAGCCGCACGGCGTGTGGGCGGTGGTCGCGCCGTTCAACTTTCCCTTCGCGCTGGCCGGCGGGCCGATCGGCGCCGCGCTGGTGGCCGGCAACACGGTGGTCTTCAAGACCGCCAGCGACACCGCGTGGAGCGGCCGGCTGCTGATGGACGTCTTCCAGGCCGCCGGCCTGCCTGCCGGCGTGGTCAACCTGGTCAGCGGCGCCGGCAGCGTGGTCGGCGACGCGCTGATGCGCGCGCCGGCGCTGGCCGGTGCCACCTTCACCGGCTCGCACGAGGTCGGCATGGCGCTGTTGCGGCGCTTCGCCGCCGGGCCGCGGCCGCGGCCGCTGATAGCCGAGATGGGCGGCAAGAACGCCGCCATCGTCACCCGCCATGCCGACCTCGACCGTGCCGCCACCGGCATCGTGCGTTAGGCCTTCGGGCTGCAGGGGCAGAAGTGCTCGGCGTGTTCACGCGTCTACGTGGCGCCTGAAGTGGCCGCCGAGCTGCGCCGGCGGCTGGTCGAACGCACGCGGGCCATCGCCGTGGGCGACCCCACCGTGGCCGCCAACTGGATGGGCCCGGTGATCAATGCCGCCGCAGTCAGGCGTTACCGCGAGGCCGTCGAACAGCTGCGGGCCGAAGGCCAGGTCTACTGCGGCGGCGAGCTGCTCGACGCCGGCGCGCTGGCGCGCGGCCACTACGTCGCGCCGACGGTGGCCACGGCCGACCACGGACACCGCCTGTGGCGCGACGAGCTCTTCCTGCCGCTGGTGCTGGTGGGCGAAGTGGCCACGCTGGACGAGGCCATCGAACGTGCGAACGACAGCGACTACGGCCTGACGGCCGGCTTCTACGGCGCCGCCGACGAAGTCGATACCTTCCTGGACCGCATCGAAGCCGGCGTCACCTACGTCAACCGGCCGCAGGGCGCGACCACCGGCGCCTGGCCCGGCTACCAGCCCTTCGGCGGCTGGAAGGGCAGCGGCAACACCGGCAAGGCCATCGGTTCCTATTGGTACCTGCCGCAGTACCTGCGCGAGCAGTCGCAGACCGTCGTCGACTGAGCCTCGTCGCCAACCCCATCACCGCCACCGATGCTGCGCCGGCGTGATGTGGTCCTGGCTGCAGCCGGTCTGGCCGCACCCGTCGGCGCCGCGTTCGCCACCGCCGCGCCCGTGGCGGGCGAGGGGGCATCCGAGGCCTTGCGCCACGCCGTCGCCGAGGCGATCGCCCAGGGTGCGGCACAGGCGCCCTTGACGCACGCGGTGCTCGTCGAGCAAGGCGGCCGCCTGCTGGGCGAGGCCTACTTCAGCGCCGACGACAAGCCTTCGGGCGCCTGGTTCGCGCAGCGTGTCGCATTCGACGCCGGCACCTTGCACGACCTGCGCTCGGTCACCAAGAGCGTGGTCGCGCTGCTCGCCGGCATCGCCCACGGCCGCGGTGAACTCGACCTCGAGCGGCCGGTGATGGACTGGTTTCCCGAGCACGCCGCGCTCGCGACGCCCGAGCGGCGCGCGCTGCGGCTGGAGCATCTGCTGACGATGACCGCCGGCTTCGAGTGGGACGAGTCCAGTGTCAGGTACGGCGGGCTGGGCAACAGCGAGTCGCGTTTGGGCCTGTCCGCCGATCCCGTGGCCCACGTGCTGTCACGGGACATGGTGGCTGCTCCCGGCAGCCGCTTTGCCTACAGCGGCGGCGCCACGCTGCTGCTGGGCGAGATCGTCGAACGCGCCAGCGGCCGGGCCCTCGACGAGCTGGCGCGCGAGGCGCTGTTCACGCCGCTGGGCATCACGCAGTTCAGCTGGCGCCGCCACGCCTTGTCGGGCAAGGCACTGCCCTACAGCGGACTGCGCCTGACACCGCGGTCGATGGTCCGGCTCGGCCGCCTGGCGCTGGACGGCGGCCGCCACGGCGACCAGGCCGTGGTGCCCGCCGCCTGGCTGCCCGAGCTGCAAAAGCCGCGCGTCACCGCCAGCGGCCACGGCCTGCGCTACGGCTGGCAGTGGTGGGTGGGGCGCGTCGCCCAGGGTCCGGAGGCCGGCACCGGCTGGTTTGCCGGCCTGGGCAACGGCGGGCAGGTGCTGATGGCGGTGCCGGCGCTGGACGCGGCCATCGTCGTCACTGCCGGGCGCTACAACAGCCGGGCCAGCAGCGCGCCGTCGCTGGCGATCTGCCGCCGCGTCGTCGAGGCCTTGCGCGGCTGAGCTCGAACCCTCCTGGTGCCGCCGCGGCCCGCGGCGACGGCCACGTTGAGCCTGGTCATCGACGTCGCCGGCATCGCGGCGCCCAATCGGTGCATCGCGGTGACCAGGGGGCGACCATGGCACAGCATTCACGGCCCGCCTGCGCCCACGCCGTGGTTCGGCGCAGGCGCCAGGCGCTGCAGGCGCTGGCGCTGCTGCTGTGCCTGCCGGCGGCCCGCCGCGCCAGGGCGGCACCCTACCCGGCAACGATCGCCGCCATGCACAGCGCGCGCGAGGCCGAGACCAGCGTCTACGTCCACTACACCGAGTTCGCGCGCCGGGCCCAGGCCGAGGGCTACCGTGGCGTGGCCTACCTGTTCACGGCGTTCGCGGCGTCGGAAGGTGTACACGCCAGCAACTTCGGCAAGGTCCTGGTCCAGCTCGGCGTGGCACTGGCACCGGTGCCCAAGCCTGCCGTCCGCGCGGGCACGACGCGCGAGAACCTGATCATGGCCGCCAACGGCGAGATGTCGTCGATCGAGTCTTTCTACCCGCAGCTGCTCGAGCAGCTCAGGCCCGAGGGCCACGTCGAAGCGATGACGACGGTCCGGTACGCCTGGAATTCCGAGAAGCAGCACCGCGACAAGATCGCGCAGATCCAGCGCTGGACCGGCGCGTTCTTCGAACAGGTGGCGCGCACGATCGACGACAAGACCGGCCGCTATTTCATCTGCCAGATCTGCGGCTCGACCGTCAACGCCGTGCCGGCGGGCCCCTGCCCGGTGTGCACGTCGCCTCCGACGCACTACCGGGGCATCGAGCCGCCGGGCTGAGCGTCGCCTGCCGCGCTGGGCGGTCAGGGTGGGCCGCTCGCGTGGCGGCTGCTGCGGCAGCCACCTCGTCAGATAGGATCGTCGCTCACCCCCGAGTCGACACCCGCCCCCATGGCCCTGAAGAAGTCCGAGCTCTATGCATCCCTCTGGCAAAGCTGCGACGAACTGCGCGGCGGCATGGACGCCAGCCAATACAAGGACTACGTGCTGGTGCTGCTGTTCGTCAAGTACGTCAGCGACAAATACGCCGGGCAGCCGTTCGCGCCCATCGCCGTCCCGCCCGGCGCCAGCTTCGCCGACATGGCGGCGCTCAGGGGCAAGAGCGACATCGGCGACCAGATCAACAAGAAGATCCTCGGGCCGCTGGCCGCGGCCAACAAGCTGTCCGACATGCCGGACTTCGCCGACGCCACCAAGCTCGGCAGCGGCAAGGAACTGGTGGACCGGCTCACCAACCTGATCGCCATCTTCGAGAACCCGGCGCTCGACTTCTCGAAAAACCGCGCCGAAGGCGACGACATCCTGGGCGACGCCTACGAATACCTGATGCGCCACTTCGCCACCGAGAGTGGCAAGAGCAAGGGCCAGTTCTATACGCCGGCCGAGGTCAGCCGCGTCATGGCCAAGATCCTGGGCATCGCCAGCGCCAGGACCACCAGCGCCACCACGGTCTACGACCCCACCTGCGGCTCGGGCTCGCTGCTGCTGAAGGTGGGCGACGCGGCCACCGCCAAGGTCACGCTCTACGGGCAGGAGAAGGACTCCGCCACCGCCGGCCTGGCGCGCATGAACATGATCCTGCACGACAACCCCACGGCGCTGGTCAGGCAGGGCAACACGCTGGCCCACCCGCTGTTCACCGACGCCAGCGGCCAGCTCAAGACCTTCGACTACGTCGTTGCCAATCCGCCCTTCAGCGACAAGCGCTGGAGCACCGGCCTGGACCCCGCCAACGACCCCCACGAACGCTTCAAGCACTACGGCACACCACCCGCCAAGCAGGGCGACTACGCCTACCTGCTGCACATCCTGCGCTCGCTGAAGAGCAGCGGCCGTGGCGCGTGCATCCTGCCGCACGGCGTGCTGTTCCGCGGCAACGCCGAGGGCGTGATCCGCAGGAACCTGGTCCAGCGCGGGGTCATCCTGGGCATCATCGGCCTGCCGGCCAACCTGTTCTACGGCACCGGCATCCCCGCCTGCATCATCGTGCTCGACAAGGCACAGGCGCAGGTTCGCGCGTCGGCCCAGGGCGGCATCTTCATGATCGACGCCAGCAAGGGCTTGCGCAAGGACGGCCCGAAGAACCGGCTGCGCGAGCAGGACATCCACCGCATCGTCGACACCTTCACGCGCCAGGTCGAAGTCCCCGGCTATGCACGGATGGTGCCGCTGGCGGAGATCGGCGACCCGAAGAACGACTACAACCTCAACCTGCCGCGCTACATCGACAGCACCGAGCCCGAAGACCTGCAGGACATCGACGCCCACCTGCGCGGCGGCATCCCCGACCGCGACCTCGACGCCCTGGCGCCCTACTGGCAGGTCTTCCCCGCCGTGCGCGCCGCGCTGTTCCAGCCCGCCGGCCGGCCGGGCTACAGCGAGCTGCGCGTCGCGCCCGCCGACATCAAGCCGGCCATCTTCGGCCACGCCGAGTTCGCCGACTTCATCGCCAACGCCACCCAGTTGTTCGTGCGATGGAAAGCCGACTGCACCCCGCACCTGCGCGGCTTTGCCCAGGGCGGCCACCCCAAGGCCCTGATCGAGACCATCGCCGAGGCGCTGCTCGCCGCCTTCGAGCACGCCCCGCTGCTCGACGCCTACGACGTCTACCAGCACCTGATGGACTACTGGGGCCAGACGATGCAGGACGACTG
>CAYJOA010000169.1:0-2202 GCA_964371495.1 uncultured Rubrivivax sp.
CCGGGCGGGCGGCGCCTTCGTGGCGGCGCGGACACAAGCCGCCGGGGCTCAGCCCGGCGGCTGCCCTGGCGTGCCTGCAGCGTCGCCGGCGCCGCTTGCAGGCCCGCAAAGACTGCACGCACCTGCTTGGCCGTCACCGCCACCACCTTCGTGCGCCAGGCCGCGGCGCTGCGCAGGACGCGAACGGTCATCCGGATTGTTCGTACGAAGGCGTAAGGTCGCACTATGTGCCACCGATACCGGCATGGAAGACATTCGACGCCTTTCATGAGTCGCTACCTCCTCGTGATCGAGGTGGCGCCGATCGAGGGTGAGTTCGCGGTGCGAACATCGTTAGGCACCATCTGGGAGACGTGCTATGACCGTCCTTACCCCCATGCGGCAGGAAGTGTTCAGTTCGTTCTTGGAGCTGTCAGTCTCAACCTATGCCGAAGACAATGTGACGGCCGGTCGGTGGTCGGCGGATGGTGCGCTTGACCGGGCGCGCTCCGAGTTCGATAGGCTCTTGCCATTGGGACTCCAGACACCGGATCACTATCTCTTCGAAATTCGAGAAGTCGAAAGCGGCGAAGCCATCGGCTTCGTTTGGCTTGCAGTGGCCGGCGAGGCTGCCGCGCGCTCCGGCTACTTGTACAACATCCAAATCAAGCCGCAGTACCGGGGTCGAGGTCACGCCAAGGCGGCGCTTGAACTCATCGATGACATCGCACTCGCGAAGGATGTGGGCAGCATTGCGTTGCACGTCTTCAGTTTCAATGGCGCTGCCCAAGCGCTGTATCGCTCGCACGGCTACTGGGTAACGGGCGTCAACATGCGCAAGTCGATCCGCCGCAATGATGCCTAAACCCTCGCTCAAGGTCTCCGCAAGGCTACGATCTCGCGTCGCCGTGCCGCGCTTCCCACAGGAGACCCACCGTGGTTCTGCTCGAATTCTCGATGGCCCCCACCGGCCAGGGTGAAAGCCTCAGCGCGCAGGTGGCGCGCGTCGTCGACGTCATCGACCGCAGCGGCGTGCCCTACCAGCTGACGCCGATGGGCACCATCCTCGAAGGCGAATGGGACGAGGTGATGGCCGTCGTCACCGCATGCTTCGAGACGCTGAAGGCGGACTGCCCGCGCATCGGCGTGCACATCAAGGTCGACTACCGCGCCGGCCCCGCCGGGCGCCTGCACAGCAAGACCGCGCGTGTCGAAGAGCACCTGGGCCGCAAGCTGAGCACTTAGCCCCGCCTGCCGGCGCCGCCGGCGCCGCTGGTCTTTCAGTCGTCGCCGTCGCCCGGGATGCCCGCGGCGAACCAGGCGCCTGGTGCCCCGGTGACGGCGTTCGCCGGGCGGATCAGCAGCACCGGGTTGTCGCAGCTGGCGGGCATCACCGCGGCGTTGACGCCGTCCTGGGTGAGCGCGCCCTTGATGTGGAAGTCACCGGCGCCGTCCAGCGGCGACGGCGCCGACGTGAACAGCGCCGCGGTCGCATCGGCCGGCCCGCAGGCCAGCGTGGCGGCCACGTGCGTGATCGTGCCGCGCGTGCCGATCAAGTCGCCGCTGCTGAACAGCAGGCCCGAGCCCCGCGCCGAAATGACGCCGTTGCTGCCGACCCTGGCGTAGAGCTTGCGCAGCACCCAGGCGCGTCCGCCCGGGTTGATGCCGCGAACGACGTTGGACACGTCGACGCCGCTGGCGGCCGTCAGCGGGTCGACGCCGATGGCGCCGTTGAACGTGACCAGCGGCCGCGCCGACTTGTAGGCGAACACGCCCGTCGACGCGACGGCCAGGGCCGTGACCAGCAGGATTTTCGATACGCGCATGGATACCTCCGTGGATGGCGGAATGATTCGGGGCAGGGTGGGTGACGAAGCGTCGCCCGTGGTGCATGCCGACCGGCGCGGCGCTTGATTGCCAGGGTCGGTCTGATCGGTATACCGCGCAGTAGAGCGCACCATTCCATCCGTGGCGCGCGCAAAGGTGGGGGCGGGCAGTCGGTGGGCGCGCCTCTGTGGCGTCGAGGAGCGCAGCAGCCCGCAGGTCGCGCATCGCCGCAAGGCGAGGCGCCGAGCGCAGCCTGTTTGAGCTCCGAGCCGGGGTGGGCGGCGCAGCCGCACGCCCTGGCGAGGGCGAGTTCTGCGCGAGCCTGCGGGCTGCGAGCACCGCAGAGCAGTCGGCGCGCAGCGCCGACCGCCACAGCGAAGCGCCTACCGGCTGCCC
>CAYJOA010000169.1:2212-5606 GCA_964371495.1 uncultured Rubrivivax sp.
CCCCCCCCCCCCCCCCCCCCCCCCCCCCCCCCCCCCCCCCCCCCCCCCCCCGCCTTTGCTGCAACTGCCGCCCGCTCAGCCCGGTGGCACCGCGCCCTTGCGCTCGACGATCATGCGGTATTGGTCGGGCTCGCGGTGGCGCGCGAAGTTGAAGGTGGTGTTCTTGTACGACGCGGTGAGGTCGAGGTCGCAACGCGCCACCGCGAGTTCGTCGCCCGTGGTCGTGCAGGCGCCGACGATCTCGCCCGACGGCGCGACGATGATCGAGTTGCCGATCTGCTCGACGCCCTCTTCGAGGCCGGCCTTGGCCACGCCGACGACCCAGCTGCCGTTCTGGTAGGCGCCCGACTGCATCACCAGCTGGTTGTGGAAGTGCGAGAGCGCGTCGTGCTCGGGCGCCGGCGGGTTGTGCACCGGCGTGTTGTAGCCGATGAGGATCATCTCCACGCCCTGCAGGCCGAGCACGCGGTAGGTCTCGGGCCAGCGCCGGTCGTTGCAGATCGCCATGCCGAAGATGCCGTCCTTGCCGGCGCCGAAGCCGGCGCGGAAGGCCGGGAAGCCGAGGTTGCCGACCTCGAAGTAGCGTTTCTCCAGGTGCTGGAAGCGCCGCCACGGCTCGTGTTCGGCATGGCCGGGCAGGTGGATCTTGCGGTAGCGGGCGACGATGCGCCCGCTCTTGTCGACCGTGATCGCGGTGTTGAAGCGGCGCTCGCGGCCGTCCTCGTGCACCAGCTCGGCATAACCCAGGCAGAAGCCGACGCCGAGCGTGCGCGCGGCATCGAACAGCGGCTGCGTGTCCGGACTCGGCATCGCACGTTCGAAGAAGGCGTCGACCTCGGCCTGCTGCTCGAAGTACCAGCGCGGGAAGAAGGTCGTCAGCGCCAGTTCGGGGAACACCACCAGGTCGCAGCCGTTGGCCTTGGCGTCGTGCAGCAGCGCCAGCAGCCGTTCGACCACCTGGGCACGGCTGTCGTTGCGGGCGATCGGCCCGAGCTGGGCTGCGCCCACGGTGATGATCCTCGGCATGCGTCCTCCGCGGTCAGGCGGCCAGTTCCAGCAGCGTGTGCAGCAGCACGTCGGCGCCGGCGGCCAGGTGTTCGGGCGCCGTGTGTTCGGCCGGGTTGTGGCTGATGCCCTTCACCGAAGGCACGAAGATCATCGCGGCGGGGCACAGCCGCGCCATCATCTGCGCGTCGTGCCCGGCGCCCGAGGTCATCGGCCGCTGCGTGAACCCGAGCCCCAGCGCGGTGCGGGCGATGAGCGCGGCCACGCCGGCGTCGAAGCGCACCGGCTCGAAGCGCGCCAGCGGGCGCGTCTCGATCGTCACGCCTTCGTCGGCGGCCAGTTGCTCGAGGAATTGCGCCAGCCGCTGCTCGGCCTGCAGCAGCAGCGGCTCGTCGGTGTTGCGCAGGTCGACCATCAGCCGCGCGCGCGCGGCGATGACGTTGATCAGGTTCGGGTGCAGCGTCACCGCACCCATCGTCGCCACCTGGCTGCCGCCCATCTCATCGGCCAGCCGGCGCAGGAAGCAGCCCACCGCGGCGGCGCAGTAGCCGGCGTCGTGGCGCAGCCGCATCGGCGTCGTGCCGGCATGGTTGGACTGGCCCTGGATGTCGATCTGCTGCCAGGAAATGCCCTGCAGGTCGTGCACCGCGCCGATGGTCACGCCCTCGATGTCGAGCACCGGGCCCTGTTCGATGTGCAGTTCGACGAAGGCATGCGGTGTGTACAGCGGGATCGGCGCGTCGCCCAGGTAGCCGATGCGTTCGAGCTCGTCGCGCAGCAGCTTGCCGTCGATGCTGCGCGTCGCATAGGCTGCGGCCAGCGGCAGGCCGCCGGCGTAGACCAGCGAGCCCAGCATGTCGGGGTGGAAACGCGCGCCTTCTTCGTCGGTGAACACGGCCACCACCAGCGGGCGCCGCGTGCGCAGGCCGGCTTCGTTCAGCGTGCGCACCACTTCCAGCCCCGCCAGCACGCCGTAGTTGCCGTCGTAGCGGCCGCCGGTGCGCACGGTGTCGATGTGCGAACCCGTCATCACCGGCGCCCCGCCTTCGCTGCCGTCGCGGCGGCCGAAGATGTTGCCGATGCCGTCCACCTGCACCGCCAGGCCGAGCTCGCGCATCCACTGCACGACCTGGTCGCGCCCGGCGCGGTCTTCGTCGCTCAGCGCCAGCCGGCAGCAGGCGCCCTCGGCCGTCATGCCGATGGCGGCCAGCGTGTCCAGGCGCGCCATCAGCCGCGCGGCGTCGATGCGCAGGCCGGTGGTGGTCACGCCAGCACCTCGGCAGCGCTGCGGCCGACGACCTGGCGGTAGATCACCGGGTCGGTGTCGCCTTCGCTGCCGAGCAGCAGCACGCGCGAATGTTCGTCGAGCGCGAGCGCCTGGCGCAGCGCCGGCTGCTCCTGCGCGGCCAGCAGCGCGGCCAGGCCGACGCCGCCGGTTTCGCCGGCGACGACGGGCCGGTCGCCGGCCACCGGCGCGGCGAGCTCGCGCATCGCCTGCAGCGCGTAGGCGTCGGCGACGGCCACCGCGACGTTGGTGCCACCGTGCAGCACCTCCCAGGCCAGGTCCGACACCTCGCCGCAGGCCAGGCCGGCCATCACGGTGTCGAGCGCGCCTGCGACGACGGCCGGCCGCCCGGCCTGCAGGCTGCGGTAGACGCAGTCGGCCGCCGTGGGCTCGACGACCACGAAGCGCGGCCGCTGCTGCCCCCAGTGCAACCAGAAGCTCGCGCACACCGCCGCCGCCAGCGCGCCGACGCCGGCCTGCGCGAAGACATGCGTCGGCGGTGGGCTGCCGGCCAGCTGCTGCGCGACCTCGGCCGCCATCACGCCGTAGCCGTGCATGACGTCGAGCGGGATGTCGCGGTAGCCGGGGTAGGAGGTGTCGGAGACGACCGTCCAGCCCTCGGCGGCGGCGGTGGCGGCGGCGTGCCGAACGGCGTCGTCGTAGTTGCCCCGGACTTCGCGCACCTCGGCGCCGTAGCGGGCGATGGCGTCGCGCCGGCCCTGGCTGACGTGTTGGTGAACGAAGATGACGCAGCGGCAGCCGAACAGCTGCGCGCCCCAGGCCACCGAACGGCCGTGGTTGCCGTCGGTGGCGCAGGTCACGGTGGCGGTGCCGACGACGTCTGCGTAGGCCCCGGAGAGCAGGTCGCGTGAACTGACGCTTGCCAGCCCGCGCGCCGCCATCACGGCCTGGCGCAGCACCTTGGCCACCGCATACGCGCCGCCCAGCGCCTTGAAGCTGCCCAGGCCGAAGCGGCCGCCTTCGTCCTTGTAGAGCAGCTGGCCCAGGCCGAGTCGCTGCGCCAGGCCGGGCAGCGGCAGCAGCGGCGTCGGCGCGTAGCCAGGCCAGCTCGAGACCTCGGCCAGCGCGGCGTCGAAGCCGGCC
>CAYJOA010000169.1:5706-8634 GCA_964371495.1 uncultured Rubrivivax sp.
GGGTTCATCGGGCTCGGCACGTCGCCGGCGAGCACGCGGCGCTGCTTGCGCACGGTCGGGTCGGGCACCGGAACGGCGTCGAGCAGGGCTTCGGTGTAGGGGTGCAGCGGGCGCGTGAAGATCGCCCGCTTCGGTGCGATCTCGACGATCTTGCCCAGGTACATCACCGCCACGCGGTGGCTGATGTGTTCGACCACCGCCAGGTCGTGCGCGATGAACAGGTAGGACAGGTGGAACTCGCGCTGCAGGTCCATCAGCAGGTTGATGACCTGCGCCTGCACCGACACGTCCAGCGCCGACACCGGCTCGTCGCAGACGATCAGCCGGGGCTGCACCGACAGCGCGCGCGCGATGCCCAGGCGCTGGCGCTGGCCGCCGGAGAATTCGAACGGGTACCTGACCATCTGGTCCTCGCGCAGGCCGACGCGCTGGAACAGTTGCGCCACACGCTCGTGCGCCGCGGCGTCGGACAGCGCCTCGTAGTTGCGCAGCGGCTCGGCCACGATGTCGGCGGCGCGGATGCGCGGGTTGAGCGACGAGTACGGGTCCTGGAATACCGCCTGCAGTTCACGCCGCACCGGCCGCATCTGGCTCTGGCTCAGCGCCTCGATAGCCTGGCCGCGCCACACGATGCGGCCCGCGGTGGGGTCCTGCAGGCGCAGGATCAGCTTGCCGGTGGTCGACTTGCCGCAGCCCGATTCGCCGACCAGCCCCAGCGTTTCGCCGCTGGCGATGCCGAAGCTCACGCCGTCGACGGCCAGCACCTTGCCGCCGCTGCGGCCGAGCCAGCCGTGCTCGGTGGCGTAGTGCTTGCGCAGGCCCTGCACGTCGAGCAGCAGTTCGGTGGCAGCGGCGGCCTTGTTCATGCGCGTGTATAGGTGGCGCGCGCCGGCGTCGGCGTGCCGATCGGATGCCAGCAGGCGGCGCCGTGGCCGGGGCCGTGCGACTGCATCGCCGGCACCTCGCGGTGGCAGCGTTCGCTGGCCTCGGGGCAGCGCGGCGCGAACAGGCAGCCGGGCAGCGCCTCCTTCAGCGACGGCACCATGCCGGGGATCTCGACCAGGCGCTGCGGCGGCGCGGCGTCGTCGTCGTTCAGCGAACCGCCCAGGTGCGGCATCGAGCCGAGCAGTCCGCGCGTGTAGGGGTGGCGCGGGTGCGCGAACAGCGACTCGACGCCGGCTTCCTCGACCTTGCGGCCGGCGTACATGACGACCACGCGCTGCGCCATTTCGGCGACCACGCCGAGGTCGTGCGTGATGAGGATGATCGACGCGCCGGTCTCGGCGCCGAGCTTGCGCATCAGGCTCAGGATCTGCGCCTGGATCGTCACGTCCAGCGCGGTGGTCGGCTCGTCGGCGATGAGCAGGCGCGGGCCGCAGGCCAGCGCCATCGCGATCATCACGCGCTGGCGCATGCCGCCCGAAAGCTCATGCGGGTACTGGCGCACGCGGCGCTCGGGTTCGGAGATCTGCACCTTGCGCAGGCCTTCGACCGCCTGCGCCAGCGCCTCGCGCTCGGACAGGCCGCGGTGCAGCACCAGCACCTCGGCGATCTGGCGGCCGATCGTCAGCACCGGGTTGAGCGAGGTCATCGGCTCCTGGAAGATCATCGAGATCAGGTTGCCGCGCACGTCGCGCATCTCGGGCTCGCTCAGTTCGAGCAGGTTGCGGCCCGCGAACTCGATGCGCCCGCCGGCCATGCGCGCCGGCGGCATCGGCAGCAGGCGCAGGATGGACATCGCGGTGACGCTCTTGCCGCAGCCCGATTCGCCGACGATGGCCAGCGTCTCGCCGGGCATGACGTCGAAGCTGACGCCGTCGACCGCGCGCACGACGCCGTCGCGGGTGTGGAAGTGCGTCTTCAGTCCGTCGACGCGCAGCAGCGGCTGGATCTCGGTCATGGTCTACAGGCGCCGCGCCAGCCGCGGGTCGAGCGCGTCGCGCATGCCGTCGCCGAGCAGGTTGACCGACAGCACGGTGATCGACAGGAACAGCCCGGGGAACAGCAGGATCGTTCCCGCCACCTGGATCAGGCTGCGCGCCTCGGCCATGATGTTGCCCCAGCTCGGGATGTTCGGCGGCGTGCCGGCGCCGATGAACGACAGGATGGCCTCGGTGATCATCGCCGAGGCACAGATGTAGGTCGCCTGCACGAGCAGCGGCGCCACCGTGTTGGGCAGGATGTGGCGCAGCAGGATCGCCGGCAGCCGCGTGCCCGAAGCCACCGCGGCTTCGACGTAAGGCTGCTCGCGCAGCGTCAGCACCAGCGAACGCACCAGGCGCACGACGCGCGGCACCTCGGTGATGGCGATGGCGATGATGACGTTCTGCAGGCTGGCCTTGGTGAGCGAGATCAGCGCGATCGCCAGCAGCACCGACGGGATCGACATCAGCCCGTCCATCACCCGCATCATCACCGCGTCGAGCCAGCGCAGGTAGCCGGTGACGAGGCCGATGGTGAGGCCGATGACGCTGGCCAGCAGCGCCACTGCCAGGCCCACCGACAGCGACACGCGGGTGCCGTAGACGACGCGGCTGTAGACGTCACGGCCGATCATGTCGGTGCCGAACCAGTATTCGGCCGAAGGCGGCTTGAGGCGCTTGATCGGCGACAGCGCCAGCGGGTCGGTGGTGCCGAGCCAGGGCGCGAACAGCGCCACGCCGACCATCAGCAGCAGCACGACGGCACCGGCGATCGCCGTCGGGTGCCGGCGCAGCGCGTCCTTGAAACGCAGCCAGGTCGGCGACAGCGACTTCGGCGCGGCGGTGGTCATTGCAGTGCTAACCATGGCCACGGGCTCAGACACCGAGGGTTTCTTGAATTTGCCCCCTCTCCCTCTGGGAGAGGGCGGGGGTGAGGGCGCGCGAAGCACCACTGTGGCCGGGCGCGGGGGGGGGGGGCCCCACCCCCCCCCCCCCAAACCCGACG
>CAYJOA010000170.1:0-8622 GCA_964371495.1 uncultured Rubrivivax sp.
CCAAGCTCGCTGGCGCTCGCTACCCCCCGAGGGGGCCGCCCGCCGATGGACCGGCAGAGCCGGATCCATGGCGGGGAACTTGGCCGCGGTGCCACGGGCCGGCCGGGCCCCTGCGTCAGGGCAGCAGCGAGTGCGGCGCGACGCAGCCGTCGGCAGCAGGCCCTTCGCCGGGCGCACAGGCCGGCACTGCGGCCTGCGCGGTCACGGCCGGCGACCCGGCGCCGGCCGCCAGTGGATCGCCCGGTTCGATGTCGAACATCAGCAGCACGGCCGACATCACGGCGAGCGTCGAGACGACCGAGGCCAGCGCCAGGGCGGCACGCTGGTGGCCTCGGAGGGGAACGTAGTGGTTCATCGGTGTCCTCCTGTCGATGGTTCTCGTTTCGAGTCGCGACGGGCGGCGGGGGCGCGAAGCCGACGCCGCCCGCTCGCCGCGTCAGCGCGTGTGGCTCGCCACGCGCAGCTCGCCGCCCTGGCTGCCGACCGCGGGGCTGGCGCAGACCTGCGACAGCGGCTCGGCCGCCGCCTGCGGGGCCCCGTTCGGCTGCGCAGCGGCGAACCGCGATGCCGCCCCGGCTGCGCCGTGCTGCGCGAGGTGGAACGAGCCGCTGTCCTCGCCGTGCCAGGCGCCGGCGCTGCCAGACGTGCTGGCGACGGCGAGCTCGGCCAGGACCTCGGCGCGGCTCAGCGTGCTCGGCCCCGTGCGGGTGGCGAAGAACTGGTCTTCGGGCACCTGGGCCGCCATCGCGCCGGACTCGCGGTACGCGCTCAGTTCAGCCACCACCTCGGCGCGCGGGCGGCTCGCGCCGGCCTGCTGCGAGAGGTGGATCGATCCGCTGTCCTCGCCGGCGTAGGCGCCCAGCGTGCCGGCGGCGCGGGCCGCATGCACTTCGGCGATCGTTTCGGCGCGACTGCGCGGGGAGTCGGTCTGGGCCTGGGCGCTCGCGCCGGCCAGCGTGCAGATCGACGAAAACGCCGCCAGGGCGGCCAGGGTCAGTCGAGAAGTCGTCATTTCAGTCTCCACATGGCTCGGCACCATGGTCTGTTGGCAGTGGCGCGTCGGCGGTGCCGGCCGGTGCGCTGCTGATGCAATCCGTAGTGACTTCGGGATCGGTTCGCATGGGATGCACTGTCGGCTTCGGGCCGCGCCGGCACCATTGACCGCTGCGGCTAATCGCGGTGCTAGGCCTTTGGTTGAGGCGCGGCCGCGGTGGCGCGCGCGGGCGCCCCGCAGGCCTTGTCAATACGACCGACGTTGATGGGGGCGGGCCGTGACGCGGCCCCGGCGCGGTGGTACCTTGTGCATCCACGACACAAGGGGACCGGCGTGCGAGTGCTCTTCGTCGACGACCACGAAGTCATCTGGAGCGGCATGCGGGCCGTGGTCGAACGCCTGGCCGCGCAGCAGCAGCCCGGCGCGCGCTTCGAGTGGTTCTGTGCCCGCGACCTCGCCGGCGCGCTCGCCACCGAGGCCCGTGCGCTGGAGCTGATCCTGCTGGACTACCACCTGCCCGACACCGACTGCCTGGGCGCCATGCGCGCGCTGCGCGAGCGCTTCGATGCAGCACCGATCGTCGTCGTCTCGGGCGACCAGCAGCCCGAGCGCATCCGCCGCGTCATCGAGGCCGGCGCCGCAGGCTACATCCCGAAGTCGATGCCCGAGGCCGAAATGGTGGCGGCGCTCGGCCTGGTGATGGCGCACGGCGTGTACCTGCCGCCGGTGGCGCTGCGTGATGCGGCGCCCGCGGCCGACACCGCCGACGAGGCGCCCTTGAGCGCCGATGCCATCGCCGCCTTCATGGCCGCCGAGCTTTCGCCGCGGCAGCGCGAGGTCTTCGCACGCGCGCTGCGCGGCAAGCCCAACAAGGTCATCGCGCGCGAACTGGGCATCGCCGAGGGCACCGTCAAAGTGCACCTGGCGATGGTCTTCCGCGCACTCGGCGTGCACAACCGCACCGAGGCGATGTACCGCGTGCTGTCGGCCGACGCCGTGAAGGCGGTGGCGCGGATGTGAGGGCCGCGGCACGCCGCGGTCGGCGCCGCCGGCCTGTCGTGGCGCCGCGTCAAGCCAGGGGCACGAACTCCGGATTCAGCGCACCGTCCACGTCGGCGGTCAGCATCACGTAGCCGCTGCCCGTCGCGCGGCGCCTCATGTCGTAGCGCCAGGGGACGGTGCCGGCCACGCCTTGCTCGGTCGCCAGCAGTTCCTCGGGCGCGGCGTTGGCGAACGAATAGGGCGCGAACAGGCCCGAGGTCGTGATGCAGCGGGCAGTGGTCGCGTGCCCGCCGTCGCCGATGCGAATCTGGCCGTCGGTGTAGCAGTGGTAGTCGCCGGCAAGGAACACGAGGTTGCCGGTGGCGTCGTCGAGCACCAGCGCCAGCAGCCTGGCGAGCGACTGCGGAAAGCGCTGCCAGCTGTCGGAGCGCAGTGCGTACGCCGGGTCGCCGGCCGCCGCCGCGAACGACGGGAAGGGCGGCGATCCCATGGCCACGAAGCGCGGCCGCCGGCCGGCCGCGCCGGCGCGCCGGGTGTGCTTGAGCCAGGCGCGCAGGGCGATGAACTGGGTGTCGGACATGATGGTGGCGGCGTCACGGCCGATGGTCGGGGTGTCGTGGCGGTCGTCGCGCGTGTCGCAGACGAAGAACTCGTAGCCACCGGCGGTGAAGGCGTACCAGCGGCGCGCGGCCGCTTCGGGGTCGATGCCATGGCCCAGGGGGTGCAGTGCCGCGACGCTGGCCAGCCTGCGGTAGGCGCGCCGGCCGGCCGGCCCGGCCGCGTGCTGGTAACACCAGACCGCCGCGCGCGATGCCTGCGCCGCCACCGGGTGTCGCCGCGCGATCTCGTCGTTGTAGTCGTCGCGGAACTCGTGGTCGTCGGCGGCCATGTACACCGGCACGCGGCGCATCACCTCGCGCTGCTGGCGCGCGCTCCAGGCCTCGCGGTGCACGTCGAAGAAGCGTGCCCGCGTGCCCTGCACCTGGCCGGTGGCGGCCAGCGCATCGGCGTAGACCTGGTCGCCCAGCAGCAGCAGGTGGCTCGGCGGCGGCTCCTCGGCGAGCCGTTGGCCGATGGCCGCGAAGGCGGCGTCGGCCAGCGGCCGGTCGATGAGCAGCGGCGTCTGGCGGCAGCTGCCGACGACGAAGCGCAGCGGCGCGTCGGCGCGCCGGCGGGCATCGATCCAGCGCCGCGTCAGCACGATGGGCCGCGGGTGCGCCGCCGCGTCGTCGCCTGCGCCGCGCCGTTTCCGCCACGGCAGCCAGTCGGCGCGGAGGTCGGCCAGCGGCGGCGGCACTTGCGGGGCGTCGAGCGTGGCGATCCAGACCTCCAGCCGGTCCTGCACGCGGTCGAGCTGCTGCCTGGACAGGCCGATCTCGATCACCGCCTCGCCGCTGTCCCAGGCGTCGCGCGTCTGGTCGCGGCGCGCCACCAGGTGCCGGATGGCGGGCTGCTCGGCCGGGTCGTCGGTGTCGACGCCGTCGACCAGGATCTGCGTCATGACGTGCACCGGCGGCGGCAGCAGGTCGTCGACCTTGAGCCCGATCGCGAGCTGCATGCCACCGTTGCCGTCGCTCCAGGCGTCGCCCAGCCAGGGCCCGACGGCGAGCGCACGGAAGCCGGAATGGCCTCCCGCCGGCAGCCGCCACTCGTCCTGGATGCCGTGGCGCAGGAATCTGTCGAGGTGCGGATAGACCTCGGTGGCGGCGTCGACGCCGACCACGGCGTCGAGGTGACCATATCCCCGGAGCAGCACCCGCCCGACGCGGGCCTGCGGGTTGGCACGCTGCAGCAGGCGCACCGAGTCGTAGGTGCCGCGCTGGTCGAACACGTCGTTCAGCTCGCCCTGCAGGAAGAGGGTCTCGAAGTCGAAGTTGTCGCGCAGGTGCTGGTAGGTCACGTAGGCGGTCTCGCCCGACTGGTTGGTGAGCTGGCGCGTGAAGGCGTAGTAGACGGTCTGCTGGTAGGTCGTGAGGTTGCAGGGCCCGAGCAGGTCGGGCAGCGCGTCCAGCAGCGCCGGGTCGGCCATCTTGTCCTGCTGGAAGAGCTGGCCGAAGACGGCAGCGCTGCGCAGGATGTTGGTGCGCCGGGCGTTGGCTGCGCGGCTGGCGCTCAGCGGCGGCAACACGGTGCGGCGCTCGCGCCAGGGGCCGGCCGTCCAGCCGCCGAGCAGCGGCAGGTTGCCCAGCAGGCGGTCGAAGGCGATCTCGCTGTCGCTGGCGCGGTCGTCGACCGTCGCCTCGACCTTGTCGATGTCGACCATGACCTGCGCGCGGTTGCCGAGGTAGCCGCGCACGCGGTTCTCCGGTGGCAGGTGGATCACCGGTCCGACCTGCATCAGTGCCGCGCGGCGGATGCGCGAGCGCGCGGGTCCAGCAGGCCCGGCGGGCCCGGTGAGCTGGCCGTCGAGCGCGGCCATGCAGAACATCGCCGAGCCGATGCAGTGCGCGATGACGTCGATCTGCTGTTGCCCGGTGCGCTCACACACCGCCGACACCAGGGCCGGCACGTCTTCGAGCGCGATGTCGTCCATGACCCACTGCTGCTTGCAGCTCGGCAAGCCGATGCTGGTGCGCAGCTCGCCGACCCAGACGTCGAAGCCGCGGCGGGCCAGGTAGGCCGCCATCGGGGTCGGGATCGCCTCGTGCGTGAACTGCACGCCGCCGCTGCCGAAGCCGTGCAGCAGCAGCACCGGCAGGTCGGCGCGGGCATGGCCGGGCTCGGCTGGCGCGCCTGCGCCGAGCGCGATGTGGGTCAGCCGCAGCCGCAGCGGTTCGACCTGGCGTTGCCGCCCGTAGGCCTGCGCCGGCGCGCCCGCCGGGCCCGCGCGCCGCAGACGCGCCCGCTGCTCGGCACCCACGCGCTGGATCTCGACGGCGTGCACCTCGAAACTGCAGCCGGCGTACTTGCCGCTGCGAGGCTGCGCCGGCAGGCGCTGCAGCGGGCGCGGCACGGCGTAGTCCGGTGCCCGGAAGCTGAGGAAATGGCTGCCGAGGACGACGCGCCCGAAGTACAGCGCCAGCCGCGCGGCATCGCGCAGGCCGTGCACGCCATCGGCCTGGCCCTGCAGCGACAGCGGCAGCGTGTAGCGGTCGAGCTCGAACAAGGGGTCGTAGTGCAGCGTCGTCAGCACTTCGGCGCTGCCGTCGGCTCGCGTGCGCACGAGCGGCATGCGCGTGAGCTGCAGCCAGGGGTTGGCGCCGCTCTCGTAGACGAAGGTCTTTTCGCCCGTCAGGAGGTCGCCGGCGTCGAGACGGAAGATCACGCTGCCGTCCGGGGCCTTGAGCTCCAGCGGTGCCGGCAGGCCGCGGGCCTGCGCGTCGCTACCCGGCGCATAGAAACGGTAGACCAGCTTGCGCGGGCCGCCGAAGTGGCTCAGCGCCTTCAAGAACGGGGGCACCAGCCGCAGGGTGTCGAGCCAGCGCCGTGCGGGCTGGAGGTCGGCAGCCGCGCGGTTGACCTGCCAGCCGACGTAGCTGCGCCAGATCCGGCCCAGCATCGTCGACGGTGCGTGCTCGAACCAGACGGCCTCGCCGTGGATCGGGCCGAGCGAGCAGTGCGTGGCACCTTCTTCGCGCTGGTGCTTGCGCTGGCGGGTCGGGTCCCAGCTCGTGCGCATCAGCTCGATGGTGGCGTCGAAGGCCAGCGCCTTGCGGCGCTGGCCCAGGAAGGCCTCGACATCGGGGATGCGGCGGCCGTGTCCGTCGGGCTCGCCGAATTCGAAGTGGATGGCGATGCGCGGCCACCAGCGGTCGTCGCCGTGCTGGCTGAAGACCGCCGGCGTCTGCGGCCAGCCTGCGCCGGGATCAGCGGCCGGCTGCACCGGGGCGAGCGCGGGGTCGATGAGCCCGGTCATGCGCTCGCGAAAGCGCAGCGAAGTCGGTTTCCCGGGCAACGCCGGCGGCGGCGCGGCCGGTGGCCGCAGGGGCAGCGCGTGCTGCGCGGCGTTGGCAGTGTCCAGCTCGCGCCAACCGAAGAAATCGCGCCAGCCGTCGACGATGCCTTCGGCCAGTGCGGTGATCGTGAGCAGCGGGTTGATGCCGAGCGAGGTCGGCACGATCGAGCCGTCGAGCACGAACAGCCCCGGGTGGACACGCGCCGTCTCGATGCCGGTCCACTCGGCGCCCAGCGAGCCCGGTGCGCCCAGGCCGGTGGCCGCGCCGGCGTCGAAGACCTGCGCCAGCGGGCTGACGACGCCGTCCAGCATCGACTCGGCCATGCCGCAGCCGCCCAGCGGATGCACCGTGGCGACGGCCCGGCGTCGCGGCTCCTCCAGCAGCGGCGAGTCGGGCGTGGCCTTCCACAGCGGGTTGCGCAGCCAGTACGCACCGGCCTCGGTGGCGGCCATCAGGCGGGCGTCGGCATGGCGGAACGCCGGCAGGGCGCCGATCTGCGGCCAGTCGACGGTCAGCGTGCCGTCCTGCGGCGAGGCCTTGAAGCCCGGCAGCGGCTGCAGCCTGCCGCCGGCGCCGTCGTGGCCGATCATCGCCACCAGCACGGTGCGAGCAAGCGGGCTGCCCGGCGCGTCGTCGACGATGAACGGGTCGGGCGAGTCGGGCCCGCGACGCCGCCAGTCCAGCTTCTGCCAGCGTTGCGGCACCACCAGACTGGTCAGCAGCTCGTTGAAGATCCAGTGCAGCGGCGCGGGCACCGTGAGGTCCTGGACGACGAAGCGCTGGTGGGCAGGGGCCTGGCCGCCGCGGCGCAGGTCGATCTGGTGCGTGATGGTCGGGCCGACCTTGCGCTGGGCACGCGGCTGCGACTCGCGCGCGAACGGCGCGCTCGCCCCCAGCGTGCCGTACTGGGCGCCGATGGCGTCGGCGTTGGCCGAGAAGCCCTCGCCGAGCCGGGCCGAAAAGCGCAGCTTGGCCGAACTCGAGCGCATCAGCAGTTCGGTCGAGCCGAAGCTGCCGGCGGCGACCACGACACGGCGCGTGTTCACCTTGAACAGCCGTGTGCGGCCGGGCAGGCGTTTGGGATCGGTGAGCCGGTAGTGCAGTTGCCAGCCCGCCTTGCCGCGGCTGGCGATGCGCATCACCGTCGCGCCGGTGTACAGCTCGGCACCGTTGCGGCTGGCGCGCGCCAGATAGCCGTGCGACAGCGTGAGCTTGGCGTTCTCGTTGCAGCCGCTGAAGCAGTCGCCACACTCGATGCAGTGCTGCGCCGCCGGCGCGCCGTCAGGGCCTGGCGGCGCGTCCTGCTCGGGCGTCTGGATGGTCAGCGCCACCGGCGTCGACCGCGCGTCCAGTCGATCGGCCAGGCGCCACATCGCACCCTGCTTGTCGCCCGGCCGGTCGGGCCAGCGCTGCGCGCGCAGCGCCACCCGCGCGCGCTCGTACAGGCAGCCCCATAGCACGCCGTCGCCCCGCCACGGCGGCGGCCAGGCGGCGTCGTTCAGGGTCACCGGGTCGGCGGCCTCGGCAACGCCGGCGTTGATCAACGAGCCGCCGCCGAAGCCGTTGGCCACCAGGGCGCTGACGTCCTGGCCCAGGCGGAAGTCGAACAGGCCCTCGGGCACGCCGCGCACCTCGGCCTTCTTGGTGCCGCTGTAGCGCACGTGCGCCACCGCCTGCTCGAAGGTGGTCGGGAAGTCGCCGGGCAGGTACTCGAGGCCGCGCTCCAGCACGCAGACCCGCATGCGCCGGCCCTGGCCGTCGACCATCGCCGACAGGCGTGCCGCAGCCACCGCGCCGCCGTAGCCGCTGCCGACCACGACGACATCGAACTCCGGCGGCTGGCCGTCGGCCGCCTGCTCCTCGCGCAGCGCCAGCACCTCGGCGCCCTGGGTCAGCCACAAGGAGCCTCGTTTCATGGTCGCCTCCCCCCGAGTGCGCTGCGGATGGCGCGCAGCAGACCGTGCCCGTCGACCGGCTTGAAGACGACGTCCAGCCCGGCCTCGCGCATTTCGGTGACGCGGTGCGGTGCGGTGTCGCCGGTGACCATCAGCACCGGCGCGCTGCAGCCCGACTCGCGCAGCAGTCGCACGACGTCCAGCCCGGTGCGCCCGCCGCGCAGCCGGTAGTCGACGAGCGCGATGTCGGGCTCGAAGCCGTCGCGCAGCAGCAAGGTGGCGGTCTCGGGGCCGGCAGCGCCGGCCATGGTCCAGCCCAGGCTGTCGGTCAGCGTGCGCATCGAGCCGAGCACGTCGTCCTCGTCGTCGACGACCAGCACGTGCAGCTGCTCCAGGCCCTCGAGCGGCAGGCGCTGGCCGGCGGGCGCCAGCTCGGGCTCGGCGCGCAGCGGCGGCGCGGCGGCGGGCAGTTGCAGCTCGAAGGTGGTGCCGGCACCGGGCACGCTGCGCAGTTGCAGCTCGACGTCGAGCAGCTGGCACAGCCGGCGCACGATCGACAGCCCCAGGCCCAGCCCCTTGCTGCGGTCGCGCTCGGTGTTGCCGACCTGGTAGAACTCCTCGAAGACGTGTTCATGCTCGCGCGGGTCGATGCCGATTCCGGTGTCGACGACGGCCAGCGCGATGCGGCCGTTGCGTTCGCTGCCCACGCGCAGGGTCACCGATCCGGCGGGCGTGAACTTGATCGCGTTGCCGACCAGGTTGTTGACGACGCGCAGCAGCTGCTGGCGGTCGCTGCGCACGTACAGCGGCCTGCCGACGGGCGCGTCGATGCGGA
>CAYJOA010000171.1:0-8603 GCA_964371495.1 uncultured Rubrivivax sp.
CGCCCGACTGCTGCATGCGGCGGCCCGCGATGCGGCGCAGGTCGGCATAGAGCAGGGCCACCACCTGGTCGGCGGCCCGGGCGTCGCCTCGGCCGGCGGCGCGCAACAGGGTGGTGATTTCGGCGGTCATCGCGGCGTGGCGGGGGCACGGAGGCAGGGACGCACTCTAGCGGTCTCTTTCCACCGCCATGTCGGGTTTTGGCGACGCACTGCGTTCTAGGGAGTGAGGGCCTGACCGCATGACGGCCGGCAGGGAGGCTGGAACAGCCGCAAACGGCCATCGCCCTCGCCTCGTTCATTTCGCCGTGAGAGCCAACCCGCCGCCCGCTTCGAGAGCGGCACAACAGGATGCCTGAGATGGTCGGAACTGCCCCTGCCGAGACACCGTCCTCGGACACCAGCGCCCAGCGTCCAGTCGCGAGTGAGGCGCTGCCCTGCCTGCCGGATCTCGAGCATTTCGTCCCCCTGCTCAACCGCCAGCTCGGAATTTGCCGCCGCAGCGGCCGCCGCCTGTCGGTGCTGCTGATCGAAGCCGATCCCGAGACGGGCTCCGGCGCTGGTCAGCTGCCGCACCAGCGGCTGCTGCTGCTGCAGGCCTTCGGCGCCCGCCTGCGCAGCCGCGTGCGCGCCAGCGACGCAGTCTGCCGCATCGGCGACCAGCGCTTCGGCGTCGTGCTGATCGGTGCCGGGCGCCAAGAGGCCGACGTGGTGCACAAGCGCCTGCACCAACTGCTGTGGGGGCCTTACAGCATCGATGGGCAGCGACTGAGCCTGACGCTGCACACCGGCGTGGCGATACATGGCGAATCCGGCATGACGGGGCTCGATCTGACGGCTGCCGCCGCGGGCGCGCTGGGCCTGATCCTGACCGATGTGCAGGGCCGACCCCGGGCTGCCGAGGCCGCCGTCGACTGACAGGTCGTGAACGAGACACCCGCCACGGTTGCCGATGGGTGCAGGGCTGCCCGAGCCGGCGACGGTGGGCGGGCGCGTGGGTCGTGCGCGCACGGCATCGGCAGCCGCAGGGTGTCGGGCGCGATAGCCTCTGCAGCCGGTGCCATGCGCAGCAACCCGCGCAGCCTGCGCATCAGGGCGCCCCACGCACCGGCGCCGGCGGCACGACGTTGAAGTCGTGCCCGGGCGCGCCGAAAGCCTGCTCGCGCAGCAGCGCCAGCTGGTCGCGCACGCGCGCCGCCTTCTCGAATTCGAGGTTGCGCGCGTGTTCGAGCATCTGCTTCTCCAGCGCCTTGATGCGTTTGCCGAGATCCTTCTCCGACATCGCCTCGACTTCGGCGGCAGCCTGCGCGGCCTTCAGTTCGTCCTTGGCGGTCTTGTCCGAGACCACGCCGTCGATCATGTCGCGGATGCGCTTGTGCACCGAGCGCGGCGTGATGCCCAGCGCCAGGTTGTGCGCGACCTGCTTGGCACGGCGGCGTTCGGTCTCGCCGATGGCCGCCGCCATCGAGTCGGTCATCTTGTCGGCGTACAGGATGGCGCGGCCGTTGACGTGGCGCGCCGCGCGGCCGATGGTCTGGATCAGCGACCGCTCGGAGCGCAGGAAGCCTTCCTTGTCGGCGTCGAGGATGGCCACCAGGCTGACCTCGGGCAGGTCCAGTCCCTCGCGCAGCAGGTTGATGCCGACCAGCACGTCGAAGGTGCCCAGCCGCAGGTCGCGCAGGATCTCCACGCGCTCCACGGTGTCGATGTCGCTGTGCAGGTAACGCACCTTGACGCCGTTGTCGCCGAGGTATTCGGTCAGCTGCTCGGCCATGCGCTTGGTCAGCGTCGTGATCAGCACGCGTTCGTTCTTGTCGACGCGGTCGCGGATCTCCTGCAGCACGTCGTCGACCTGGCGCGCCGCGGGGCGCACTTCCACTTCGGGGTCGACCAGCCCGGTCGGCCGCACCAGCTGCTCGACGACCTGCCCGGCGTGCGCCTTCTCCCATGCCGCCGGCGTCGCCGAGACGAACACCGCCTGCCGCATCTTGCGTTCGAATTCCTCGAACTTGAGCGGCCGGTTGTCCAGCGCGCTGGGCAGCCGGAAGCCGTACTCCACCAGCGTCGTCTTGCGTGCGCGGTCGCCGTTGTACATGCCGCCGAACTGGCCGATCAGGACATGGCTCTCGTCCAGGAACATCAGCGCGTCGGCCGGCAGGTAGTCCACCAGCGTCGGCGGCGGCTCGCCGGGCGCGGCCCCCGAGAGGTGGCGGGTGTAGTTCTCGATGCCCTTGCAGTGGCCCACCTCCTGCAGCATCTCGAGGTCGAAGCGCGTGCGCTGTTCCAGCCGCTGCGCCTCGACCAGCTTGCCAGCCTTGACGAACTCGTCCAGGCGCTGGCGCAGTTCGTCCTTGATGGTGGCGATGGCGTCGACGACGCGTTCGCGCGGCGTCACGTAATGGCTGCTGGGGTAGACGGTGAAGCGCGGGATCTTCTGCCGCACGCGGCCGGTGAGCGGGTCCAGCAGCTGCAGGCTCTCGACCTCGTCGTCGAAGAGCTCGATGCGCAACGCGAGCTCGCTGTGCTCTGCGGGGAAGACGTCGATGGTGTCGCCGCGCACGCGGAACGAGCCGCGCCCGAACTCGATCTCGTTGCGCTTGTACTGCATGCGGATCAGCTGCTGGATGACGTCGCGCTGGCTCATCCGGTCGCCCGCGCGCAGCGTCATCACCATCTTGTGATAGTCGGCCGGGTTGCCGATGCCGTAGATGGCGCTGACGCTGGCCACGATGATGACGTCGCGCCGCTCGAGCAGGCTCTTGGTGGCGCTCAGCCGCATCTGCTCGATGTGCTCGTTGATGGCGCTGTCCTTCTCGATGAACAGGTCGCGCTGCGGCACGTAGGCCTCGGGCTGGTAGTAGTCGTAGTAGCTGACGAAGTACTCGACCGCGTTGCGCGGGAAGAACTCGCGGAACTCGCTGTACAGCTGCGCCGCCAGCGTCTTGTTGGGGGCGAAGACGATGGCCGGGCGGCCGAGGCGGGCGATGACGTGGGCCATCGTGAAGGTCTTGCCGGAGCCGGTGACGCCGAGCAGGGTCTGGTAGGCCAGGCCGTCGGCGATGCCCTCGGCGAGCTGCGTGATCGCCGCCGGCTGGTCGCCGGCCGGTGCGAAGGGCTGGAACAGCTGGAAGGGCGAGCCGGGGAAGGTCACGAACTCGCCCACGGCCGGCGCGCTGGCGTCGAACGGCGGGGCCTGTGCCATCGTGGGGGCGTCGAGGTCGGCCATGCGGGGAATCCCTGAGTGAGGTGACGGCTGCGAATTAGAATCGACACGCTGCGCCTCCGGGCGCGGCGAGCAACCCTGCAGCGTAGCGCATGCAGCCTGCCGACGCACAGGACACCGCCCCCCCTGCCGACCCCGCCCGTTCAGGAACCCCCTTCATGACCGCCACCCTCTTCGCCACCGTCGACATGGCCCCGCGTGACCCGATCCTGGGTCTGACCGAACAGTTCAACGCCGACCCCAACCCGGCCAAGGTCAACCTCGGCGTCGGCGTGTACTTCAACGACGATGGCAAGCTGCCGGTGCTGGCCTGCGTGGCAGCCGCCGAGAAGCAGCTGCTCGAGTCGCCCAAGGCCAAGGGCTACCTGCCCATCGACGGCATCGCCGCCTACGACAAGGCGGTGCAGGGACTGGTCTTCGGCGCCGACAGCGACGCCGTCAAGGGTGGCCGCGTGGCCACGATCCAGGCATTGGGCGGCACCGGCGGCCTGAAGGTGGGCGCCGACTTCCTGAAGCGGCTACAACCCGGTGCGCGCGTGCTGATCAGCGACCCGAGCTGGGAAAACCACCGCGCCCTCTTCACCAACGCCGGCTTCGCGGTCGACAGCTACCCCTACTACGACGCCGCCACGCGTGGCGTGCGCTTCGACGCCATGCTCGCCGCACTGCAGGCCGCCGCGCCCGGCACCGTGGTCGTGCTGCACGCCTGCTGCCACAACCCCACCGGCTGCGACCTGCTGCCGGCGCAATGGGAGCAGGTGGCCGCGGCCTGCGCGGCACGCGGGCTGGTGCCCTTCCTGGACCTGGCCTACCAGGGCTTCGGCGAAGGCATCCAGGAGGACGGCGCCGCCGTGCGCTGCTTCCTGGCGCAGGGCCTGTCGTTCTTCGTCTCGACCTCCTTCTCCAAGAGCTTCTCGCTGTATGGCGAACGCGCCGGCGCGCTCAGCGTCGTCTGCGCCAGCGCCGACGAAGCGGCGCGTGTGCTGTCGCAGCTGAAGGTCGTCATCCGCAGCAACTACTCCAACCCGCCGACCTTCGGCGCCCAGATCGTGACCACGGTGCTGACCACGCCGGCACTGCGTGCGATGTGGGAAGAAGAGCTCGCCGGCATGCGCCAGCGCATCAGCGCCACGCGCGAGCTGCTGGTGGCCAAGCTGCGCGGCGCCGGGGTGGCGGGCGAACTGGACTACATCACGCGCCAGAAGGGCATGTTCAGCTACTCGGGACTGAGCCAGCAGCAGATGCAGCGCCTGCGCAGCGAATTCGGCGTCTACGGCCTGGATTCGGGGCGCATCTGCGTGGCCGCCATCAACAGCCGCAACATCGACGCCGTGGTGGCGGCACTGGCGCGGGTGATGAGCGACGGCACGCCGCTGTCGCCAAGGTGACAGGCGGGGTGATTTCGACCCGCTGACCGGGTGTTTTCGCGCTATCGACGGGGTGTCCTTGGCGGCACCATGCAAGGGTCCGCACCGATTTTGCTGCGCTGCAGCAAAATTCGCAGTACAGTCACCTTGGCCACCGGTCTGCCCGTTGCACTTGCACGCCGACCCGAGCCACCACGAACGGAGACACCCATGCTGTATCAGCTGTACGAAACCCAGCGCGCCATGTTGGCGCCGTTCTCGGAATTCGCCAGCGCGACGGCCAAGCTTTACAGCCACCCGCTGTCGCCGTTTGCGCAGATCCCCATGGCCGACCGGCTGTCGGCCGGCTTCGACCTCATGCATCGCCTGGCCAAGGAATACGAGAAGCCCGAATTCAAGATCACCGCGGCAACCGTCGGCGGCGTCGAGGTCGCGGTGCAGGAGCAGGTGACGATCGCCAAGCCCTTCTGTCGCCTGCTGCGCTTCAAGCGCTTCACCGACAACCCGCAGGCGCTGACGCTGATGAAGACGCAGCCGACCGTGCTGGTGGTGGCGCCGCTGTCGGGCCACCATTCGACTCTGCTGCGCGACACCATCAAGGCGCTGCTGCACGACCACAAGGTGTACGTCACCGACTGGACCGACGCGCGCATGGTGCCGCTGTCGGCGGGGCCCTTCCATCTGGACGACTACGTCGACTACGTGCAGGAATTCATCCGCCACATCGGCCCCGAGGCGCACGTGATCTCGGTCTGCCAGCCGACGGTGCCGGTGCTGGCAGCGGTGTCGCTGATGGCCAGCCGCGGTGAAGCCACGCCGCGAACGATGATCATGATGGGTGGCCCCATCGACGCCCGCAAGAGCCCGACCGCCGTCAACAACCTGGCCGTGAACAAGAGCCACGCCTGGTTCGAGGCCAACGTCATCCAGCGCGTGCCGGCCAACTTCCCCGGTGCGGGCCGCCGCGTCTACCCCGGCTTCCTGCAGCACACCGGTTTCGTGGCCATGAACCCGGACCGCCACATGTCGAGCCACTACGACTACTTCCGGGACCTGATCCGCGGCGACGACGACAGCGCCGAGGCGCACCGCCAGTTTTACGACGAGTACAACGCCGTCCTCGACATGCCGGCCGAGTACTACCTGGACACCATCAAGACCGTGTTCCAGGACTTCGCGCTCGTCAACGGCACCTGGGTCGTGCGCGGTGAACCGGTGCGGCCGCAGGACATCACGACGACCGCGCTGCTGACCATCGAAGGCGAGCTCGACGACATCTCGGGTGCCGGCCAGACGCGCGCCGCGCATGAGTTGTGCGAGGGCATCCCGCGTGGCCGCCAATTCCACTACGACGCCGTCGGCGCCGGCCACTACGGCATCTTCTCGGGCCGCCGCTGGCGCGAGAAGGTCTACCCGGAGGTGCGCGGTTTCATCTCGCGCTTCGGCAGCGAGACCGTGGCCCAGACCGCGGCGCTGCCGGCGAAGAGGGCACGCGCCCGATAATCGGGCGGTGACGCCGCCCGCCCCCGCCGACCTGCCCCTGGCCGCCAGGCTGGACGCTGCGCTGCCGCAGACGCAGTGCACGCGCTGCGGCTACCCCGACTGCCGCGCCTACGCGCAGGCGATGGCCGAAGGCAGCGCCGACATCAACCGCTGCCCGCCCGGCGGCGCCGAAGGCATCGCTCGTCTGGCGGCCATCAGCGGCCGCCCGCTGCTGCCGCTGGACCCGGCACGCGGCAGCGAAGGGCCGCGCGCGCTGGCCGTCATCGACGAAGCCTGGTGCATCGGCTGCACGCTGTGCATCAAGGCCTGCCCGGTGGACTGCATCATCGGCGCGTCCAAGCTCATGCACACCGTGATCGACCCGCTGTGCACCGGCTGCGAGCTGTGCGTGCCGGTGTGTCCGGTGGACTGCATCGCGATGCTGCCGGTGACCGGTGCGCGCACCGGCTGGCAGGCCTGGAGCGCGGCGCAGGCCGACGAGGCGCGCGCGCGTTATGCCTTCCACCAGTGGCGCATCGAGCGCGACCAGCGCGAAAGCGACGAGCGGCTGGCCGCCCGGGCCGAGGCCAAGCTGGCCGACCTGGCCAGCCAAGGCACGAACGCCGACCCCGCCGCACTGGCCGCCAAGCAGGCGGTCATCGAAGCCGCCCGGCAACGCGCGCGCGCCCGCCAGGCGCCACCGCCGCCGCGCCGCGGCGGCAGCAGCGATGAAACCTGAAGCCGTCGAAGCCTTCTTCGCCACCCTCGCCGCGGCCAACCCGCGGCCGCAGTCCGAACTCGAATACACCAGCGTGTTCGAGTTGCTGGCCGCCGTGCTGCTGTCGGCGCAGGCCACCGACGCCAGTGTCAACAAGGCGACGAAGGCCCTTTTCGCGCTGGCGCCGACGCCGCAGAGGATGCTCGACCTCGGCGTCGATCGGGTCACCGAGCTGATACGCACCATCGGCCTGTTCCGCACCAAGGCGAAGAACCTGGTCGAGACCTGCCGCATCCTGGTGCAGCAGCACGGCGGCGAGGTGCCGCGCACGCGCGAGGCGCTGCAGGCCCTGCCCGGCGTCGGCCGCAAGACCGCCAACGTGGTGCTCAACGTCGCCTTCGGCGAGCCTACGATGGCCGTCGACACGCACGTCTTCCGCGTCGCCAACCGCACCGGGCTGGCGCCCGGCCGCGACCCGCTGGAAGTGGAAACGCTGCTGCTGCAGCGCGTGCCCGAGCGCTGGCGCGTCGACGCCCACCACTGGCTGATCCTGCACGGCCGCTACGTGTGTCTGGCACGCGCGCCGCGCTGCGCCGCCTGCGCGGTACGCCGCTGGTGCGACCTGGGCGCTTCTACAATGCCCGCGGGCTAAGGAGCCGGGGAGACGCATGGAGATGGCCAAGCTCGAAGACCTCGCCGACCGGGTGGACAGGCTGGTGCTGCGGCACCAGGAGCTCAAGCGCGCCAGCGCCCTCACCGAGCAGCAATTGCTGGCCGTCACGGCCGAGCGCGACAGCCTGCGCTCACGCCTGGGCGCGGCACGCGCGCGCATCGATGCACTGCTCGAGCGGCTGCCTGCCGACGGCGCCCCCGCCGTCGAGACCACCCGGAAAGCGAGCCCGCTTTGAAGCAACTCGAGGTCACGATCCTGGGCCAGGTCTACATGCTGGCCTGCCCCGAGGGCGGCGAGACGCTGCTGGCCGCGGCGGTGGCCAGCGTCGACCACGAGATGACCGCCATCCGCGGCGCCGGCAAGGTCAAGGCGCGCGAACGCATCGCCGTGCTGGCAGCGCTGAACCTGGCCTACCAGCTGGCCGAGCGCAATGCGGCACCCGCGGCGGCTGCGGCCGGCCCGGCTGCCAACGCCGCGCCGACACCGAGCGACGCCGAACTCGACGCCCTGATCCGCCGCATCGATGCGGCCATCGCCGAAGACGGCCAGCTTCTGTGAAGTCCGGCTCGAAGCAGGGTCACCCGCAAGGCCGGCACCGGCGTCTAGAATGGATTCGTCCGTCGTGATCGCGTGAGTTTTTAATTTCCTTGAACCGATGGTCTATGACCAAGGGCTTGGAACATCGCCGGGTTGGTGTGAGCGTCTCGCGTCAGATGAACCCGAAGCCCGGCTGACCTCGCCCACCTGAACTTCCCCTTGGGTTCAGGAATGTGGCTCACGGTTTGCGGCGGACACCCTACACCCCATGCCCCGACACTGGCTCATGAAGAGCGAGCCCGCCGAGGCTTCCATCGACGACCTCGCCGGCGCGCCCGGGCAGACCCTGCCCTGGACCGGCGTGCGCAACCACCAGGCGCGCAATTTCATGCGCGACCAGATGCAGCCCGGCGACGACGTGCTCTTCTACCACTCGTCGTGCGCCGAGCCCGGCATCGCGGGGCTGGCGCGCATCGCCGGCCGCGCGAGGTCCGATGGCACGCAGTTCGACCCCGCCAGCCCCTACCACGACCCCCGGTCCACGCCGACGCAGCCGCGCTGGCTGCAGATCGACGTCACGCTGGTGCGCAAGACACGCCTGTTCCC
>CAYJOA010000172.1:0-8589 GCA_964371495.1 uncultured Rubrivivax sp.
CCTTGTCTTCCTGGTTGTCCTTGTTGTAGGCCAGCGGCTGGCCCTTCATCAGCGTCAGCAGCGCCATCAGGTGGCCGACGACGCGGCCGCTCTTGCCGCGCGCCAGCTCGGCGACGTCGGGGTTGCGCTTCTGCGGCATGATCGACGAGCCGGTGCAGAAGCGGTCGGCGAGGTCGATGAAGCCGAAGTTCTGGCTCATCCAGAGCACGATCTCCTCGGCCAGCCTCGAGATATGCACCATGCAGATGCTGGCGCAGGCGCTGAATTCGAGCGCGAAGTCGCGGTCGCTCACCGCGTCCAGGCTGTTCTGGCAAACGGCGTCGAAACCGAGCCTGCGCGCCACGCGTTCGCGGTCCAGCGGGTAGCTGGTGCCGGCCAGCGCAGCGGCGCCCAGCGGCAGGTGGTTGGTGCGCCGGCGCACGTCGGCCAGGCGTTCGGCGTCGCGCGCGAACATCTCCACGTAGGCCAGCAAGTGGTGGGCAAAACTCACCGGCTGCGCCACCTGCATGTGCGTGTAGCCGGGCATCACGGTGTCGGCGTGGCCGGCGGCCAGCTCGACCAGCGCGCGCTGCATCGCGGCCAGCAGCAAGGCGATGCGGTCGATCTCGCCGCGGAGCCACAGGCGCACGTCGGTGGCCACCTGGTCGTTGCGGCTGCGGCCGGTGTGCAGCCGCTTGCCGGCGTCGCCGACCAAGGCCGTCAGCCGGGCCTCGATGTTCAGATGCACGTCCTCGAGCTCGAGCTTCCATTCGAAGCTGCCGGCTTCGATCTCGGCCGTGATCTGCGCCATGCCGCGCTGGATGGCGGCCAGGTCCGCCGCGCCGATCACGCCCTGCGCGGCCAGCATCTCGGCGTGCGCGAGGCTGCCTTCGATGTCGGCGTGCCACAGCCGCAGGTCGAAGCCGACGCTGGCGGTGTAGCGCTGGACGAGTTCGCTCATCGGCTCGTTGAACAGGGCCGACCAGGCCTTGTGCTTGCTGGCCAGGGGATCGTGGGACATGGACCTAGGGCCGGCTGCGGCCGTGCAGAGAGGGAGTCCGTATTATCCGGTGCACGATGAGCCGCCCCGACGCGCCCGATAGCCGAGACACCGACTTCCCGCCGACGGCCAGCCGTCCGGCCAGCCTGTGGCCGGAGACGACCCGCCAGACCGAGTCGCAGAGCACCGGTTTCGCGATCACGCGATTCGACCCCATCGCCGAAGAACGCGCGCGGCTGCAGGCCCAGGCGGCGGCGGCCTTCGACGTCTGCCACCCGGCGCTGGCCTTGCGCGCCGTGTTGCTGGTGCAGGCGGTGCTGGCCGTGGTGGCCCTGGGCAGTGCGGCCAGCGTGGCCGACTGGGGTTCACGCCAGGCGGCGCTGGCCTTCGGCGGCGTCGCCGGCACGCTGCTGTGGCTGGTGGCGGTGTGTGCTCTGCGCCGGCCGCTGCGGCGGGCCGGGGCGCCGGTGCGCGTGGCCGTCGTCCTGTCGCTGGGCGGCGCCGCGGCGCTGGCAGCCTGGCTGCCGCTGTGGTGGGCCGGCCTGTCGGAGGTCGTGGGCGGTTTGCGTGTCGCCGCGGTGGTGCTGGCCGGGGCGCTGTTCGCGGCCGCGATCTGGGCCTGGCTCGACCTGCGCTCGCGCATCTGGCACCCGGCGAACGCGAGTGCGCGGCTGGCCGAGCTGCAGTCGCGCATCCAGCCGCACTTCCTGTTCAATGCCCTGAACACCGCGCTGGCCCTGGTGCGGGCCGACCCCGGGCGTGCCGAGAGCGTGCTCGAGGACCTGGCGCAGCTGTTCCGCGTCGCGCTGGCCGACAGCGGCGCTTCGGTGGCACTGGAGGAAGAGATCGATCTCGCGCGGCGCTACCTGGCCATCGAGCAGGTGCGTTATGGCCCGCGGCTGCAGGTGCGCTGGCAGATCGGCACCGATCCCCGCGTCGCCGCGGCACGCGTGCCGCCGCTGGTGCTGCAGCCGCTGGTGGAAAACGCGGTGCGCCACGGCATCGAGCCGTCGCTGGACGGCGGCCGCATCACGGTGAACGCCTCGGTGCAGCGCGGTCAGGTCGTGGTGGTGGTCAGCAACACCGTCGGCGGCGAGCCGGGCACGCCCGGCCACGGCATGGCGCTGCACAACGTGCGCGAGCGGCTGCGGCTGCTGCACGACATGGCGGCGCAGTGCGACGTCTGGCAGGAGCCCACCAGCGACGGCCTGGTGTTCCACGCCCGCATCGTGCTGCCCTCGCCTTGAGGCCGGGCCCGGCGCCGGCCGTCCACGCCATGGCCCCGTTGCGGCTGCTCATCGTCGACGACGAAGCACTGGCCCGCCTGCGCCTGCGCTCGCTCGTCGACAGCCTGCCCGAGGCCGGCGCGGTGGTCGTCGGCGAAGCCGGCGATGCCGATGCCGCACTGGCGCTGCTGCAGGATGCTGCCGCCGACGCCGTGCTGCTGGACATCCGCATGCCCGGACGCGACGGCCTGCGGCTGGCCGCGGCGCTGCAGGCGCTGCCGCGGCCGCCGGCAGTGGTGTTCGTGACCGCGCACGCCGAACACGCACTGCAGGCCTTCGAGCTGGAGGCCGTCGACTACCTCACCAAGCCGGTGCGCCGCGAGCGCCTGCTGGCGGCACTGCAGCGCGTGCGGCAGCGGCTGCGAGCGCTGGCCGAGCCGCCGGCGCAGGACCCGGCACTCGTCGTCAACGACCGCGGCCGTGTGCTGCGGCTGCCGCATACCGAGGTGCTGTACCTGAAGGCCGAGCAGAAGTACGTCACGCTGCGCACCGCGCAACACGGCTACGTGCTCGACGAGACGCTGACCGAGCTGGAGCAGCGCCTGGGCGCTGCCTTCATCCGCGTCCACCGCAACGCGCTGGTGGCGCGGCGCGCCATCCGCGCGCTGGAACTGCGCGACGCCGACGTCGACGGCTGGGCCGTGCGCGTGGCGCCGCTCGACGAATGGTTGGCGGTGTCGCGGCGCCAGGTGGCGGCGGTGCGCGCGGCGCTGGCCGGCGGCGACGAGCAGCCGGGCCGGATTTCCCCCTCTCCCGCTGGCGAGAGAGGGCCGGGCTGAGGGTGCCCGGCGCACCGGCCGCGCGTGGGCGCGGCCTCACCCGGTGTTGCGCAGTCCGGCGGCGATGCCGTTGATCGACAGGTGGATGCCGCGCTGCAGCCGCTCCACGCTGTGCGGCCCGTGGTCGGGGCTGGCGGCGCGCTGCCGGTAGCGGCGCAGCAGTTCCACCTGCAGATGGTTGAGCGGGTCCAGATAGGGGAAGCGGTGCGCGATCGATCGCGCCAGCGCCGGGTTGGACTGCAGCCTCTCGTCCTGACCGGTGATCAGCGCCAGCGCGTCGTGCGCACGCTGCCATTCGGCGCGCAGCGCGCCGAAGATGCGCCGCGCCGCTGCCTTGTCTTCCACCAGCTCGACATAACGCGCGGCGATGCGCAGGTCGCTCTTGGCCAGCACCATGTCCAGGTTGGACAGCAGCGTGCGGAAGAACGGCCATTGTTTGTGCATGCGTTGCAGCAGTTCGACGCGCGCGGTGCGCTGGTCGGGCCCGGCGGCGGCCAGGTAGGCCTGGATGGCCGACCCGAAGCCGCACCAGCCGGGCAGCGCCATGCGGCACTGGCCCCAGGAGAAGCTCCACGGGATGGCGCGCAGGTCCTCGATGGCGCGCCGGGTCTGGCCTTCCTTGGGGCGGATGGCGGGGCGTGAGCCGATGTTCAGTTCGGCGATCTCGCGGATCGGCGTCGCGGCGAAGAAGTAGTCGGTGAAGCCCGGCGTTTCGTAGACGATGCCGCGGTAGGCGCGCATGCTGGCCGCGCTGATCTCGGCGGCGGCGTCCAGGAAGGCCCGCGGTGCCGGCTTCGTCGGGTGCAGCAGCGTGGCTTCCAGTGTCGCGGCCACCAGCGTTTCCAGGTTGCGGCGGCCGATCTCCGGGTGGGCGTATTTCGACGCGATGACCTCGCCCTGCTCGGTGAGGCGGATCTGCCCGTTCACGGTGCCCGGCGGCTGCGCCAGGATGGCCTGGTAGCTGGGCCCGCCGCCGCGCCCCACCGTGCCGCCGCGGCCGTGGAACAGGCGCAGCGTGATCGCTGGGCCGTGCCCGCCTGCAGGTGTGCCGCCTCGTTCGGCGGCCAAGCCGCCGAACAGCGCCACCAGCGCAGTCTCGGCGCGGTACAGCTCCCAGTTGCTGGTGAAGAAGCCGCCGTCCTTGTTGCTGTCGCTGTAGCCCAGCATCACATCCTGCTCGGCGCCGCTGTGCACGACCAGCGCCTGGATGCCGGGCAGGGCGTAGAACTCGCGCATGATCGGCTCGCTGCGGCGCAGGTCGGCGATGGTCTCGAACAGCGGCACCGTGATCAGCGCGGCCCGGGCGCCGCCGCCGGCCGCGGCCTCGTCCAGCGTGCCGCTGAGCAGCCCGGTCTCCTTCTGCAGCAGCAGCACCTCGAGCAGGTCGCTCACCTCCTCGGTGTGCGAGATGATGTAGTGGCGGATCGCATCGCGGCCGTAGTCGGCCAGCGCCTGGCGTGCCGCTTCGAAGATCGCCAGCTCGCCGCGCGCCAGCGCCGAGTAATCGGCGCCGTGCACGCGCAGCGGCCGCGCGTCGTTCAGCAGCGCCAGCAGGCAGGCGCGGCGCGCCGGCTCGGGCAGCGCGGCGTAGTCGGGCTCCAGCCGCGCCGTGCGCAGCAACTCGGCGACCACGGCCTCGTGCTTGTCCGAGCTCTGCCGCAGGTCCAGCGTGGCGAGGTGAAAGCCGAACACCTGCACCGCGCGCATCAGCGGCGCCAGCCGCGGCCCGACCAGCGCCTGTGCGTGCTGGGCGCGCAGCGAACGCTCGATGACCTGCAGGTCGCGCAGGAAGGCGCCGGCGTCGGCATAGGGGTCCTGCGGCGCCACCGCGTGGCGCAGCGCCTCGGTGCCGGTCAGGTGCTGCAGCGTCGCCGCCAGCCGCGCGTAGCAACCGATCAGTGCACGCCGGTAGGGCTCGTCGGCGCGGTGCACGTTGTGGTCGGGCGAGGCCGCGGCCAGCGCCGCCATCTCGGGCGACACCGGCGCCAGCGTGCCCGACATCGACAGCTCGGCGCCGAGTTCGTGCACCTCGGTCAGGTAAAAGCGCAACGCCACCTCGGCCTGGCGCGCCAGCGCGTGGCGCAGCGTGGCGGCGCTGACGTTGGGGTTGCCGTCGCGGTCGCCGCCGATCCAGTGGCCCATGCGCAGGAAGGGCGCCACCGCGTGGCCCGGCAGCGCACGTTCGAGCTCGCGGTACAGGCGCGGGATCTGGCGCAGGAAGGTCGCCGGGTAGTACGACAGCGCGTTCTCGATCTCGTCGGCCACCGTCAGCCTGGCCAGGCGCAGCATGCGCGTCTGCCAGAGCTGGGTGACGCGGGCGCGGATCAGTGCCTCGTTGTCGGCGCGGCGTTCGGCGCTGTCGAGGTCGTCGCGCTCGCCCACCAGCGCGGCGATGGCGCGTTCGGCGTCGAGGATGCTCTTGCGCTGCACCTCGGTGGGGTGGGCGGTGAGCACCGGCGAGATGTAGGCGCCGGCCAGCGTCTGCGCGATCTCGCCGGCATGGTGGCCGGCGCGGTGCAGGCGTTCGAAGGCCAGCGCCAGCGAACCCTCCTGCAGGTGGCCTTCGCGTTCGTGCACGGCGCGGCGGCGCACGTGGTGGCGGTCCTCGGCGATGTTGGCCAGGTGGCTGAAGTAGCTGAAGGCGCGGATCACCGTCACCGTCTGCTCGGCCGACAGGTTCTTCAGCAGCCGGTCGAGCACGCGCCCGGCGCTGGCGTCGGCCTTCAGCCGGTACGCCACCGAGAGCTGGCGCACGCGTTCGATCAGCTCGTAGGGCTCGGCGCCTTCCTGTTCGCGGATGACGTCGCCGAGGATGCGGCCGAGTAACCGGATGTCTTCGACCAGCGGCCGGTTCTTGCTGGCGGCGTCGCTTTCCGCGGCACCCCGCTTCGCCTTGGTGCGGGTCGGGGGCGCAGGTCGCGCGGCAGTGGTGCGGGGCATCGGCGGCTCCGGGGCATGTAACCAGGTTACCAATTCTGCCCGCAAGCGCCGTGCCGGGACGATGTGCACGGCGGCGCCGGCAGGCCTGGGGCGCAGCGACGGCTGGCTATCATCCGGGGCCATGACTGCACCCACCATCATCGCCACCCGCGAAAGCCGCCTCGCGCTGTGGCAGGCCGAACACGTGCGCGACACGCTGGTCGCCGAACACGGCCTGGCGGTGGAACTGCTGGGCATGACGACGCGCGGCGACCAGATCCTCGACCGCGCGCTTTCCAAGGTCGGCGGCAAGGGCCTGTTCGTGAAGGAGCTGGAGACCGCGCTCGAAGAGGGCCGGGCCCACCTCGCCGTGCATTCGCTGAAGGACGTGCCGATGGACCTGCCGGCAGGCTTCGTGCTGGCCGCCATCTGGGAACGCGAAGACCCGCGCGATGCCTTCGTCTCCAGCCGCTACGCCGGCGTCGGCGAACTGCCGCCGGGCGCCGTGGTCGGCACGTCGAGCCTGCGCCGCGTCGTGCAACTGCTGGCGGCGCGGCCCGACCTGCGCATCGAACCCCTGCGCGGCAATCTCGACACCCGCCTGCGCAAGCTCGACGAAGGCGGCTTGGACGCGATCGTGCTGGCGGCGGCGGGCTTGAAGCGGCTCGGCCTGGCCGCGCGCATCCGCTCGCTGTTCGACCCCGAAACGATGATCCCCGCCGCCGGACAGGGCGCGCTGGGGCTGGAGGTGCGCGAGGATGCCCACGCGCTGCGCGAGCTGCTGGCGCGCACGCTGCACCGGCCCACTTTCCTGGCCTGCCACGCCGAGCGTGCGGTCTCGCGCGCGCTGGGCGGCAGCTGCAGCATGCCGCTGGCCGCGCACGCGGTGTGGGAAGGCGACACGCTGCGCCTGGACGCCGCCCTGGGCGACGCCGACCAGGTCACGCGGCCCTTGCTGCGCACGCGGCTGCGTGCCGCGGTGGCCGACGAGACGGCGGCGCGGGCGCTGGGCGAACAGGCAGCGGCGCAACTGCGCGGCGCCGGCGCCGGCAGCTACCTGCCGGCGACGTGAGCCTGCGATGCGGCTGATCGTGACGCGGCCGCGGGCCCAGGCAGCGGCCTGGGTGCGTGAACTGCAGGCGCTCGGGCAGCAGGTGTCGGCGCTGCCCTTGATCGACATCGCGCCGCTGGACGACCCGGCGCCGCTGCAGCGGGCCTGGCAGCAACTGGATGCCTACGCGCTGGTGGTCTTCGTCAGTGCCAACGCCGTGCTGCACTTCTTTGCCGCGGCACCGGCCGGCAGCGGCTGGCCCGCCGGCGTGCTGGCCGGGTCGACCGGGCCGGGAACGTCGGCGGCGCTGCGGGCCGCCGGCGTGGCGGACGCTGCGCTGGTCGAGCCGGCCGCCGACGCGCCGGCCTTCGATTCCGAGGCGCTGTGGGCGCAGGTCTGCGGCCGCCAGTGGGCCGGCCGCCGCGTGCTCGTGGTGCGTGGCGAAGACGGCCGCGACTGGCTGGCCGAAACGCTGCGCAGGCGCGGCGCGGCGGTCGACTTCGTCGCTGCCTACCGCCGCCGGCCGCCGCTGTGCAGCGCCGACGAGACGGCCCTGTTGCAGGCCGCGTTGGCGGCGCCGGCAGCGCACCTGTGGTTGTTCAGCAGCAGCGAGGCGGTGGCCAACCTGCGGGCGCTGGCGCCGGCGGCCGACTGGTCGCGCAGCGCCGCGCTGGCGTCGCACCCGCGCATCGCACAGGCGGCGCGCGCGGCGGGCTTCGGCCGTGTCGATCTCACGGCGCCGGCGCCGGCGGCCGTGGTGGCGCTGCTCGGGGCCCGGCCGCCCGGTGCTGCGCCGATAGAATCCAGCCCCCAGTGACCGAGACGCCCGCGCCCCCTCCCGCCGTGACCGACGACGCGGCCTTGCCGCCGGCGCCCCCGCCGCCCGCAGCGCCGGCCAACCCGCCTGCCGAGCCCGCGCCGATGCCCAGGGCTGCGCCGCTGGCGGCCGTTCCCGGGCGCTGGATTGCTGCCGGTGCCACCGTGCTGGCGGCCGTGTCGGCGGCGGCGCTGGTGTTCGCGTGGAACACCCAGCAGCGCGTCAAATCGCTCGAGTCCGAACTGGTGAAGCGCCAGCAGGACAGCGCCATCTTGTCCACCGAGGCGCGCACGCTGGCGCGCCAGGCCGAGGTGACGGCGCGCGAAGCCGCCGCCAAGATGGCACTGCTGGAGGCGCGCGTGGCCGAGACCTCGATGCAGCGCAGCCAGCTCGAGGACCTGATCCAGTCGCTGGCGCGTTCGCGCGACGAGAACGTTCTCGCCGACGTCGAGGCGGCGATCCGCGTGGCACTGCAGCAGGCGGCCATCACCGGCAGCGCCGACCCGCTGGTGCTGACGCTCAAGCAGGCCGACGAACGGCTGGCGCGCTACAACCAGCCGCGGCTGGAGCGTGTGCGCCGGGCGGTGGCGCAGGACCTGGAGCGCACACGCACCGCCGGCGTCACCGACATCACGGTGTTGAACATCCGGCTCGACGAAGTGATCCGGCAGGGCGACGACCTGCCCCTGTTGGCGGCACCCGCGCGGCGCGCGGGTGCGGCGCCGGCGGCCGCGCCGCCGCGGCGCTCGGGCGCGGCG
>CAYJOA010000173.1:0-8483 GCA_964371495.1 uncultured Rubrivivax sp.
CGGTCACCCACGTTGCGCCTGGCATAGCGCTCGGCGATGGCACGGGTTTCGTCGTTCAACGCAGGGCCTCCAGGAAACGCTGCGCCAGCACCGGGTAGGTGTGATGGGCCAGCACGAAAGCGCGGCCGCGTTCGCCCATGGCACGACGCTCGTCGGCGGGCACGGCCGCCAGGCGGCGCAGGCCGTTGGCCACGGCGGCGGCATCCTGCGGCGGCACGGTCAGGCCGCAGCCGGCCTCGGCCACCGGGTCGTTGCCGGCCTCCACCGAGTGCAGCACGGCGCAGCCGGCCATCATGTAGTCCATCAGCTTGTTGGGGGCGATGCCGAAGCGGTAGATCGGCACCCGCTGCCAGCCGATGTAGGCGATCTGCACCTGCGCCAGGAAAGCGGGGATCTGGGCCTTCGGAATGGGCGGCAGCAGCGCCACGTTCGACAAGCCCTCGCCGGCCACGCGCCGTGCCAGCCGCGCCTGTTCATGGCCGCTGCCCACGAGCACGAAGCGCAAGCCTTCGTCGCGCAGCAGGGCCGCGGCGTCGAGCAGCGTGTCCAGCGCGTTGGGTGCGCCCATCGATCCGGCGTAGCCCACCACGGCGCCTTCGAATCGCAGCGCCGCCGCCACGTCGGCGCGCAGCGGCTCGGGCGCGGCCGACCACTCGTCGAGCGTGATGCCGTTGGGCACGATGGCCAGCTTGTGCAGGTCGAGCCCGCGCGATGCCATGTAGGCGTGCACCTTGGGCAGCATCGACACGACGTGGTCGGCGTGTTTGTAGGCGGCATCCTCGGCGGCCTGGCACAGCACGATGAACGGGTGCCGGGGCGACATGCCCGACAGCTCGATGGGACTCAGCGGCCACAGGTCGTGCACCTCGTAGACCAGCTTCGCACCGGCCTGGCGCGCCAGGCGGCGCGCCACCCAGATGTCCATCGGGTAGGTGCTGGACGCGATCACCACGTCGGGCCCGAATTCGCGCACCAGGCGCGGCGTGTCGGCCCACGCCTGGCGCAGGAAAGCCCAGATGTTCTTCACGCGGCCCAGGCCGTTGCCCTGGTACGCCGGCGTGGCGTAGAAGCGGTAGGCGATGCCGTCCACGACGCTGTCGCCGGGGGCCGGCTGCACCGCGCGGACGTGCGAGAAGTCGGCTGCAAGGACCTGCACGCGGTGACCCAGACGCACCCACTCGCGCGCCAGGTAGTAGGGCCGGTACTCCATGCCCAGCGCCGAGCTGCCGGCGTAGTGGTTGACGAGCAGGATATTCAAGCGCCGAGATCCCGGCACAGGCGCTGCGCGATGCGCTGAGCCGCGTCGCCGGCGCCGTAGGGGGCCACGGCCGCGCCGCGCGTGCCCAGGGCGCCGAGCAAGGCGGCGGTCATGGCGGCCGCGTCACGTGGCGGCGCGAGCCGGTTCCAGCCCGCGTCCACCAGTTCCACCCACTCGGTCTCGTCGCGCAGAGTAACGCAGGGCACACCGTAGAAGAAGGCTTCCTTCTGCACGCCACCGGAGTCGGTGGCCACCAGCGCAGCGTGCTTTTCGAGCTGCACCATGTCGAGGTAGCCGACGGGGTCGGTCAATCGCATGTGCTGCGACAGGCCGTCCGGACGCCCGGCCTGCCGCAGCGCGGCCCGCGTGCGTGGGTGCACCGGCCAGACCACCGGCAGCCGCCGGCTCACGGCCTGCAGCGCGGTCACGATGGCGCTCAGCCTTTGGGCATCGTCGGTGTTCTCGGCACGGTGCACGGTGGCCAGCACGTAGCTGCCCGGTTTCAGGCCCAGACGGCCGAGCACGCCGCCGGCAGCACCGACGCGTGCACCGTGGTGCAGCGCCACGTCGTACATCACGTCACCCACCGGCACGATGCGCTCGGCGGCAACCCCTTCGCGCGCCAGATGCGCCTGCGCAGCCGCGGTCGGCGTGAACAGCCACTGCGAGATGCGGTCGGTGAGGATGCGGTTGACTTCCTCGGGCATGGCCAGGTTGAACGAGCGCAGACCGGCCTCCACGTGCGCCACCGGGATGTGCAGCTTGACTGCCGCCAGCGCACCGGCCAGTGTGGAGTTGGTGTCGCCATAGACCAGCACGGCGGCGGGCCGTTCATCCATCAGCACCTGTTCGACGGCGGCAAGCATCTGCCCGGTCATCGCGCCGTGTCGACCACCGTGGATGGCCAGATGATGCAGCGGCGGGGCCATGCCGAGCTCGGCAAAGAACACGTCGGACATGTTGGCGTCGAAGTGCTGGCCGGTGTGCACCAACACCTCCGTCAAGCCGGCGCGCTGCCGCAGCGCGTGCGAAACCACGCTGGCCTTGATGAACTGGGGCCGCGCGCCGATCACGGTAACGATCTTCTTCATTGCAGCACCGTGGCGTACAGGGCGCGCAGCTTCTGTTCCTCGTGCCCCCAGTGGTAGCGATGCTGCACCGCGGCGCGTCCGCGTTCACCCATGGCGACGGCCTCTTGCGGGTCGTCCAGCAAGGCGCGCACGCAGCGCGCGATGTCCTGTGCATCGCGCGGGTCGGCGCAGCGCCCGGCGCCGGTGTCGGTGAGCAGTTGCCGCCACAGGGCAAAGTCGGACGCCAGCACCGGCAGGCCAGCGGCCATGTACTCGAACATCTTGTTCGGCTGGGCGTCGACGTGGTTGGGTTCGGGGTGGAAGAACAACAGGCCGGCGCGCGAAGACGCCATGATGCGGCCCACTTCGTCGCGCGAGACCTTGCCGCGGTAGTCCACGTTGCGCCAGCCGGGCAAGGCGCGCACGCGCGCTTCGGTCGCGCTGTTCTCGAACGAGCCGGCCAGTATGAGCGTGGCATCCAGGGCCTCGAAGGCGCCGACCATCTCCAGCGCGCCGCGGATGACGCCGATGCCGCCGACATAACACACCGCCCTGCCGGCGGTTGCGGCAGCGCCGCCGGCCGCGAGCTCGAGCTGCAGCGGATAGTTGTTGATGTCCACGGTGCGCGCGTTCAGCCGCGCGAAGCGCCTCGCGATGTGCGGCGTCGCCGTCACGACGGCGGAGAAGCGCCGTGCCGCGAAGTCCTCCAGCGCCTCGAACAAGGTGGCCACCAACCAGCGCAGCCAGGGCTTGATCCAGAACTTGCTGAGCACGGCACGCGGCACGTCTTCGTGCGCGTCGTAGATCACCGCGTGACCGGCGGCGCGCAGCAGCAGCGCCACCGGGATCAACTCGGGGTCGTGGAAGTGGTACAGCCGGGCGCGCAAGCCGCGCGCCCGGCGCCACATGCGCCAGGGCTGCAGCAGCATGCGGCGCGCGCGGCCGTTCACGCTTCCGATGTCGTGGATGTGCACGCCTTCGCGCTGGGCAGGGCCCTTGCCGTCGGCCACGAACAGGTGCACGTCGAAGCCGGCCGCCGCCAGGCTGACGCACTCCTTGTGGAAGATGCGCACATCGTCGCGCGGGTGCGCAGTGCTCAGGTGCGCCACCGTGTCACGAGTAGACATTCACCCTCCGCCCCAGCGCTCGCTCCACCACGGCCTGCACCCGCTTGAGCAGCCGGTAGCGGGCCTCCCAGGTCGGGTAGTCGGTGTAGTGGTGGGGCGGTGCGCGCATGAATTCGTCGAACTGTTCGCGCGTGATGCGCAGCTTCTTGCAGAAATAGGCGATGTCGGTCTGCAACTCGCGCGGGTCGTACAGAGGCTGCTCCAGCTCGCGCAGGGCCTGTTCGCGGCTCATCTGCCCCGAGACGATCAGGCTCGACAGGTGTGGCCGGCGCTTGTCGTAGCCGAACTTCGCCGGCAGGTAGTGGTTCTGGAACAGCCGCGTGAACAGTGATTCGCCATGCTTGCGGCCGTAGGCACGCCAGCCGATCGACGCCTCCAGCTCGGCCACCGCAGCAGCCTTGTCGTAGGGCATGTAGTTCAGCGGCCGCAGAGTGCGCATGCGCTTGACGAAGGGGTACCAGAGGTAGGCCTGGAAGAAGCTGACCGTGTCGTAGGTCTTGAGCGGCCGCTCGCCGTGACGGCGATGAATGGCACGCAGGTTGATGGCGTCCATGGCGCTGCCATGCCATGCCTTGGGGAAGATGCCCTCGGTGGCCAGGTTGCCGCCGCTCAAGATGGTGCGAATGCCGTTGCGGGTGGCAAAGTGATACAGGCTGGCGAAGAACACGTGGTCCTGCGGCACGTCCTGGTTGGCGATGCCGGCGCGCAGGTAGGCCAGGTGCAGGTCGCGCATCTCTTCCCAGTCGACCACGTGCGTGTGCAAGTCGAAGCCGCAGTGCTTGACGATCTTCTCGATGTTGGCCACCGCGAGCTCGCTGTTCCAGCCGGCGTCGACGTGCACGACCAGCGGGCGCAGGCCCCATTCATGCACCTTGATGGCCAGGTACGAGCTGTCGATGCCGCCCGACAGGCCCAGGATGCAGTCGTAGTCGCGGCCCCTTCCTTCGGCACGGATTTGCTCGGCCAGCGCAGCCCAGCGGCGCGCCCCCTCTGCATTGGGAAACCAGTACCGGCGCGTCACGGTCTCGAACTCGTGGCAATGGTTGCACACGCCTTGGGCGTCGAACCGGATCTCGGGGTCGCTGGTGTCCATCACGCAACGCGTGCAGACCCGGTGCTCGCTCAGGACCACGCCAGCTCCGCCGCACTCGGGTAGTTGATGAGGACCGCGCGATGCTTGCCGTGAAACACGAACAGGCTGCCCACCGCCACTGCCGATGCGCCGGCGTCCTGCACCGCCTGGCGCAAGTGCTCGACCGAGCCCGCACCACCGCAGGCGATCACCGGCACGTCGACCTGCCCCGTCACGCGCCGGATCAGCTCCAGATCGAAGCCGGCCATGGTGCCGTCGCGGTCGATGCTGCTGACCAGCAGCTCACCGGCACCGGCCCGCACGAGCGCCTGCACCTGCGTGTCCAGCGCCAGACCGGTGTCGACGGTGGCCGAACGCGCCATCACGCGCCAGCCGCCGAGCAGCGGCTTGCGCACGTCGATGGCGCCGACCACGGCCTGGCTGCCGAAGACATCGGCCGCGGCGCGCACCACGGCTGTCGACTCGCAGGCCGCGGAGTTGATGACCACCTTCTCCACTCCGGAGCGGATGAGCTTGCGCACCTGCTCCAGCGTGTGGATACCACCGCCGTAGGCCACGGGCATGAAACATTCACCGGCGATCTCGGCGATCAACCCGTAGTCCGGTTCCCGCCGCTCGCGCGAGGCGTCGATGTCCAGCAGCACGAGTTCGTCGACCTCCTTCTCACTGAAGATCCGCACCGCGTTCACGGGGTCGCCCACGTACACCGGGTCCTTGAAGCGGCGGGTCTTGACGAGGCCGTGGCCCCGCAGCAGCAGGCAGGGCATGACGCGCGCGCGCAGCATCAGGCCACCCCGGCAAAGTTGCCGAGCAGTCGCTTGCCGTAACGATGGCTCTTTTCGGGGTGGAACTGCACGCCGGCGATGTTGCCGCACGCCACCGCGGCGGCAAAGCGGGTGCCGTAGCAGGCGCTCAGCAAGACGTCGGCGGCGTTGGCGGGGTCGATGAAGTAGCTGTGCACGAAATAGAAGCGTGACGCCGCTTCCAGCCCCGCGGCCAATGCATGGCCGGGCTGCTCCAGGCGCACCTCGTTCCAGCCCATGTGCGGCACGCGCAGGCCCGGCGCGGCCGGGAAACGGCGCACGCGAAAGTCCAGCCAGCCCAGACCCGTCGCCTGCCCTTCTTCACTGTCGCGACCGAGCATTTGCGCGCCCACGCAGATGCCCAGCAGCGGCACGCGCTGCTGCAGCACCTTGTGCTCCAGCAGCGGCACCAGCCCGGTGGCGCGCAGATTGTTCATGCAGGCGTCGAACGCGCCGTTGCCGGGCAGTACGAGGCGATCGGCCTGCTCGATGCGATGCGCGTCGGCGGTGATCTCGCAATCCGCCCCCAGGCGCTGCAGCATGTTGGCCACGGCGGCCAGGTTGCCGATGTCGTAGTCGACGATGGCGATCAAGCCCGCACCCCTTGGCTGTAACGGTGTGACAGCGCGAGGTACACCCCGTACATGGCGCTGTAGCCCAGGCTGTAGGCGAGGAGTGTCTCGCGGGGGGCGGCAGGCAGCGACAGCGTGGCCACCGTCATGGCCAGCAGGCCGCACTGCCAGACCAGGTCCACGTGCTGCTTGCCGGCGACGTAGAAGAGGTAGCTCAAGGGGCTGGCCACGAAGCGCAGGGCAAACAGCGGCAGCAACCAGAGCGCCATCGTGCCGGCCTGGCGCCAGCGCTCGCCGAAGGCCCAGGCGAACAGCGGCTCGGCGCTGAAGGCCAGCACCGTGGCCGCGGCCAGCGAGCCCAGCGACAGCACCTTGAAAGTCTGCATGAAGTCCTCACGGCAATGGCCGTGCTCGCGCCAGCTCGCGGCGCTGCGGCGGCGGAAGACGTCGAGCACGGCCGAGCCCAGCAGCCCCACCGGCGCCGCCAGCACGCGCAGCGTGAGCGCCAGGAAGCCGGCCGCCTCGGCGCCGAAGCGGCTGCCCACGATCAGCAAGGGCAATTGGGCGGCTGCGGCGTTGATGCCATCCGCCGGCAGGGACAACAGCAGAAAGCGCCGCCGGCGTGACCAGAACGATCGCATGCCAGAGCGCAGCTCGGCCATGGCAGGCAGCGGCGGCTGGTGCAGCGGCAGCAGCCACCATGCCACTGCCAGGCTCAGCGCCAGGCCCAGGACCTGCGCCGCGGCAAGGGCCGTGGCCGAAGCCTGCCAGTGGCCGATGAGAATCTGCGTCCCCGTCACCGCCGCGGCCTGCGCAATGCGCTGGCGCGACAGTTCAGACAAGCGCCCGTCGGCAGCCGCCCAGGACTGCCAGGTCTGCGCGCTGGCGACGGCGAGCGCCGCGGGAACGAACAGGCACCACAGAGCCGCCGGCGCGCCACTCAGGCCTCCCAGCAGCGCCACGACCCCCACCACCGCCGTCAGCACGACCCCGGCCGCAGCCACGACCGCCAGCGTCGCCAGCACGGCCACGCGCCGGGCGCCGTCGTCGGGCTCGAGGGCGAGCGCGTTCTCGAAGCGACCCGTCACCGCCACGGCAGCCAGGTAGACCGCGCCGAGCCAGGTGGCGAAGACGCCAAACTCGGCAGGCGCATACAGGCGGGCGATCCACAGCGACCCGAGCAGGGGAATCGCCTGCGCCACTGCGGTACCGCGCAGCACGGTCGCCACGCTGCGCCAGAAACGATCGCCCGCCGTTTTCATCGCGCCCGCGGCTGCCGCAGGCTGATTCGTGATGCCAGCGCCCCGCATGCGTGCAAGTTCAACTCCGCGACGCGCGACGACGCGGCCGCTGCGCGGTGGGTGGTGGGCTGGAGCGCAGGCGGGAGACGGGCATTCAGGGGCTTGGTGGCCGGCCACGGATTATCGCGCCTGGGCTGACGGTGGCCAGCGCCGGACGAGCGCGGCACCCAGCGTGGCGGCGAAGGTGGCGGTGAGGTGGTTGTCGTCCCGATAGACGACCAGCGGGGCCGTCGACGTGCTGCCAGGGACGACGGCCGGGCAACTGCGTGGACCGCAGATGTCGTCGCTCAGGTCCCACACCGCCGCGCCAGCGGCGCGGGCAGCGCGCACGTCCAGCCCATCGGCAGGCAGGGCGTCGGCACGCGCACGCTCACAGCGCGCGGCGTCGGGGCTCGAATAAAGGCAGTCCAGCACATCGCGCCGCGGCCGCGGATTGTCGCGGATCAGCACCGCCGGCACGCCCGCAAGCTGCAGTCGGCGCAGCGTGCGTTCGAGGCCGGCCTCGAATGCGGCCGCAGCCGCGGCGCCGCGCAACGGCTGGCCCGTGGCGCGATCCACCAGGACGGTTTCGTCGTCGATCAGGTTGGACACCACCACCAGCGCTGGCCGCATGGCCACGACGCGGCTGAACACGGCCTCGCGCCAGGCATCGCATTCGCGGTAGATGCCGCGCGCAGCGGCGTTCCACACCGTCACGTCGGCCGAGGGGCAACTGGATTTCGTCCATGACACCAGTGCCTGGCCATGTGCCGCCGCCGCAGGCTGCAAGGCCGGTACCCACTGCGCGGCATGCGAGTCGCCGAACAGCAACACCACCGGCGCGTCGGCGGCACCGCCCAGGCGGCAGCCATCGACCGGTGCCACGCGCGCCACGTCCAGGTGGCAACCGTTGGCGTAGACCACCGGCAGGTCGTTCTTGACCTGTCCCAGGGTGGGCAGGCCGGCCATCCCGCGCGGCGCCATCGGCCAGGCCACGGCACGGGCGCTGGCTTCGGCCAGATCCCGCAGCGCCAGGCCCGCGCCCGCCGCGAGTGCGCTGCAGGCCAGCGCCAGCAACAGCACACGGCCGTCCGGCGCGCCGCGGCCCCAGCGCCAGCGGGCGGGGCACTCCACTGCGCGATAAGCCAGTTCTGCCAGCAACACCGACACCGCCAGCAACACCGGCGACGCCCAGGCCGCGCCCTGAGGCAACCAGGCCGTGCCCAGCACCAGCACCGGCCAATGCCACAGGTACAACGAGTACGAGCGCGCGCCCAGCG
>CAYJOA010000174.1:0-8474 GCA_964371495.1 uncultured Rubrivivax sp.
GGGTGCCGCTGGGCCAGGCGGCGGCGCAGCGTGTGCTGGGGCGGCTGGCGGCGGCCATCCCCGACGCGGCCGCGGCCGCTGCCGCGCTGCCCGACGACGCACGCCAGGCCTTCGCACCCCGGCTGGCCATCCTGTCGGCGCAACACGAAACCCAGTATTCGAGGCTGTTCAGATCATGAGTACACCGCTGCACCGCATCCACGGACGCACGAAGACGCTGCCGCCCCTGCGCGTCGGCATCGGCGGCCCGGTGGGCTGCGGCAAGACGACGCTGCTGGAAAAGCTGTGCAAGACGATGCGCGGGCGCTGGGACCTGGTGGTCGTCACCAACGACATCTACACCAAGGAAGACCAGCGCCTGCTCACGGCGGCCGGCGCGCTGGCGCCCGAGCGCATCGTGGGCGTGGAAACCGGCGGCTGCCCGCACACGGCGATCCGTGAAGACGCCTCGATCAACCTCGAGGCCGTCGACCGCATGCTGGAGCGGTTCCCCGACGCCGACATCGTGTTCATCGAATCCGGCGGCGACAACCTGGCGGCCACCTTCAGCCCCGAACTGAGCGACCTCACGATCTACGTCATCGACGTCGCCGGCGGCGAGAAGATCCCGCGCAAGGGCGGGCCGGGCATCACCAAGAGCGACCTCTTCGTCATCAACAAGACCGACCTCGCGCCCCATGTCGGCGCCAGCCTGGACGTGATGGCCGCCGACACCCGGCGCATGCGGCCGAACCGGCCCTGGGTGATGACGAACCTGCGCAGCGGCGACGGCCTGGCCGAGGTGGTGCGCTTCATCGAGACGCGGGGCCTGCTCGTCACCTGACCGACACTTGAGCATGTGCAATACGCGGCCGGCGGCGTCGACGATACTTCGCCCGTGTCCTTGCACCTCAACGGGAGAAAGTCATGGGTCTGATGTCCTTCATGAAGGAAGCGGGCGAAAAGCTCTTTGGTCGTGGCGAGGCCAAGGCGGCGCAGGAAGCGGCGGCCGCCGCGCCGACGCCCGAGAAGGTGGCGGCGCTGAGCAAGGCCGCCGGTGACGCCATCGCCACCTATGTCAAGGCGCAGGGCCTGAAGGTCGACGGCCTGGACATCGGTTTCGACGCCGACAGCGCCACCGTCACCGTCGCCGGCACGGTGGCCGACCAGGCGACGAAGGAAAAGGTGCTGCTGTGCTGCGGCAACGTCGCCGGCGTCTCGGCCGTCAACGACATGCTGGTGGTGCAGACGCCGCAGGCCGAAGCACAGTGGCACACCGTGGTCAGCGGCGACAACCTGTCCAAGATCGCGAAGAAGTTCTACGGCGACGCCAACAAGTACCCGGTGATCTTCGAAGCCAACAAGCCCATGCTCACGCACCCGGACAAGATCTACCCGGGGCAGATGCTGCGCATTCCGCCGCTCTGACGAAACCAGCCGCGGCGCTGGCCGGGGGTCGGCGGCCCGCTCAGCGCCGCGTTGCCAGCCAGATGCTGGGCAGGATCAGCGCCGCCCCGGCGGCGTGGTACCAGCCGGGCACTTCACCGAGCACCAGCCAGGCCCCCAGGGCGCCGTACACCGGCGCCAGGTAGAGCAGCAGCGCCGTGCGCGAGGCACCGAGTTCACGCTGCAGGAAGGAATAGGCGGCGTAGCTCAGCGCACCGGGCAGCACCGCGGCCAGCGCCACCAGCAGCAGCGCACGCCCGCCCAGCGGCGGCGCCGGCTGCGTCAGCAGCTCCCACGCCGTGAACGGCAGCAGCGCCAGCAGCCCGCCGCCGATGATGGCCGCCAGTCGCTCGGCCGGCCCCAGCGCCGACGGCCAGCGCTTGAGCAGTACCGAATAAGCCGTCCACGACACCGCCGCGGCCACGATCCAGGCGTCGCCGCGAACGAATCGCACCGCCAGCAGGTTGGCCGGGTTGCCCTTGGCGATCACGAACAGCACGCCCGCCAGCGCCGCCGCCACGGCCAGGCGCTGCGCCAGCGACATGCGCTCGTGCAGCAGCTTGACGCCGGCGGCGGCGATGGCCACCGGCGTGGCGGCGTAGATGAGCGCGATGTTGGTCGCGCTCGTGGTCTGGCCACCGAGGTAGACCCAGGCGCCGCAGATCCACATGCCCAGCGCGCCGAGGGCCAGCATCTGCGGCCACTCGCGCCGCCACGCGCCGCCGCGCTGCGCCAGGCCGCGCCAGACGAAGGGCAGCATCAGCAGCAAGGCCAGCGCCCAGCGGCCGAAGGCCAGCTGGTGCGGCAGGATGACGCCGTTGGCCAGGCGCGCGATCAGGTAGTTCGACGACCACATCGCCGGCACCACCCACAGCAGCACCTGCGCCAGGGCCGGGTGACGCGCGGCCGTCACTGGCGCTCGGCCATGGCCTGTCCCATGCGGACGCTGCCGCCCGGCGCCCACGCCGGGTTGAAGCGCAGCGGCGCGCCCGGCCCGCGCGGAAACAGCAGCACGACGGTGGAGCCGAGCAGGAAACGCCCCATCTCCTGGCCCTGCTGCAGCACGATGTCGCGGCCGGCGTAGTTCCACTCGCGCAGCGAGCCCGGGCGCGGCGGGTTGACGACGCCGTGCCACACGGGGGCCATGCGGCCGACGAGGGTGGCGCCGACCACCACCAGCACGAAAGGCGGGCGGGCGGGGGGCTCGAACACGCACACCACCCGCTCGTTGCGCGCAAACAGCCCCGGCACGCCGCGCGCCGTGGTCGGGTTGACCGAGAACAGCGCCCCCGGCACGTGGATCATGCGTTGCAGCCGGCCGGTGCACGGCATGTGGATGCGGTGGTAGTCCTTCGGGCTCAGGTACAGGGTGGCGAAGTGGCCGTCGCGCAAGCGCGCGGCCAGCGCCGCGTCGCCGCCGACCAGCGCGCCGGCGGTGTAGTCGTGCCCCTTGGCCTGGAAGATGCGCTCGCCTGCGATGGCGCCGAACTGGCTGATCGCGCCGTCCACCGGGCACACCAGCGCCGCCGGCGCCAGCGGGCGCACACCGGGTGCCAGCGCGCGCGTGAAGAACTCGTTGAAGGTGGCGTAGCTTTCCGGGTTCGAGTTCGCCGCCTCGGCCATGTCGACGCCGTAGCGGCCGACGAACCAGCGGATGATCGTCGTCGTCATGGCACCGCCGCGCCACTGCGCCACCCGGCCGGCGAACGCGGTCAGCGCCTGCTTGGGCAGCAGGAACTGCGGCAGCACCGCCAAGCGGTCGTTCAGGGACATGCGCGCGTGGCGCCTAGCGCAGCGGCGACAGCTCGCGCAGCGCCTTCACCGCGCCGGCGCCGACACCGGCACCGAAACGCTTGGCCAGGCGCTCGGCAACGTTCTCGCGCGGCGTGTAGTCGATGATCTCCTCGGCCTTGACGACCTCGCGCGCCACGTACTCCAGGCCGCCCAGGTGGTCGGCCAGGCCCCGCCGCACGGCTTCCTCGCCGTTCCAGAACAGGCCCGAGTAGAGGTCGGGAGCATCCTTCAGACGGTCGCCGCGGCCGGCCTTGACGACCTTGATGAACTGCTGGTGGATCTGCTCGATCATGGCCTGGGCGTAGGCGGTTTCCTTCTCGTTCTGCGGGCTGAACGGGTCGAGCATGCCCTTGTTTTCGCCCGCGGTGAGCAGCCGGCGCTCGACGCCGAGCTTGTCCATCAGGCCGGTGAAACCGAAGCCGTCCATCAGCACGCCGATGCTGCCGACGATGCTGGCCTTGTCGACATAGATCTCGTCGGCCGCCACCGCGATGTAGTAGGCACCGGAGGCGCAGACCTCCTCGACCACGGCGTAGACCTTCTTGCCGTGCAAGGCCTTCAGGCGCCGGATCTCGTCGTTGACGATGCCGCTTTGCACCGGGCTGCCGCCGGGCGAGTTGATGCGCAGCACGACGGCTTGCGCACCCCGGTCCTCGAAGGCGCTGCGCAGCGCCGAAACCAGGGCCTCGGCGCTGGCCTCGCCGTCGGCGTCGATCTCGCCGCGCACTTCCACCAGGGCGGTGTGCGGCGTGCTCGGCGCCTGGGGCCCGATGCGGTCGGCAAGCAGGACCCAGACCACCGCCAGCGCCAGGCCGAACCAGGCCAGGCGGAAGAAGACACGCCAGCGGCGTTCGCTACGCTGCTGCTGCAGCAGTTGCAGCGCGACCCGTTCGAGGGCCGATTCGAGCGGCTGCGGCGCGCTGGGGGCACCGGCCGGCTGCGGCAGGACGGACGACGGCGCGGGGGACTCTATGGGGCTGCTCATGGCGGGCTTTCGCTGGCCGCCGCGGCGAAGGGCAGCGGCCGTATGTCCCGCGAAGGATACCAATACACCTGTCCTCCATGTTCCTGCACGGACACCGGCGTCAGGCGGGCGCGGCCGCAGGGGCCACCGACGCAGCGACCGTTGGCCGGTTCATAACTCGCACCGTGGATCGAGCACAGGATCCAGCGCTTTTCGGTGTCGAGGAACTCGCCGGGCTGCCAGTCCATCTCGGCAGCGACATGGGCGCAGCGGTTCAGATAAGCCCGCAGCTGACCGTCGAAACGCAGCGCGAAGGCGCGCACGGGTCGGCCGTATTCCAGCACGTCCCAGACCCAGGCACGGCCACGCTCCTGGATGTCCGCCGCTGCGCACAGCGGCTGCCCCACGACCGCGGGCACGGGCGGCGTCGTGATCACGCGTTCCCCAGCAGCCAGTCGTGCAACTCGCGCGTCGAGTGCGCCACGAACAGCGGCCCGTGTTCGTGCAGGGACTGCGGGTCGTGCGCGCCGTAGCTCACCGCCACGCGGGCGGTGCCGGCGTTGACGGCCAGCTGCAGGTCGTGCGTGGTGTCGCCGATCATCAGCGTGCGCGCCGGCGCGACGCCCAGTTCGGCCATCAGTTCCTGCAGCATCAGCGGGTGCGGCTTGCCGGCGGTCTCGTCGGCGGTGCGTGTGGCGTCGAACATGCCGGCCAGCTGTGCATGCGACAGCGCCTCGTCCAGCCCGCGCCGGCCCTTGCCGGTGGCCACCGCCAGCGCGTGGTTGTGCTCCTTCAGCGCCTGCAGCATCTCCAAGGTGCCCGGGAACAGCACCAGCTCGTGCTGGCGCGCGAAGTAATGGTGGCGGTAGCGCCGGCCGAGGTCGGGATAACGCTCGGGCGGCAGGCCGGGGACGGCGTGCTGCAGCGCGTCGTGCAGGCCGAGGCCGATGACGTAGGCGGCGTCGGCGTCGCTGGGCTCGGCCAGCGCCAGGTCGCGGCAGGCGGCCTGGATGCAGCGCACGATGAGCGAGGTGCTGTCGAACAGCGTGCCGTCCCAGTCGAAGACGATGAGGTCGAAGTTGCGGTTCTTCATGAGCCGAGCAGTGTCGCGCACTCCGGCGGCAGCGGCACCTCGAGGGTCAAGCGCTGGCCGCTGGCCGGGTGGTCGAAGGACAGCTGCCGCGCGTGCAGGAACATGCGCGTGAAGCGGTGGTCGCGGGCGAAGGCCTTGTTGCGCGCGAAGTCGCCGTACTTGGGGTCGCCGACGATGGGGTGGCCGCTGGCCGCCAGGTGGACGCGGATCTGGTGCGTGCGTCCGGTCTTCAGCGTCACCTCGAGCAGCGTGCAGTCGGCCCATGACTGCGCCACGCGCACCAGCGTGATCGAGCGCCGGCCGTCGGCGTGTTCTGGCGACACCACGCGCACGTGGCGCTCGCCGGCGGCGTCCAGCGTCTTGTGCAGCGCCAGGTCGATGACCTTGACGTTGCGCGGCCAGGCGCCGAAGACCAGCGCGGCGTAGACCTTGCCGGTGTCGCGGGCGCGGAACTGGTCCTGCAAGGCGGTGAGCGCGCTGCGCTTCTTGGCCAGCAGCAGCACGCCCGAGGTTTCCTTGTCGAGGCGGTGGACGAGCTCCAGGTAGCGCGAGAGCGGCCGCGCGCGGCGCAGCTGCTCGATGACGCCCGAGCTGACGCCGCTGCCGCCGTGCACCGCCACGCCCGCCGGCTTGGCGATGGCCAGCAGGTGCTCGTCTTCGAACAGCACCGGGAACTCACGAGGCGGCGCCTGCGGCACCGCGTCCGCGCGCCGTTCGGCCACGCGCATCGGCGGCACGCGGATGCGGTCGCCGGCAGCGACGCGTGTGTCGGCCTGCGCGCGGCCGCTGTTCACGCGCACCTCGCCCGAGCGGATGACGCGGTAGATGTGCGTCTTGGGCACGCCCTTCAGTTCGCGCAGCAGCACGTTGTCCAGCCGCTGGCCGGCCGATTCGGCGTCGATGGTCAGCGTGCGCACCGCGTTCGCGGCGGGCCCGGCTTTGTCCCCTATAATCCGCGACTCCACGTTTGTGCTGTAAGTGCTTGATTTATCGGAGTTTACCCGGGCATCGACGGCACCACCGTGGGCTTCGCACCCGAGCCCGTTCGGATTCGGGCGCGAATGGAAGGTGATGCAACGCCTGTGCGCCGCGCCCGGGCCGGGGTCCCCAAGTGATCCGGCAGGACGCCACCGCAGGCGGCAGAGAGTCGCAACAGAACCCCGCCTCGTTCACCCGAGGCCCCGAAAATTCAAGGTACGAGACGCGGGCCCGCCCGGTCTCGTGCCTGCGCCCGGCACGCAGTGGCAGCCCATGTCGTCCCCGTCTCCCAACACCCCCCACACCCGGCCCCGGCGCAACGCCGCAGCAGCCACCGTGGGATCACTGCCGCGTGATCCGCGGCGGTGTGGGCAGGCGCCGGCATCCGCGGCCCACGCGTCCGACGCGCACGCGCCAACGCTGCGCCGCTGACCGCCGCCTCGAGCGCGGTGCGACGCAGTCCAGGGCATTTCGCGACCACGGTTCCGCCGCGCTTCTCGTGCATCTTGTCGTGAGAACACGGGCCCCGACCGCGGGCGCCCGGCACCGGAGTGCACATGAAACGCATGCTGATCAACGCCACGCAGCCCGAAGAGCGGCGCCTGGCCATCGTCGACGGCCAGAAGCTGCTCGACTTCGAAACCGAGATCGAAGGGCGCGAACAGCGCAAGGGCAACATCTACAAGGCCGTCATCACGCGGGTGGAGCCATCGCTGGAGGCCTGCTTCGTCGACTACGGCGAAGACCGCCACGGCTTCCTGCCGTTCAAGGAAATATCAAAGAACTACTTCCGTGAAGGCGTCGACGCGCGCAGCGCGCGCATCCAGGACGCCGTCAAGGAAGGCGACAACCTGCTCGTGCAGGTGGAGAAGGAAGAGCGCGGCAACAAGGGCGCTGCGCTGACCACCTTCGTCAGCCTGGCCGGCCGCTACCTGGTGCTGATGCCGAACAACCCGCGCGGCGGTGGCGTCAGCCGCCGCATCGAGGGCGAGGACCGCGAGGAGCTGAAGGAGAACCTCGACCAGCTCGACTACCCCAAGGGCATGAGCCTGATCGCCCGCACCGCCGGCATCGGCCGAAGCGCGGCCGAACTGCAGTGGGACCTGAACTACATGCTCAAGCTGTGGGACGCCATCGACGGCGCTTCCAAGGCCGGCAAGGGTGCTTTCCTGATCTACCAGGAATCGAGCCTGGTGATCCGCGCCATCCGCGACTACTTCACCTCCGACATCGGCGAGATCCTGATCGACACCGACGACATCTTCGAGCAGGCACAGCAGTTCATGAACCACGTCATGCCGGAGACGGCGTCGCGTGTGAAGCGCTACCGCGACGATGCGCCGCTGTTCAGCCGCTTCCAGATCGAGCACCAGATCGAGACGGCGTTCAGCCGCACCGTCGTGCTGCCCAGCGGCGGCGCCATCGTCATCGACCACACCGAAGCGCTGGTCTCTGTAGACGTGAACTCGGCGCGCTCGACGCGCGGCAGCGACATCGAGGAAACCGCCACCCGCACCAACCTGGAAGCGGCCGACGAGATCGCGCGCCAGATGCGGCTGCGCGACCTGGGCGGGCTCATCGTCGTCGACTTCATCGACATGGAAGAGAGCAAGAACCGGCGCGAAGTGGAAACGCGGCTGCGCGACGCGCTGCGCTTCGACCGCGCGCGCGTGCAGTTCAGCTCGATCAGCAAGTTCGGTCTGTTGGAGCTGAGCCGTCAGCGGCTGCGCCCGGCGCTCAGCGAAGGCAACCACATCACCTGCCCGCGCTGCAACGGCACCGGGCACATCCGCGACACCGAGTCGTCGGCGCTGCAGATCCTGCGCATGGTGCAGGAAGAGTCGATGAAGGAGAACACCGCCGCCGTGCACGTGCAGGTGCCGGTGGAGGTGACGTCGTTCCTGCTCAACGAGAAGCGCACCGAGATCACCAAGATCGAGCTCAAGCAGCGCGTCACCGTGATCCTGGTGCCCAACAAGCACCTCGAGACACCCAACTACAAGCTCGAACGCCTGCGCCACGACGACCCGCGGCTGGAAGGCCTGCAGGCCAGCTACACGATGATCGAGGAGCCGGACGACGAGGTCGGCATCACGCGCCGGCGCGACGCCTCCGAGAAGGGCCGCGCCAAGCAGGAACCGATCATCAAGGGCGTGCTGCCCGACCAGCCGGCACCGCCGGCACCGCCGCCGCCGCCGGTGCGCGTGGCTGCCCCGGTGG
>CAYJOA010000175.1:0-5523 GCA_964371495.1 uncultured Rubrivivax sp.
CGAGGCCTGGATCAAGGCGCTGGACGCCAACATGCTGACGCCCATCGAACTGATCAGGGCCACCATCGACGCCATGGCCGGACGCGGCTTCGGGCGCATCGTCAACATCACCTCGGGCGCGGTGAAGGCGCCGATCGACGTGCTGGGCCTGTCCAACGGCGCGCGCACCGGCCTCACCGGCTTCGTCGCCGGCATCGCGCGCCAGGTGCGCTCGGCGTCGCGCAACGTGACCATCAACAACCTGCTGCCCGGCCCCTTCGACACCGACCGCCTGCGCGCCACGATGATCGGTGCGGCACAGAAGAGCGGCCAGCCGCTGGAGGCGGTGATGGACGCCCGCCGCAAGCTCAACCCGACGCAGCGCTTCGGCAGCGCCACCGAGTTCGGCGCCGCCTGCGCCTTCCTGTGCAGCGCGCACGCCGGGTACATCAACGGGCAGAACGTGCTCATCGACGGCGGCGCCTACCCCGGCACCTTCTAGGCGGTGGCTCCTGCGCAGCGGTAGACGCCGCTGCCGACGCGGCTGGATGGCGGCAAGCGGGTCAGGCTTGCGCGCCCAGCGCCTGCCACACCACGCGGGCGTGCGGAATCGGCTCCACCGCGCCGTAGCCCTGAGTCGACAGCGCCGCCGCGGCAGCGGCGTAGCGGCCGGCCTGCAGCAGCCCGTCACCGGCGACGAGCCGCGCCACGAAGGCGCCGCCGAAGGTGTCGCCGGCCCCGGTGGCGTCGACGGGCGCGCAGGGGTGGGCGGGGATGTGGTGGCGTTCCTGTGCATCGGCCACGATGGCACCCTGGGCACCGAGCTTGAGTGCGACGACGCCGGCGCCCAGCGACAGGCAGTGGTCGACGATGGCCTCGGGTTCGGCCAGGCCAGTGATGGCGGTCGCGTCGTCGAGGCTGGGCAGGCAGATGTCGCAGCGGCGCATGACGTCGCCCATCACCGCCCGCGCGCGGTCGATCGGCCACAGCTTCAGGCGCAGGTTGGTGTCGAAGCTGACCTGCACGCCGGCGGCGCGTGCCATCGCGATGGCGGCGTAGGCGGTGTCGCGGGCGGTGCTGGAAATGGCCAGCGAGATGCCCGACAGGTGCAGCACGCGGGCTTGCGTGATGAGCGAGCGCGGCAGGTCGCCGGCGCCTAGCCGGCTGGCCGCCGAGCCGCTGCGGAAGAAGTCGAAGTGGTGGCCCTGCGCGTCGTGGCTGACGAAGTAGATCGCGGTGTAGGCCGCAGCGTCGGTGCGCACGCCGCCGTCGTGCACGCCTTCACGTTGCCACAGTTCGCGCAGCAGGCGGCCGTAGCGGTCGTCGCCGACGGCGCTGACATAGGCCACGCGCGCACCCTGGCGTGCCGCGGCGATGGCGAAGTTGGAACTGTCGCCGCCGTAACCCTGCAGGTACACGCGAGCGCCGCCGTCACCCGTCTGGTTGAATTCGATCATCGGCTCGCCGAGCGAGACGATGTCGAAAGCCGTGGTCTCAGATGCGGCCATGCCTGGCCCGCCCAGCACGCGGCGACTTCTCGGTCATGATCCGTTCGTCCATGGTGTGTCCTCGAAGGCGAGAGTTTCGCTGCATTGCCAGCGTTCGAGCCCGTGGCGCGATGCTTCGACCTGCGGCACGCGCACCGGCCACACGGGCGTCCGTCAAGGCCTTGCCCGACCGGCGCTGACGCCGATGCCGGCCACGATGAGCACGAAAGCCGCCGCGTGGTAGCCCTGAGGCGACTCGCCCAGCACGATTGCCGACAGCACCGCCGCGAACAGGGGCGTGAGGTTGTTGAAGAAGGCCGCCAGCGCCGGCCCGCCCTGTGCCACGCCCAGGCCCCAGCAGCGGTAGGCCAGGATCGATGCCCCCAGCGAAACGTACAGCAGCGCTGCCAGCACGCCCAGGCTCCAGTGGACGGGGGCGGCGCCGGCGATCTGCTCACCGGCGCTGAACAGCCCCGCCGCGAGCAGGCCGAACAGCGCCTGGATGAGCAGGAAACCGGCCCAGTCCCAGCCTTCCTCCGGCGTCGGCCGCTCGGCGCCGCGCATGTGCGCCGGCGGCTGCACGAGCAGCCAGCTGTAGAAGGCCCACCCGATGACGGCGGCGAGCATGAACAGGTCGCCCGGCACCAGGCGCACCGCCAGCAGCGTCGTCAGCGAGCCGCGACCGATGACCCAAAGCACACCCGCCAGGCCGATGACGGCGCCCAGCAGCTGTCGGCGCGTGGGGTGCACGCCGAAGAACAGCGTGCCGACTGCCAGCATCCACACCGGCATGCTGCAGGCCACCAGCGTGACGTTGATCGGCGTGCTCGTCACCAGCGCCAGGTACTGCAGCGAATTGAAAAGGCCCACGCCGAGCACCCCCACCAGCGCCAGGTAGCCCCAGCGCCGCGTCAGGCGCTGCGGCCGGCGCAGTGCGCGCCAGCCCAGCGGCAGCAGGATCAGTGCCGTGAGCAGCCAGCGTAACAGGTTCAGCGTCAGCGGCGGCACCTGGCCGACCATCAACCGGCCGACCACCGCGTTGCCCGCCCACAGCAGCGGCGGCAGCGTCAGCAGCAGCGCCAACCGTGGCGTCAGCGGCAGGGTCACGAACGCATCGCCCCGCAGTTCCAGCACTGTTCGAAGGGGCCGTCGACCGCCTCGCCACAGGCCGCGCACACCCAGTGCAGGTGCGGCAGGTGGCGCAGCTCGTGCAGCAGCCGGGTGGCGCGCGCGTGGTCGTCGTCGTCGAGCACCCAGACCTCGGGCAGTGCCTGGTCGGGCGGAATCTCGCCGGCGATGCTGCCCGTGAAGTAGCGCTGCACGTTCACGTCGATGCCGGCCTGCCGCAGCAGGTCGGCCCACAGCGTGGCAATCGCGGCGTTGGGGGCTTGCACCAGGCGTTTCATCGAACCCGATCGTGCCACGCCTGGCCCCACGCCCCACGCCGGGCAGCAGAGTGCGGCTTGTCGTAACCTCGGGCCCCCAAAGGAGACGACCATGCCCCTCGCGATCCAGATCACCGCTTACGGCGGCCCCGAGCAACTCGAGCTCGTCGAACTGCCGGTGGGCGACCCCGGCCCCGGCGAGATCCGCATCCGCCACCAGGCCTGCGGCCTGAACTTCATCGACGTCTACCAGCGCACCGGGCTGTACGCCAACCCGCTGCCGCTGACCCTGGGCATGGAAGGCGCGGGCATCGTCGAGGCGGTGGGCGAGGGCGTGAAGCACCTGCAGGTGGGCGACCGCGCGGCCTACGCCAGCCAGCCGCCGGGCAGCTACAGCCAGGTGCGCGTGATGCCGGCCAAGACGGTGTGCCGGCTGCCCGACGCGATCGACTTCGACACCGGCGCGGCGATGATGCTCAAGGGCCTGACGGCGCAGTACCTGCTGAAGAAGACACTGCCGGTGCAGGGCCTGCAGCCGGGCGACCACGTGCTGTTCCATGCCGCCGCCGGCGGCGTGGGGCTGATCGCCTGCCAGTGGGCCAGGGCGCTGGGGCTGCAGCTCATCGGCACCGCCGGCGGCGCCGCCAAATGTGAACTGGCGCTGCAGCACGGCGCGGCGTTCGTCATCGACTACACGCGGGAGGACTTCGTCGCCCGCGTCAAGGACATCACCGGCGGCAAGGGCGTCAAGGTGGTCTACGACTCGGTCGGCAAGGACACCTTCGAAGGCAGCCTGGACTGCCTGCGGCCGTTCGGGCTGATGGCCAGCTTCGGCAACGCCTCGGGCCCGGTGCCGCCGTTCGCCATCGGCAACCTGGGACCCAAGGGTTCGCTGTACCTGACGCGGCAGACGCTGTTCACGCACATCGCCACGCGCGAGTCGACGCAGGCCATGGCCGACGAACTGTTCGCGGTGGTCGGCAGCGGCCAGGTCAAGATCCGCATCGACCAGCGTTTCCCGCTCGCCGACGCGGCGCAGGCGCATCGCGACCTGGAAGCGCGCAAGACCACGGGATCGACGGTGCTGCTGCCGTAAAAGGACGAAAACCGCCGCGGCGAGCGGCGGTTTCCGTGTCGACGGGCCTGCTCAGGGCTGGCTGAACTTGTAGTCGGTCTTGGCCTTGGCGCGCAGGTCTTCCTGGTACTTCTGCATGCGCGCCTGCTCCATGCGCTGCTTGAGCTGCGCCTTGACCTCTTCGAAGCCCGGGAACGCCGCGGCGCGCGTGTCCTCGAGGCGGATGATGTGCCAGCCGAACTGGCTCTTCACCGGTGCCTCGGTCATCTGGCCCTTCTGCAGCTTGGCCAGAGCACCGCCGAACTCGGGCACGTAGGAGTCGGCCTTGGCAAAGTCGAGGTCGCCGCCGTTCTGGCCGGAACCCGGGTCCTTGGAGTGCTTCTTGGCCAGCTCCTCGAAACTCGCGCCGCCCTTGATCTGGGTGATGAGGCCCTTGGCCTCGTCCTCGCCTTCGACCAGGATGTGGCGGGCGCGGTATTCGGTGCCGCTGGCCTGGGCCTTGAACTTGTCGTACTCGGCCTGTGCCTCGGTGTCGGTGACCGGGTTCTTCTTGCGGTAGTCCTCGAACAGCTCGCGGATCAGCACGCTCTGGCGCGCGAGTTCCATGCGTGCCTTGTAGTCGGCGCTGGCGGCGAGGCCGCGCTTTTCGGCTTCCTGGACGAAAATCTCGCGCAGCACGACCTGGTCGCGGGCCTGGGCCTGCATCTCGGGGGCGATCTGCTGGCCGGCACGCGCCGCCTCCTGCAGCAGCACGTCGACGCGCGCCTTGGGCACGGCCTTGCCGTTGACGATGGCGATGTTCTGGGCGGCGGCGCCCAGCGGCAGCGACAGGGCGGCCACGGCAAGGGTCAGGGCCGCGCGCGCGGCAGGAGTCATCGGCTTCATCGGTGGGGAGCTTTCAGGAGTGGTGCCACGTCCGCGTGGCGACAGGGAGATCGACGCCGCTTCGAGTGCGATGGTGCGGCTATGGTTCAGTCGGCGTCCGGCGCCTCGGCCACGATGGCCATGGCATGCACGCCCTGGGCGGCCAGCGGACCGAGGGAATCATACACAAGGCGATGCCGCGCCACCCGCGACAGGCCGGCGAAGCGCGGGCTGGTGATGCGCACCGTGAAGTGTCGCCCTTCGCGCGCACCGGCGTGCCCGGCATGCAGATGGCTGTCGTCCAGCACCTCCAGCCGCTGGGGTGCCAGCGCCTCGCGCAGCCGGGTTTCGATCTCTTCGGCGGTCATTTCGGCTCCGGCTTGAAGGCGATGGCCGCCGAGTTGATGCAGAAGCGCTCGCCGGTGGGTTGGGGGCCGTCGTCGAAGACGTGGCCGAGGTGGCTGCCGCAGCGCTTGCAGCGCACTTCCACGCGCACCATGCCGAGGCTGGCGTCGACGACGCGCTCGACGACCTCGCTGTTGATCGGCTGCCAGTAGCTGGGCCAGCCGCAGCCGGCGTCGAACTTGGTGCCCGACTCGAACAGCGGCGTGCCGCAGCCCACGCACAGGTAGCGGCCGTCGTCGAAGTGGTCCCAGTACTTGCCGCTGAAGGCCCGTTCGGTGGCGGCGTGGCGGGCCACCCGGTACTGCATGTCGTCGAGGCTGGCGCGCCA
>CAYJOA010000175.1:5623-8271 GCA_964371495.1 uncultured Rubrivivax sp.
TGGGCATGCACTTCCGCTACCTTCCCGGGGTTCGGTTCTTGGTCAACATTCTGGAGACAGACAAATGGGATTCACTCGCTCGCTGTTCGGGGTTTCGGTGCTGGCGACAGCGGCGCTGGCCTCGGGGGCCGCCTGCGCGCAGGCCGGCCAGACCGTCAAGATCGCCTGGATCGACGCCCTCACCGGGCTCACCGCCGCCACCGGCCAGAACCAGCTCAAGGGCTTCCAGTTCCTGGCCGAGCGCTTCAGCCAGAGCAACCCGGCCGGCGTGAAGTTCCAGATCGTCTCCTTCGACAACAAGCTGAGTCCGCAGGAAACCGTCAGCGCGCTGCAGGCGGCCATCGACCAGGGCATCCGCTACGTCGCCCAGGGCACCGGCACCGGCCCGGCGACCGCGATCATCGACTTCCTGAACAAGTACAACGAGCGCAACCCGGGCAAGGAAGTCGTGTTCCTGAACTACGCCGCGGTGGACCCGTCGCTGACCAACGAGAAGTGCAGCTACTGGCACTTCCGGCTCGACGCCGACACCTCGATGAAGATGGAGGCGCTGACCACCTTCATGAAGGACCAGACGGACGTCAAGAAGGTCTACCTCATCAACCAGAACTACGCCCACGGCCACCAGGTCGCCAAGTACGCCAAGGAAAACCTGGCGCGCAAGCGGCCCGACGTGCAGATCGTCGGCGAAGACCTCACGCCGCTGGCGCAGACGCGCGACTTCGCGCCCTACATCGCCAAGATCAAGGCCTCGGGCGCCGACACGGTGGTCACCGGCAACTGGTCGTCCGACCTCACGCTGTTGGTCAAGGCGGCCAACGACGCCGGCCTGACGGCCAAGTTCTACACCTACTACGCCGTCGTCAGCGGCACGCCCACCGCCCTGGGCGCCAACGCGGCGGGCCGCGTCTTCCAGGTCGGGGTCATGCCGGTGGACCTGCCGGCAGGGCGCAAGATCATGGACGAGTACAAGGCCAAGTTCAACGACGACTTCTATACCGCCCAGATCTACAACGCCTACGCCCTGCTGTCCGCGGCCATGGCCAAGGCCAAGAGCACCGAACCGGTCAAGGTCGCGGCGGCGCTCGAGGGCCTGGAGGTCAACGGCCTGAGCGGGCCGGTGACGATGCGCAAGGCCGACCACCAGCTGCAGCAGGCGGTGTACATCACCCAATGGCAGAAAGCCGGCGCCAAGCCCTACGACTACAGCGTCGAGAACACCGGCTACAACTTCCGCACCATCAAGACCTATGAGCCCTACGTCGCGAGCACACCCACCTCGTGCCAGATGAAGCGGCCTTCGTAAGGGCTGCCGTAGCGCCGTTGAGCGTGCACTGCGACGGGCCCGCCGGGGGCTGCTCCGGCGGGCCCGTACGCTGTAGGGAACCGGCTTGGACCAACTGCTCATCAATGTCCTGAACGGCGTCAGCTCCGGGCTGCTGCTGTTCATGCTCAGCTCCGGGCTGACGCTGATCTTCAGCATGATGGGCGTGCTGAACTTCGCCCATGCCAGCTTCTACATGGTGGGCGCCTACCTCGGCTACGCGCTCGCCGGGGTGCTGGGCTTCTGGCCGGCGCTGGTGCTGGCGCCGCTGCTGGTGGGCGTGCTCGGGGCTGGCTTCGAGCGCACGGCGCTGCGCCGCGTGCACAAGTTCGGGCACGTGCCGGAACTGCTGATCACCTTCGGCCTGTCGTACGTGATCCTCGAACTCGTCAAGCTGGTGTGGGGGCTGTCGTCGGTGCCGTTCGCGCCGCCGGCGCTGCTGCAGGGGCCGGCGTTCACGATCGTGCAGTCGTCCAGCGACGGCCTGGGCCTGGTCTGGGGCGCAGCGCCGGCCGAGCGCTGCGTCGCTGCAGCCGGCGCACACGTCGCCTGCTCCAACTTCCCGGCCACGCGTTTCTTCATGATGGTCGTCGCGCTGGTGATGCTGGTGGCGTTGTGGCTGCTGCTCACGCGCACCCGCATCGGCCTGGTCATCCAGGCTTCGCTGACGCACCCGGAGATGGTCGAGTCGCTCGGCCACAACGTGCCGCGCGTGTTCATGCTCGTCTTCGGCAGCGGCTGCGCGCTGGCCGGGCTGGCCGGCGTGGTGGGCGGCATGACCTTCGTCACCGAGCCGTCGATGGCGGCCATCGTCGGCTCGATCATCTTCGTCGTCGTCGTCGTCGGCGGCATGGGTTCGCTGGCCGGCGCCTTCGTCGGCTCGATCCTGATCGGCCTGCTGCAGACGCTGCCGCTGACGGTCGACAAGTCGCTCGTCGACGTGGTGGCGAACTTCGGCTGGAAGGTGGTGCAGGGCGACCTGGCCTACCCCCTGTTCAAGATCACGCTGGCGCAGGCGGCGCCGATCCTGCCCTACCTGCTGCTGGTGCTGATCCTGATCTTCCGGCCCAAGGGGCTGCTCGGGACGAGGGAGGGCTGAGCATGGCGCAGCTGCAAGACCCCCGCCCGCGTTACCGCTTCAAGCCCTGGAATGTCGGCCGCTGGGTGATCTGGGGCCTGTTCGCGCTGGCGCTGGGCCTGGCGCCGGTGCTGTGGACCTCGGGTTTCTCGCTCACGCTGCTGTCGCAGGTGGGCATCGCGATCATCGCCTGCCTGGCCTACAACATCCTGCTCGGCCAGGGCGGCATGCTCAGCTTCGGCCACG
>CAYJOA010000176.1:0-2114 GCA_964371495.1 uncultured Rubrivivax sp.
CTTCGACCCAGGCCGTGGCGGAGGCCAGATCGAGCTTGAAGCCGGCACCGACACGCAGCTCGGCCAGGCGCTGGCCGGTGGCGTCCAGCGCCGCCAGTTGCGCGTGCGGGTCGTCGTCGTCGGCAATGATGTCGAGCGTGACCTCGACGCGGCCCTGCGCCGTGGCCACCGTCACCTGCCGGTGCAGCAGTGCGTGGCGCTGCTGTTCGTGCCGGCGCAGCACCTCCGAGGCCGTCTTCACCAGCGTGTTGAACGCTGCCGTGTCCAGCGGCTTGGGGTTCTTCTTGTCGCGGCCCATCGTCCAGGGGCCCACCAGCGCGGGTTCGGCTTCACCCCGGCGCACCATCTCGACGGCCCAGCCTTCGTCGTCGTTGTTCTTCACCACGCGCGCGGTCCAGCCGCGGTCACGCCACAGGCGCGCTTCGTGGATCGGGTCCAGGTCTTCGACGCTGTCGTGAGGCATGGGTCAGGCTGAGGGGAAGTCGTCGCTGCGCAACTCGATCGGTCGGCCGTGCGGCGTGCGCCCGGCGGCACGGGCCCAGGCCTGGCGGTGGCTTTCGAGTTCGGACGCCGCGGCCAGGCCCCGGACCGCCAGCAGGCGCTCGAGCGCGGCGAGCCAGTGCCGGTAGTAGGTGTCGCCCAGGTCGGCGTCGCCGGCAGCCTGCGCGGCGGCGATCTCGGCCGCCAGCGTGTCGGCCCATTCCGGCCAGGTGAAGAGGCCCTGGCGGTGCAGCGCGAGCGTCATCGCAAAGGCCTTGGCCTCCCAGGGTTCACGGAACACCGGTTCGCCGCCGTCGGGGCCGGGCAGCAGCGGCATCGCAGGCCTCATGCCACACGCTCCAGGTACGGTTCCCAGGCATCGATCGACACCGTGAGGCCCGTTGCGCCGGGTTCGCCGGGCCACAGATCGCTGCCGCAGATGGCCACCGTGTACAGCGGGCACGGCTGCTCGCCTGCACCCTGGGCATGGGCGTCGGCGAACACATGCGCGCCGTGCGACGCGGTGACGGTGCCGCGTTTGCCGCGTGCATAGCCCGGCAGCCGGGTGTGGTGAGGCAGCGGCCCGCTGCGCAGGTGGACGGCGTCGCCGACGGCGTAGGCCGGCGCCGGCCCCGGCCTTGCGGTGGGCGAGCCTCGCGCCAGCACGGCGGCCACGTCCGCGGCCTTCAGCAGCCGCGGCAGCGCCGGCGCCGCGCCGAGGGCAGCGCCGTGCCCGATCTCACCGGCCAGCAGCAGGCCGCGCTCGAGCAGCAGCTTTTCCAGCGCCTGCATCCAGATCTCGTAGTAGCCGAGCCGCGCGTAGTCGGGCAAGGTCTCGCGCGCGGCGCGGCTCATGTCGATGTTCCAGGCGCCGGTGGCGCCCATGGCCAGCGTCAGCGCCAGCGCGCGCGGCTCCCAGGCGGCGTGGAACAGCTCGCCCACGGGCTCGGGCCTCACCGGGCCGTGCCCGAGCTGGCCGCCGAGGTCGGCGTGGCTCTGGTAGCTCATGGGGCATGCCCGGGCATGCGGGCCAGCCCGGTGCCGATCATCGAGTCGCGAGTCACCAGCGCCGCCAGTTGCTCTTCGTTCAAGTGCTCGCTGCCGGGCGGCCGCTGGGGGATCACCAGGTAGCGCAGCTCGGCAGTGGAGTCCCAGACGCGGATCTCGGTGTCGGCAGGCAGCACGACGCCGAAGTCGGCGAGCACGCCGCGCGGGTCGCGCACCACGCGCGAGCGATAGGGCGCGCTCTTGTACCAGGCGGGCGGCAGGCCGAGCACCGGCCACGGGTAGCAGCTGCACAGCGTGCAGACCACCAGGTTGTGGCGCGTCGCGGTGTTCTCGACGGCGTGCATGTGTTCGCCCTGGCGCCCGCTGTAGCCCATGGCCGCGATGGCCGCCGTGGCGTCGGCCAGCAGCCAGCCGCGGAAGGCCGCGTCGGCCCAGGCGCGCGCCACCACGCGTGCGCCGTTGCGCGGGCCGATGCGCGTCTGGTAAGTGTCGATCAGCAGGTCCAGCGCGGCCGGGTCGATGTAACCCTTGCCGGCCAGCACGGTTTCCAAGGCGCGCACGCGCAGGTCCATGGCGCCGATCTCGCTGTGGTCGTGACCGTCGTCATGGTGATCGTGGTGATCGTG
>CAYJOA010000176.1:2214-4943 GCA_964371495.1 uncultured Rubrivivax sp.
TGATCGTGCTGATCGTCGTCGGTGTGCTCGTGCGCCATGGCCGCCATCCTAACCTTGGCTACCACCAGCCCAGCGTACGGCCGCCCAGGATGGCGCCGATGAATGCCGGCTGGTGCAGCATGTAGAAGCTGAGCGGCCAGCGCCCCAGCAGGGCCAGCGGCTGCAGCCCGGCCGGCACGGCGCCGGCCAGCAGGCCGCGCCGGTGTGCCAGCAGCCACTGACCGGCCGCCAGCCCCCACAGCATCACGCCCAGCCAGGGCAGCACCGGCACGTAGTCCTCGGTCACGGGCTTGCGCGTCACCAGGCCCACCCAGTTGGTAAGCCGGCTGTCGAAGAAGGGGTGCTGCAGCCACCATGGCAGCGCGATGGCCACCGCGCCCAGCAGCCACAGCCAGCCGCGCAGCGGCCCCAGCAGGCGGGCGGCGATCAGCATCACGGCCATGCCGTGCAGAACGCCGAAGCTGATCCAGCTGCGCGGAAACATCCACGCCGAGCCCAGGCTGACCAGCAGCGCGCAACCCGCCACCTGCGCCCAGCGGCGCCAGAACCGCGGCCAGCCCTGCGACGCCTCCAGCGCCACCGCCTGACCGAGCCCGGCACAGAGCAGGAACAGGCTGACGATGGCCGTGCGCTGGCCGGTCCAGAACGGGTCGCGGTAGAAGTTCTGCCGCGGCTCGATCAGACCGTACAGGTTGAGGTCGAAGACGAGGTGGAACAGTGCCATCCACACGATGGCGGCGCCGCGCAGCGCGTCCAGGCGGTCGTAGCGCTGCCGCGTCATGCGGTCTTCTCGTAGACGTCGGTGAAACGCTGCCCGTCCCAGGCATACAGCAGGTACGCGGCGTGCAGGCAGCGGCTGGCGCCGCGCGGCTTGAACAGGCCCACGCACTGCCCGCGTTCGTGGCGCACGCTGCGGTAGGCGACACCCGCCGAGCCGGCGGCATGCAGCCGCGCGCCGAGGGCCTGAGCGGCCGTGTAGTCGTCGGCGTCGTAGACCTCGGCCGCCACGCTGCCGGCGGGGCGCAGGTCGTGCAGGCGCGCGTCGACGGCCAACTGGTACAGCCGCATCGGCAGGTGCAGCGGGCCCTGCTGCGTGGCGGCCAGGAAGCGGGCGTGGTGGTGGCGTGTCTCGGCCACCGCGGTGGCACGATCGCGCGCGGCGTAGAACACGCCATAGGCGCCGCCGGAGAAGCGGCTGCCGAGCACGTTGACGTGCGTGAAGGCGGCCATGATGGGCCCGCTGCCGGGGCCGAACACACGTTCGCTGCGCGGCACACGCTCGACGTGGCCGAGCTCGTCGCGCACACGCTCGTTGCTCATCGCCTCCAGCGCGTACAGCGCCTCGAAGTCCTCGGCGCCGGCGACGCGGTCGAACAGCGTCACTGCCGGATAGCGGGTGGGCACGATGCGGCAGGCCTGCTGCCAGCGCACGCGCCGCAGTTCGGGCGCACTGGGAGACCGGGACGTGCTCAGCTCCAGCCCCCGCCGCGCACGCCGTCGAGGTAGCGGCGCACGAGGTTCAGGTCGCTGACGTTGCCGGCCAGCATGCGGTCCAGCGCGCTGCGGCCGCCGAAAGGCGGTGCGCTGTTCGGCTGGCGCACCCAGGCGTCGGCGGCAGCGTTGTCCGGCAACAGGATCTGCAGGCTCTTGTAGATGCCCAGCAGGTTGGACAGGCGCTCGAGCGTGTCGCGCGGCAGCGTGGCCCTGTCGGGCTGCTTGCGCCAGGCGAAGAAGGTCGAGCGCGGCGGCTGACCGAGCAGGCTCAGCTGCTCGTCGACGCTCAGACCCCAGGCCTGGGCGATGCGCGCGAAGGCCCGCAGCCCGGCGGCGCCCAGCCGTTCGGGGCCGATGTCGGCCGGCGCCGCGGGAGCCAGCAAAGCACCCATCTCTTGAATCCTGCAGTGGACAACACAGACATGATAGTCCAGTACGGGATCAGGCGCCCGGGCTGGGTTCGTCCAGCAGGGCCGGCAGTACCCTTGCCGCGGTGCCGCGCAGCACGACGTGCGCCTGCTCGTCGATCTCGCTGGGCGCCGGGTTGACGATCAACACCTGCGCGCCGCGCTGCCGCGCCTGGCCGACGAGCCCGGCGGCCGGCCAGACCGTGCCCGAGGTTCCCACCACCAGCATCACGCTGCAGGCATCCGCAGCGCTGCGCGCCAGCTCCAGCGCTGCTGCGGGCAGCTCCTCACCGAACCACACCACGCCAGGGCGCAGCAGGTTGCCGCACTCGGCACAAGACGGCGGGCGCCCGGCGGCGGCCTTGTCGGTACTGCAGCCGCTGCGTCGCGGGCAGCGCTGCAGCCAGCGGTCGGCCAGGATGTCGCCGTGCAGGCGGATGGCATCGGCGTTGCCGGCGCGCTGGTGCAGGTCGTCGACGTTCTGCGTCACCAGCACCAGCGTGCCGGGCCAGCGGCGCGCGAAGCTCGCCAGCGCGTGGTGACCGGCGTTGGGCTCGGCCCGGCGCACGCCCATGCGGCGCTCGGCGTACCAGTCCCAGACGCGCTGCGGCTGGGCCCGGAAGCCCTCTTCGCTGGCCAGTTCGGCAGGGTCGAAACGCGACCACAAGCCGGTCAGCGCGTCGCGGAAAGTGGCGATGCCGCTTTCGGCGCTCATGCCGGCGCCGGTCAGCACGCACAACGCTCCCGGGCGGCCGCGCGGGGGGGGGGGGGGCGCGCCCCCCCCCCCGCGCCGCGCAGGACACGCTCGCCGACGCCTCCGGCTACGCC
>CAYJOA010000176.1:4953-8237 GCA_964371495.1 uncultured Rubrivivax sp.
GCGCGGCCCCCCCCCCACCCCCCCGGGGCGGGCCGGGGGGGGGGTCGCGGGCCGGCGCCCCCCGCCAGCAGGGGCGGGCCGGACACTTCAAGCGTCGGCGAAACGTCCGCCGTTCGCGGCCTGCGCGACGACGATGGCGGCGGGCTCGAAACGCGGGCCGAAACGGGCCGCCAGCTCGCGGCAGCGTGCGACGAAAGCCGGCGCACCCATGGCGTTGATGAACTGCAGCGCGCCGCCGTGGAAGGGCGCAAAACCCCAGCCGAAGATGCTGCCGATGTTGGCGTCGGCCACCGAGCGCAGCACGCCTTCCTCGAAGCAGCGCGCCGCCTCGTTGGCTTGCGCGACCATCAGGCGGTCGATCAGCTCGCGCTGCTCGGGCTGCTGCGCGGCCACCGGGTACAGGCCCGCCAGCCCTGGCCACAGGTGTTTGCCGTCGTCGGTCCAGTCGTAGAAGCCCTGCCCCGCCTTCTTGCCGACGCGGCCGATCTCGCACAGCTGGCGCACCACGCTCATGCCCGGGTGCTCGGGCCAGGGCCGGCCGTCGGCAGCGAGGTCCTTCTTCGTCTGCTCGGCCACGTGCAGCGACAGGCTCAGGCTGACCTCGTCCTGCAGCGCCAGCGGCGGCATCGGCATCCCGGCCTGCAGCCCGGCGACTTCGATGCTGCGCGGATGCACGCCTTCCTTCAGCAGCGCGATGCCTTCCATGACGTAGGTGCCGAAGACGCGGCTGGTGTAGAAGCCGCGGCTGTCGTTGACGACGATCGGCGTCTTGCCGATCTGCAGCACGAAGTCGAAGCCGCGCGCCAGCGTCTCGTCGCTCGTGTCCTTGCCGACGATGATCTCCACCAGCGGCATCCTGTCCACCGGGCTGAAGAAGTGCAGGCCGATGAAGTTGCGGGGCCTGGCGCTGGCCTGCGCCAACCCGCTGATCGGCAGCGTCGAGGTGTTGGACGCGAAGACCGCGCTGTCCGCCAGCACGGCCTCGGCCTGTTTCGTGACGCCGGCCTTCACCGCGCGGTCCTCGAAAACAGCCTCGACGACGAGGTCGCAGCCGGTCAACAGCGCATAGTCGGTGGTCGGCGTGATGCGCGCCAGCAGGGCGTCGCGCTGGTCGGCGCTGCTGCGGCCTTTCTTGACCGCCTTGTCGAGCAGGCCTTGCGAGTAGGCCCTGCCACGCGCGGCGGCGTCCTGGGTGGTGTCGAGCAGCACGACCTCGATGCCGGCCTTGGCCGAGACATAGGCGATGCCCGCGCCCATCATGCCGGCGCCCAGGATGCCGAGTCTGCGCACCTTCGATGCCGGCACGCCGGCGGGGCGCGAGGCCCCTTTCTTGATCGCATTCAGCTGGTACCACAGCGTGCCGATCATGTTGCGCGACACCTGCGACATCGCGCAGGCCGCGAAATAGCGGCTCTCGACCATGCTGGCGGCGTCGAAGTCGAGCAGACCACCTTCGAAGACGCTGCTCATGATGTGCTGCAGCGCGGGGTAGTTGCCCCAGCTCTTGGCCGAGGCGATCGACGGCGCGACGCTGAACAGCTGCGCCACCGCGGGTGCCCGTGAATCGCCGCCGGGGAAGCGGAACTTGGCCTGGTCCCAGGGTTGTCTGGCCTTCGGGTTGGCGGCAATCCAGGCCCGCGCCATGGCCATCAGCTCGTCGCGGTCCTTGGCCAGGCCGGTCACGAGGCCCATGCCCAGCGCCTTCTGCGGGCCGATGTCGGCGCCCTCACCCATGATCTGCAGGGCCTGCTGGATGCCCACCAGCCGTGGCAAGCGCACGGTGCCGCCGCCGCCGGGCAGCAGGCCCAGCTTGACCTCGGGCTGGCCGAGTTTCAGCCGCGCGTCGTCGACGACGAAACGCGCGTGGCAGGCCAGCGCGATTTCGAGCCCGCCGCCGAGCGCATGGCCGTTGATGGCCGCCACCACCGGCTTGCCCTGCAGCTCCAGCCCGCGCAGCACGGCCTTCATCGCGTTGGCGGCCTCGAACGGCTCCTCGGGCCGCGTCCACTTCGACATGCGGTCGATGTCGCCCCCGGCGCAGAAATCGGCCTTGGCCGATGTCAGCACCAGGCCCTTCACTTCCCCGTCGGCCAGCCTCTGCGCCGCCTGCGCGATGCCCAGCATCAGCTCGTCGTTGACGACGTTCATGGCCCGGCCGGGCAGATCCATCGTCGCGACGAGCACGCCGTCGCTGCCCACTTCGATGTTCACCGCAGCCATGTTCAGACCCTCTCGATGATGGTGGCGATGCCCATGCCGCCGCCGACGCACAGCGTGGCGCAGCCGGTGCCGAGCTTGCGGCGCTCCAGCTCGTCGAGCAGCGTGCCCAGGATGACGCAGCCGGTGGCGCCCAGCGGGTGTCCCATCGCGATGGCGCCGCCGTTGACGTTGACGCGGTCCAGGTCGACGCCGAGGTCGCGTGCGGTCTTCATCGGCACCACGGCGAAGGCCTCGTTGATCTCCCAGAGGTCGATGTCGGCCACCGCCATGCCGGCCTTGGCCAGCGCCTTGCGGCAGGCCGGCGTCGGCCCGGTGAGCATGATCGTCGGCTCGCTGCCGACCACCGCAGCGGCGCGGATGCGCGCGCGCGGCTTGAGCCCGGCCTTGCGGCCGCCTTCGGCGTTGCCCACCAGCATCAGCGCCGCGCCGTCGACGATGCCCGACGAGTTGCCGGCATGGTGCATGTGTTCGATGTGCTCGACGGTGGTGTACTTGCGCAGCGCGGTGGCGTCGAAGCCCATGGCGCCCATCATCGCGAACGAGGCCTCGAGCTTGGCCATCGCTTCCATGCTGGCGTTGGCACGAATGGTTTCGTCGCGGTCCAGCATCATCAGCCCGGCAATGTCTCGCACCGGCACCAGGCTCCTCGCGAAGTGCCCCTGCGCCCGCGCCACCGCCGCCTTCTGGTGCGAGCGCAGCGCAAAGGCATCGACATCGGCGCGGTGCCAGCCCTCCAGCGTGGCGATGAGATCGGCGCCCACCCCCTGCGGCACGAAACCCAGCTTCTGGTTGATGCGCGGGTCCATGAACCAGGCGCCGCCGTCGCTGCCCATGGGCCAGCGGCTCATGCTCTCGACACCACCGCCGACCACCAGGTCCTCGAAGCCGCTGGCCACCTTGGCCGCAGCCAGGTTCACCGACTCCAGCCCGCTGGCGCAGAAGCGGCTCTGCGTCACGCCGGCCACGGTCTGCGCCCATTCGGCGTCGAGCACCGCGGTGCGTGCGATGTCGGCGCCCTGCTCGCCCACCGGCGTCACGCAGCCCAGCACGACATCGTCGACCAG
>CAYJOA010000177.1:0-8168 GCA_964371495.1 uncultured Rubrivivax sp.
GACAAGCACCTGCAGCTGATGTTCCGCTGGGTGGCCGTCGAACGCGGCCCGGCCGCGGCCGGCGCTGCGGCGCCGGCCGGCGCCACCCAGGCGGCGCGCGGCGGCGCGGCGGCCAGCCTGCACTGGTTGCCCCCGGCGCGCGGCGACCCGGCGGCGACGGTGATGCTGCGCACCCACGACAAGACGACGGGCCTGTCGTGGGTGGGCGTGGTCGACCCGCGTTTCCTGTGGGCCGAAGCGATGGACGACGCCAGCACCGACCAGGTCTGCATCCACGCCACCAATGGCGACCGCATCTTCTGCACCCCCGACCCGGACAGCGGCGCCGACGGCGAGCGCCCGGCCGCCACCGCCAGCGCCTCCTGGGACCTGTTCCTGCGGCACGAATTCGGCGTCGACGACTGGCGCTTCACGGCGCAGCGCGCCAGCGGCACGCCGCCGCAGCGTGTCTTCTCGCTGGTGCAGATCGGCTGGCAGGTGCTGCTGGCGTCGGTGCTGCTGGTGCTCACGCTGAGCCTGGTGCTGGTGCGCCGGACCACGGTGCCGCTGCAGAAGCTGACCACCGGCACGCGGCAGCTGGCTGCCGGCGACTACGGCGTGCGCGTCGACGTGCACAGCGCCGACGAGTTCGGCGAACTCGGCGGCGCCTTCAACGACATGGCCGGCCGCATCGGGCAGCAGGTGCACCAGCTGGAAGTGCTGTCGTCGATCGACCGCGCGATCCTCGAAGCCAGCGACGCGGCAGGGCTGGTGCCGCGCGCGCTGGCGCGCCTGGCCGACCTGTCGCCCGGCTTGCAGGTCGGTGTCGCCCTCATCGACCCCGACCTGCCCGCGCACCTGGACTGCACCCTGCGCGGCCCGGCGGGCGACACCTGCAAGCGCGGCCCGGCCCTGAACCCGGAGCTCCAGGCCGCGCTGCTGGAACGGGCCAGCGGCTGGCGCTGCAGCGCCGAGACGCCCGCGCTGGCGCCGCTGCTGGCCGCGCTGGGCTGGCCACAGGACGAGGTCTACGTGGCACCAGCCCGCTGGCGCGAACAGACGCTGGGCGTGCTGCTCGTCGGCGGCGGCACCCACCCGGCCTGCGACGCCGCGTGGGAAGGGCAAGTCGGCGAGCTGCGCGACCGCATCGCCGTCGCGCTGGCCTCCGCGGGCCGTGAACGGCAGCTGTTGCACCGCGCCACGCACGACAGCCTGACAGGCCTGTTGAACCGCGCCGGCCTGCAGGATGCGCTGCAGCTGGCGGTGAGCCTGCGAGCGCCTTTCGCGGTGCTGCTGATCGACCTCGACCGCTTCAAGGAGATCAACGACACGATGGGCCACGAGGCCGGCGACGAACTGCTCGCCATCATGGCGCACCGCATCGGCAGCAGCCTGCCGCGGGGGGCCATCGTGGCGCGACTCGGCGGCGACGAATTCGTCGCCCTCGTTCCCGACACGACGAGCGGGCATTGCGACGAGGTGGCCGACGAGTTGGTCGCCCATGTCGGCCGCCACGTGACGCTGCGCGGCACGCAGGTGGCCGCCGGCGCCAGCCTGGGCGTGGCCAGGTTCCCCGCCGACGGCCAGACCGCCGCCGACCTGATGCGCCATGCCGACCTGGCGATGTACGCGGCCAAGGCGCGCGGCGGCGCCCAGGTGGCGCGTTTCGAGCCGGGGCTGGACAGCGCGGCGGTCGAACACGCGCAGTTGTCGCGCGACCTGGCGCGCGCCGTCGACGCCGGCGAACTGCGGCTGCACTACCAGCCGCGTGTCGACGCGCACAGCGGCGTTGCGCAGTCGGTCGAGGCACTGGTGCGCTGGCAGCATCCGACACGCGGCCTGCTGATGCCCGGCGCCTTCATCGACCTGGCCGAAGAGACCGGCCTCATCGCGGAGATCGGGCACTGGGTGCTGCACGAGGCCTGCCGGCAGATGTCCGAGTGGCGGCGCGAACAGCTGCCGCTGAAGAAGGTGGCGGTGAATCTGTCGGTGCACCAGCTGCGCTCGGCGTCCATCGTCGACGACGTCTTCCGGGCGCTGCGCAGCCACGGCCTGGCGGCTGCGGACCTGGAGCTCGAGGTCACCGAAAGCGTGCTCATCGGCGATGTCAAGGCCACTTCACGGCTGCTGGCGCAGCTGCGCCAGGCCGGCATACGCATCGCGATCGACGACTTCGGCACCGGCTATTCGTCGATGGCCTACCTGCGGTACCTGCCGGTGGACGTGCTGAAGATCGACCGCGCCTTCGTCAAGGACATCGGCAGCGACGCGTCGGCCGACATCGTCGTGCGGGCCATCGTCGGCCTGGCCGGGTCGCTGGGCATGAGCACGGTGGCCGAAGGCGTGGAGACTGCGGCGCAGGCCCAGCTACTGACCGAGATGGGCTGCGGCGAGCTGCAGGGTTACCACTACGCGCGGCCGCTGCTGCCGCAGGACGTGCCGCACACGGCCAGCATGGGCCCGACGCCGGGCCGCGAAGCGGCGGCCCGCGCAGCCGCGCTGGACGCGCAGGGCACGCCCGGCGCGGGCGTGTCAGGCACGCGTGTGCTGGCCCTGCCGAGCCCGGTCGCCTGACACGTCAGGGGTCGGCAGCGCCCGTGTCGGGGGGCGCGGGCGCACGGCCTCGGGGTCAGCCGATCTCCACCATCACCGGCGCGTGGTCGCTCGGCCGTTCGTTGCGGCGCGGCGCCTTGTCGATGGTGCAGGCCTGCACGCGCGGCCGCAGCGCCGGGCTGACGAGGATGTGGTCGATGCGCAGGCCCTGGTTCTTGCGGAAGGCCAGGTTGCGGTAGTCCCACCAGGTCCACGACTTGGGCGGCTGTTCGAAGAGCCGGAAGGCGTCGACCAGCCCCAGCTCGAGCAGCGCCCGGAAATGCGCACGCTCCTGCGGCGTGCAGAGGACCTGCCCGGCCCAGGCCACCGGGTCGTGCACGTCGCGGTCTTCGGGCGCGATGTTGAAGTCGCCCATCAGCACCAGCTGCGGGTGGCGGGCCAGTTCGTCGCGCAGCCAGTCGCGCAGCGCCTGCAGCCAGCGCAGCTTGTAGACGAACTTGTCGCTGTCGGGGGCCTGGCCGTTGGGCACGTAGGCGCCGACGGTGCGCACACCGTCCAGCGTGGCGGTGATGACACGCGCCTGTTCGTCGTCGAAGCCGGGGATGTTCAGCACGACGTCGCTGGCCGCGGTGCGCGACAGCAGGGCCACGCCGTTGTAAGTCTTCTGCCCGAAGCGCTGCACGCACCAGCCCGCGGCCTCGAGTTCGGCGGCCGGGAACTTGTCGTCGGTGAGCTTGGTTTCCTGCAGCGCAATGGCATCCACCGGGTGCGCGTCGAGCCATTCCAGCACCTGCGGCAGCCGCACGGCGAGCGAATTGATGTTCCAGGTGGCGAGTTTCATGGTCGTAAATCCCCGTCAGTAGTCCCACCGTTCATGTCTCGCCGGCAGCTTGTTCAACAGCGCCCGCGTCTCCCGCCATGTCGGCATGCACCGATCCATCACTGCCACGAACCGCGGCCCATGGGTCGGTTCGAGCAGGTGGCTCATCTCATGCACCACGATGTACTCGAGGCAAGCCCTGGGCTTCTTGGCGAGTTCGGTGTTCAGGCGCAGCGTTCCGGCGAGGGCGTTGCAGCTGCCCCATCGGGTTTTCATCTGCTGCACGTAGAACCCGTTCACCTCGACGCCCAGTCGCGGCGCCCAGGTCGCAATCAGCCCGGGCACCTCGGCCTTCAGCAGCTGCCGATACCAGTTCGACACGATCGCCTCTCTGCCCGCTTCGTCGGTGCCAGGGCGAACGCTGACCCGCAACCTGGAGTGATGTAGCTGCACGCTGGGCGGCACATCCGCCTCGACCAGCTTCAGCAGCACCCGGCGCCCCCAGACATGGTGGCTCTCGCGGTCGAGATATTCGCGCGCGCTCTCCCGTTCCTGCTCGCGCAGCTTCTTCTGCTGCTGCTTGATCCAGGCCAGCTTGGAGATCGCGAACAGCCGGATCGTGTCCAGCTTCATGCGCGCGGGCGCCGCCAGCCGCACGCGGCCGGTCGGCGGGTAGACGCTCAGGTGGATGTTCTGGATATCCTTCTTGACGACATCCAGCACCACGCCGCCCAGCTCGATCTGCGTCACCATCAGTACGCTCTTTGCGCCTTGATGATCGGGAACACGCGCTCGACTTCCTGGGCGTCGTCGTGCAGCAGTGGCATCAGGGCGCGCTTGATGACGTTTTCCTTCGCCTGGTTGCCGCGCCAGTCGTCGGGCCGCACCCGCCGCACGGTTTCGTCGATGGCCACCGCCAGCGCCAGCGTGGGCTTGTCCGCGGCGCCGAAGCCCGCCGGCGGCGGCTCTTGCACGGCATGGGCAGCCACCGGCGCAGCCGTTGCCAGCAGGTTGTCGTACAGCGCGCGCAGCCACGGCTGGTTCTTCAAGGCCTCGGGCGTGTCGTCCGCCTGGCCGAGCTGGACGCGCCGCGCGAGTTCGGCGATGCGCAGCAGGTAGGCCTCGTAGTCCACGCGCCTGGCGCGCAGGTCGGCAATGATCTCTTCCAGCAGCTTGGACATCCGGTCGTAGAAGGCCGGGTTGTTCAGGTGCTCTTGGAAGATCCGGCTGCGCACGTTGTTGGCGATGGTCTCGGCCACCGCCGTCCTGTTGCGCTTGATGCCGCCGGGCAGGCTGTCGATCGCGCCGGCGATGCCTGCCTTCACGATCAGCTCGAGCAGCGGCATGTCGCCGAGGGCCGAGATCGGCCGCGGCTCGTCGGCCTCGATGTAGGTGTCGATGAGGTGCCGCATGTCGGCCTCGTACGCCTTGAGGTCGATCGTCTCGCCGCTGGCCTTGCGGATGACCTCGCGCAGGTCCAGGAAACGTTGCACGTCCGTCTTGATGCGGGCGATGTCGCCGGCGCTGTACCCGGCGGCCTCCAGGTCGTCTGCGATGGCGGCATAGGTCCGCAGCAGCGACACCGTCGCGGTGTACAGCGCCACCCGCCGTGGCTCGTGCTCGGCCAGCTCGGCCGGCAGCTCGACGTTGCCGCAGAAGTAGTGGATGTGCTCCAGCTCGCCCCTGGGCGGCTGCACCGGCTCGCAGATCAGGGCCGCGGCTTCCAGCGCGTCGTCCAGCCGCTCCCGGCCCTTGGCCAGGCGGTCTTGCAGCAGCACGTCGGGCGCGCAGCCACCCGCGCTGTGGTCCAGCGCCGACGAATAGACCTGCAGCGCGCCGGTGCCCTTGTCGTTGACCAGCTTCTTGAACAGGTCCTTGTAGTCGACGATGCAGCCGACGGTCTTGTCGTCGCCGTCCAGCCGGTTGACACGGCAGATGGCCTGGAACAGGCCGTGGTCCTGCATGCTCTTGTCGATGTAGAGGTAGGTGCAGCTCGGCGCATCGAAGCCGGTGAGCAGCTTGTCCACCACCACCAACAGCTTCATGTTGGCGGGCTGCTCCTTGAACAGCTTCTTGGCCTGGTCCTCGTAGGTCTCGGTCCTGGACTGGCCCGGCTGCGCGGCCACGCCCTGCAGCAGCGCCGTGCAGGTGTCGTAGAGAAACTGCTTGGCGGTCTGCGTGTTGGCGCCGGTTTCTTCCAGCGTCACGTCCTGCGCGTGCGGGTTGTACGACGTGACGACCGCACACTTGCCCTTGAACGCGGTCTTCTGGAACAGCTCGAAATACCTGCACGCCTCGTAGATGCTCGACGCCACCAGGATCGCGTTGCCGCGCTGGCTGGCCAGCCGCGGCTTGACGCCGAAGTCGAACACGATGTCGCTGACCACGCGCTCCATGCGCGAGCGCGAACTCAGCACCTGCTGCATCGTGCCCCACTGCTCGCGCAGCGCGGCCTTCTGCCAGCTGTTCAGGGCCTTGGTCTTGGCGTCGAACCACTGGTCGATCTTGTCCTGCGAGCCCAGGCTCTGCTCGATGTCGCGCGCCTCGTAGACCAGGTCGAGCACCACGCCGTCTGCCACGCCTTCGCTGAACTTGTAGGCGTGGATGTAGTCGCCGAAGACCTCGCGGCTGGTCTGCGCGTCCTGCTTGAGCAGCGGCGTGCCGGTGAAGCCGATGAACACGGCGCCGGGCATCAGCGCCTTCATCGTCCTGTGCAGCTTGCCGCTTTGCGTGCGGTGGCATTCGTCGACGAAGACGAACACCTCGCCCACGGTGGGGCTGGGCTGCGCCGCCAGTTCCCTGATGAAGGCGTCGAAATCGTCCACCCCCTTGCGGCCGAACTTGTGGATCAGCGAACACAGCAGCCGCGGCGTGGCCTGGCCGAGCTGGCTCATCAGGTCGCGCCCGCTGCTGGTGCGCTTGATCGGCTCGCCGGCTTCGGTGAACACGCCCTCGATCTGCTTGTCCAGTTCGTCGCGGTCGGTGACGATCACCACGCGCGCCTTGGGCCGGTTCTCCAGGATCCACTTGGCCAGCAGCACCATCACGATGCTCTTGCCGCTGCCCTGCGTGTGCCACAGGATGCCGCCCTGGCCGGCATTGACACGCTGCTGCGCCGCCTTGATGCCGAAGTACTGGTGCACGCGCGGCAGCTTCTTCACGCCGCCGTCGAACAGCACGAAGTCGTGCATCAGCTCGATCAGCCGCGCCTTGGCGCACATCTTCAGCAGGTACTTGTCGAGCTTGAGGCGGCTGTCGTCGGCCTCGTCTTCCTTCCACTTCAGGAAGTACTTCTCCGGCGTGCCGACGGTGCCGTACTGCAGCCCTTCGGAGTCGTTGCCCGCGAAGACGAACTGCACGGTGCTGAAGAACCAGGCATTGAACTCGGGCAACTGGTTCGACAGGTTCTGCCGGATGCCATTGCCGATGGACGTGCGGCTGTTCTTCAGCTCGACCACGCCGACCGCGATGCCGTTGACGTACAGCACCAGGTCGGGCCGCCGCTCGTTCCCACCCGGCCCCTGGGTCCCATCACGCAGCGTCACCTCCTCGGCGATGGCAAAGTCGTTGGCCAGCGGCTGCAGCCAGTCGATGAGCTTGACCGTCTCGGTCACCTTGCCGGCCTCGATCTTCACCGGCACGCCGTAGCGCAGCCGGTTGTAGACGCACCGGTTGTTGTCGTAGAGGCTGCGGTTGGGGTTGTCCGCCTCGGTGTGCAGCAGGTAGAGGGCGCGGCCGATCTGGTCCGGCGCGTAGCCCGCCTGGCGCAGCCAGGCGGTGAGCAGGCCGTCGTCGATGTTGCTGTTGCCGGTGCGGGCACTCCAGTCGCCCAGCGCGCGATAGCCCAGTTCGTCGCGGAACAGTGCCAGCACGCGGTTCTGCGTGGCGCGTTCCGACTGGCCGACAGCGCTCATGCCGCGGCCGTGCCTGCGAGCCAAGGATTCAACAGGGGCACCCTGGCGAGCGCGAAGTCCGCCGTGTCGCGGGTGACCACGGTGAGCCCGTGGTGCAGCGCGGTGGCGGCGATGATCAGGTCGGGCTGCGAAAACGTATAGCCGGCCTGGCGGCCGTCCTCGACGAGCAGCCGCCACTTGAACATCACGTCCTCGGAAACCTCCAGCGTGCGCTGATCGAACATCGGGCGCACCCTGTGCACCAGCCAGTCGCCGAGTTCGGCGCGGCGGATCGGGTCGCCGACCCGTTCGATGCCGTAGCGGATTTCGGCGAAGGTCACCGTGCTGACGAACAGCCGCTCCAGCGGCTGGGCGGCGACGAAGGCGCGCACGCGCGCGTTCGGGCGCGGACGGCGCAACTCCGAAATGACGTTGGTGTCGAGCAGCCAGCCCTTCACAGCTTGACGGCCCGCACCGGCATCGCCGAGCGTCGAGGCGCGATCTCGGTGTCGCGGTGGGGTGACGCCTGCAGCGCGTCGATCAGCAACTGCCCGGTGCGCTGGCCCTGCAGGCGTTGAAACTCCGCGGCGTCGACGACGACGACCGCATCGCGGCCGTGCAGCGTGACATGCTGCGGCCCGGCGCTGTGCGCCAGGCGCACCAACTCGCTGAAGCGTGCCTTGGCGTCCTGCAGGCGCCACCGGCCGTGCGGGGGCTCTTCAGCGGCGGCGCTCGGTTCGGAAGAGGATCTGGTCATGCTGACCAGATTATCACGGCGACAGGAGCGAGGCAAGGTCGGGATGTCGAGCGTGTCGGCGTCAGACCAGGCGTGTCCTGCCGGTGAGCAGTTCCTGCATCATCGCCTGCTTGACGGCGCGGGTCTTGTCGCGGCGCTGGGCCAGGGCGGTCAGTTCGGCGTCCAT
>CAYJOA010000178.1:0-8145 GCA_964371495.1 uncultured Rubrivivax sp.
CCGCGGCCGCCGGCGTGGGGGGCGCTGCGGCAGCTCTTCGCCCAGCCGGCGGAGCCGGTGCCGGCGCCGGTGCCGGCGGCCGCCGCGGCGGCACCCACGGCAGCAGCGGCGCGCGATGCCGCGGCGCCGGCCACGCGGCCCAGCGCTGCGACGCTCGGCAGGCTGGCCGCTGCGGCGGCGCTGGGCGTGGCGGTGCTGGCGGCGTGGTGGTGGTTGCAGCGCGGCTGAACGGGCGCGTCCGGCGGCGCCGGGGCATGCCGCGGCGCCGCAGCAGCGCGAGATCGGGCCGTTCGTCAATTTTCTTGATCTATCACAAGCGAACGCTATTGAGAATTATTCTCTTCTGGCTTTACGATCGCACCTGTCCGCATCGCCCCTCCTACACCGCATGTCCAACCCGGATGCCACCCGCCCAGGCCTCGTTGCCGCCCGCCCGCCCAGCGTCTGGGTGGCGCGCATGACGGCAGGCCGACCACGTGCGGCAGCGCAGGTCGCGGCCACGCTCGATGCGCTGCCCACTGGCGTGCCGGCGGTGGTGAGCGCCGTCGGCGCGCCGGCCGCCGCGCCCGAATGGGCGCAGTGGCTCGACGAGCTCGGCTTCATCCCCGGTGAACGCGTGATGGTGACGGCGCGCGGCGTGCCCGGCGGCGACCCGCTGGTGGTGCGCGTGGGCAACTCCACTTTTGCACTGCGCCGTGCCGAGGCGGCCTGCATCCGGCTCGAGCCGGCGGCGCGGTGAAGGAAGCGGTCATCCACGTGCACCGCGGCGGGCCCGTGGTGGCGCTGGTGGGCAACCCCAACTGCGGCAAGACGGCGCTGTTCAACCTGCTCACCGGCAGCCGGCAGAAGGTGGCCAACTACGCCGGCGTCACCGTCGAGCGCAAGGAGGGCCGGCTCACCACGCCGGCCGGCCGTGCGCTGCGCCTGCTCGACCTGCCGGGGGCCTACAGCCTGCACCCGCGGTCCCCGGACGAGCGCGTGACGGCCGACGTGCTGTTCGGCCGCGCACTGGGCGAGAAGCGGCCCGACCTGGTGGTCTGCGTCGTCGACGCCACCAACCTGCGGCGCAACCTGCGGCTGGTGCTGGCGGTGCGCCGGCTCGGCCTGCCCTGCGTGGTGGCGCTGAACATGGCCGACCTGGCAGCGCGCCGCGGCGTCGCGGTGGATGCCCAGGCGCTGGCGCGTGAACTCGGCGTGCCGGTGGTGAGCACGGTGGGCGTGCAGGCCGAAGGCGCGCAGGCGCTGCGCGAACTGCTGGACGACGCCGCGGTCTGGCAGCGCGGCGGCGCCGCGCCGGTGGCGGCTGCGGCTCCCCTGCCGTCGGCCGCCAGCCCGCACGTGGTGGCCGCCGACCACGACGAGGTGCGCCGCATCCTGCAGCGCCTGGGACTCGACGAGCTGGTGCCGGACACCGCCAGCGACCGCATCGACCGCCTCGTGCTGCACCCGGTGCTGGGGCCACTGCTGCTGGCGCTGCTGCTGTTCGTCGTCTTCCAGGCCGTCTTCGCGGGTGCCGAGCAGCCGATGGCCTGGATCGAAGCCGGCACCGCCGCTTTGGGCGACGCGGTGGCCGCGGTGCTGGCGCCGGGGCCGCTGCGCAGCCTGCTCGTCGACGGCGTCATCGCCGGCGCCGGCGGCGTGCTGGTGTTCCTGCCGCAGATCGTGATCCTGTTCTTCTTCATCCTTTGGCTCGAGGAAAGCGGCTACCTGCCGCGCGCGGCCTTCCTGCTCGACCGGCTGATGGGCGGCGTCGGCCTGTCCGGGCGCTCGTTCATCCCGCTGTTGTCGAGTTTTGCCTGCGCCATCCCCGGCATCATGGCCGCGCGCACCATCGCCAACCCGCGCGACCGCGTGGTGACCATCCTCATCGCGCCGCTGATGACGTGTTCGGCGCGGCTGCCGGTGTATGCGCTGCTGATCGGCGCCTTCGTGCCGCGGCGCACGGTGGCCGGTTTCCTGGACCTGCAGGGGCTGGTGCTGTTCGGCCTGTACGCCGCGGGCATTGCCGGCGGCATGGCGGTGGCCTGGCTGCTCAAGCGTTATACCGACGCCGGGCGCCAGGTGCGCAGCCTGATGATGGAGCTGCCCGACTACCACTGGCCGGCGGCGCGCAACATCGCCATCGGGCTGTGGCAGCGGGTGACGATTTTCGTGCGCCGGGTCGGCGGCATCATCCTCGTGCTGACGGTGCTGCTGTGGGCGCTGGCCAGCTTTCCGGCGCCGCCGCCGGGGGCCACCGGGGCGGCGATCGAATACAGCATCGCCGGCCGCCTGGGGCACGCCTTGGCGGTGGTCTTCGCACCGATCGGCTTCAACTGGCAGATCAGCATCGCGCTGGTGCCGGGGCTGGCCGCACGCGAGGTCGTCGTCGGCGCGCTCGGCACCGTGTACGCGTTGTCGGCCACCGGCAGCGATGTCGAGCAGACGCTGGCGCCGCTGATCGCCCAGGGCTGGAGCCTGGCCACGGCGCTGTCGCTGCTGGCCTGGTTCGTCTTCGCGCCGCAATGCCTGGCCACGCTGGCAGCGGTCAAGCGCGAAACCGGCGGCTGGAAGATGCCCTTGATCATGACCACCTATCTGTTCGCGCTGGCCTATGCGGCATCGTTCGTCACCTACCGCGTGGCGCTGGCACTGGGCGCCGGCTGAGATGGCCACCCCGCGCGGGTACGATGGGTTCGTCCACAGGTTCTGAAGCGCAAACATGACGCCACCGGCATTCGCCGACGCTGCCGACACCTGGAACCGCCGATTCGCCGCCGACGGTTTCCTGTTCGGCACCGCGCCCAATGGCTGGCTGACGGCACACGCTGGCGTCTGGCAGCCTGGGGGCCGGGTGCTGTGCGTGGCCGACGGCGAAGGCCGCAACAGCGTCTGGCTGGCCAGGCAGGGCCTGGTCGTCGACGCCTTCGACATCGCCGAGGTCGGTGTCGCCAAGGCGCGCCGGCTGGCCGCCGAGCACGGCGTCGAAGTCAATTACACGGTCAGCGACTGCGACGCCTTCCCCTGGCCCGAAGCGGTCTACGACGGCGTGGCGGCGATCTTCGTGCAGTTCGCCGACCCGGCGCTGCGCACACGCCTGTTCGGCGACATCCGGCGCTGCCTGAAGCCCGGCGGCACGCTGGTGCTGCAGGGCTACACGCCGCGGCAGCTGACGTACCGCACCGGCGGGCCACCGTTCGAGTCGCACCTGTATACCGAGGCGCTGTTGCGCGAGGCCTTTGACGATCTCGAGATCGTCGAGCTGCGCGAATACGAGGCCGATCTGGCCGAAGGCAGTGGCCACTGCGGGCACTCGGCGCTGATCGGCCTGGTGGCGCGGTGTCGGCCCGCAGCCGTGGCGGATCAGACCACCGTCATCGCCGCCACCCAGACGGCCGAGGCCCAGGCCACGGGTCGCGGCCGCCGCGGCAGCCGCCACAGCGCCAGGAACAGGAAGGCGTTGTAGGGCAGCGGCGCGAAATGCAGCGCGGCCGCCAGCGCCGGTGCCGCACCTTGCGCCGCCAGCATCAGCGCGGCGAAGCTGGCCAGCAGGTTGACCAGCGTGCCGACGACCAGCATGTCACGCCAGAACAGCTGCGGCCAGCCTACCGCGCCACGCCAGCGGCGGGCCAGGAAACCCGCGGACGGCGCCGCTGTCACCGGGCCCCCTGGCGCGCCGCGGCAGCCGCCGGCTGCGGCGGCGTCGGCGCCGGCACCCAGGGGTCGCGCAGCGGCGACTGCAGCGCCGGTTCGCGGGCCGCCGGCACGTCGGCCGGCTGCGGTGTGCCGGCGCGGTCGGGTGCTGGCCGCAGGGTGGCTGCCAGCGCAGCGCTGCGGGCCGGACGGTCGGCGCTGGCGCGGGCCATGAAGGCCACGATGTCGGCCTTCTGCCGCGGCCGCGCGGTGTCGTCCAGGAAACTCATGTGACCGCCGGCGTAGTTGTGCACGCCGACGCGATTCGAGCCGATGCGCGCCAGGTCGGACTCGGTGACGTGGAAAGGCGTGGCGAGGTCGTACACGCCGTTGAGGACGAGCACGCGCAGCGCCGGGTCGGCCGCCAGCGCGGCGGCGAGGTCGGGAACGGTGTCGGGCAGCGTGCGCCCGGCGTGCGAGAAGTCCCAGTGCTCGATCGCGCTGCTCAGCAGCACGTAGGTCGACGCGTTGCGGTAGCGCAGCGTGTCGCGCAGGTAGTTGTCGATGGCGCCGGCGAACGACGAGCCGAGCCAGCTGCTCGACGGGTCGCCTTCGGCGGCCAGCGCGCTGCCCAGGGCGGCCGTCATGCGCGCGTCGTAGCGCCCGGTGAGCTGGCCGGCGATCAGGTTCTCGCGGTAGCGCGTCGGGCCGAGATTGAAGTCACGCTGCCACCAGACCGCGGGCAGGCCGGTCCAGGCCGCCAGCGTGGGCCACAGTTCGACCGCCGGCACCGCGTTGGCGAACCAGGATTGCAGCGCCGGCGCGTAGCTGGCGGCGGCGAACTCCCGTGCCGCGCTCAGCCAGGCGTCGAGCTCGGTGGGCACCGGCGTGCTCAGCCGGTGCCAGGCCGCCGTGGCCGCGTAACTCGGCAGGTAGCCGGTACACGGGATGTCGCGTGTGCTGGTGACGCCGCAGTTGCTGTTGTAGTCCAGTGCCGGCGACTGCAGCATCAGGCCGGACGGCCACAGACCGGCCTCCTGCAGCCGTCGCGCCAGCACCGCGGTGCGCGGGCCGCCGTAGCTTTCGCCGTACAGGAAGAAGGGCGAGGCCTGGCGGCCGTGGATCTGCAGCCAGCGCCGGATGGCGTCGCGGAACAGCGCGGCGTCGGCACCGACGCTCCAGAAGTCGCGGTTGCGGTAGGGCGCGAGGGCCTGCGAGCGGCCGCTGCCGACGGCGTCGACGAAGACGAGGTCGGTGCTGTCGAGCAGGCTGTCGGTGTTGTCGAGCAGTGGGAACGGGCGTGGCGCGGTGGTCTGCGGCACGCCGGTGGCCAGCCGCTTGGGGCCGAACGAACCGAGGTGCAGCCAGACGCTGGCCGAGCCCGGACCGCCGTTGTAGAAGAAGGTCAGCGGTCGTGTCGCGGGGTCGGCGCCGTCGGCGGCATAGGCGACGTAGAAGATGCTGGCCTGCGCCGCGCCGGCGAGCGGCTCGCGCGCGATCAGGTGACCGGCGGTCGCCGTGTAGGCGATCTCGCGGCCGCCCAGCAGCAGCCGATGCTGCGTCACGGCTGCGGCCTCGACGGCGCCGGGCAGCGTGGCGTCGGGCAGAGACGAATAGGCGGTGGGGTCGTTCAGCGTGCCGGGCGCGTCGGGCACCACGGCGGCGCCGCTGTCGCCACCGCCGCCGCAGCCCGCGAGCAGCGCCGCCAGCGCGGCGGCGGCTGCGCAGCGCCAGATGGGGCGGCGCCGTCTGCGTTCGGGTGTCATGACGTCGGTCCTGCGTTGGCCACGCCGGCCGCCACGTGGCCCGCCGGCACGTGCGCGGCGGCGTTCTCGATGTGGCCGGTCTGGTCGTCGAAGAAGAAGTCGGGCTCGAACTCGCGCAGGAAGGCACCCTTGGGCAGGCCGCCCAGGAACATCGCCTCGTCGACCCCGATCTGCCAGTCCATCAGCGTGCGGATGGCGCGTTCGTGCGCCGGTGCGCTGCGTGCGGTGACGAGCGCGGTGCGGATGCGCATGCGGCTGGCCGGCTCGCGCTGCAGCCGCTGCAGCGCCTCCAGCAGCGGCTTGAACGGGCCCGGCGCCAGCGGCGTGCCGGCGCGGTCGCGTTCGTGGCTCTGGAAGGCGTCCAGTCCCTGCGCCTGGTAGACGCGTTCGGCCTCGTCGGAAAACAGCACCGCGTCGCCGTCGAAGGCGATGCGCACCTCGTCGGGGTGGGCCGCCGACGCGCGCGCGCTGTCCGGGTAGACACGCGCCGCGGGCACGCCTTCGGCCAGCGCCGAGCGCACGTCGGCGTCGTTGGTGCTGAGGAAGAGGTTGGCCGCCAGCGGCCGCAGGTAACGCCAGGGCGGCTGGCCGCGCGTGAACACGCCGCGCTGCACCGGCAGGCCGTAGTGCTGCGTCGAGCGGAACACGCGCATGCCCGATACCGGGTCGTTGCGCGACAGGATCACCACCTCCACCCGCGGCGCCCCCTCGTTGAAAGCGAGCAGCTTGTTGACGAGCGAGAAGGCCACCCCGGGCTTGGCCGGCTGCTGCACGCGACGCAACTGCAACTGCATGTAGGCGCTGTCGTCGCCTTGCTCGAAGACGCGGTTCTCCTCCTCGAAGTCGAACAGGGCACGCGACGAGATGGCAACGACGAGCTGACCGAGCAGGGTGGCGGGCATGGCCACGGCATGGTAAGCGGGCTGGCCGGCTGTTACATCGTTTCACGCTGTTGCCACACGCGCCGCCGACACTGCGCAGGTGTGGGTCCTGCGGAGCGTCCGTGGCGGCCGTGCACGCCAGGACGCGATCATGAATCTGCGACACATCCGCCCCGAAGACCGGCGCCGCAGCGATGGCCACGGTGCCGAAGACGGCCACGGCGCCGACTGGGCCGACACGGTGCCGGCGTGTTTCCGCAGCGAGGCCTTCGCCGAGGACCTGGCGCCGGGCGACCCCGGCCCTGCGCCGCCGACCCGTGAACGCTGCGCCGCCGTGCCGAGCGCGCCGCGACGCCGCCGCGACTGGATGCCGCACGTCGCCGTCGGCCTGGGCGCTTTCTTCGGCCTGCGCGGCACGGCTCGCGACTGAAGCTCCTGCCGGCCCGGGGGCAGCGCAGGGCGGCAGCTGCCGCGGGGCACAATCGACGCTGCTGCCGGCAATGCCAGCCCGGCTTGAGGAACACCGTGTCGTGCCGTCGCCTCGTCACCTGCGTCATCGCCTTCGCCGCGGCCGGCCCGGTGCTGGCCGGCAAGGCCCACGAGCACGGCAGCGCCAGGCTCGACATCGCGGTGGCGGCCGACCGCCTGCACATCGCCCTGGAGACACCGCTGGACAACCTGCTGGGCTTCGAACGCGCGCCGCGCAACGACGCCGAGCGCCAGCGTGCCGACGCCGCGGTGGCGCTGCTGCGTGCCGCCGACCGCATGTTCCGCATCGACCCCGCCGCCGGCTGCACGCTGGCGCGTGTGGAGCTGGTCTCGCCGGCGCTGCAGCTCGGTGCCGCCGGCGACGCGCCGGGCGCGGCCGACCATGCCGACCTGGAGGGCCGCTACGACTTCGTCTGCAGCCATGGCGCACGCGCCGGCTTCGTCGAGCTCGGGCTGTTCGAGGCCTTCAAGGGCCTGAGCCGCGTCGAGGTGCAGGCCGTCACGCCCAAGGGGCAGATGAAGGCCACGCTGCGGCGCCCGGCTTCGCGCCTGGCGCTGGTGCGTTAGCGCGCCGCCGGTGCTGGAGCTGCGCGACCTGCATTACGCCTGGCCCGGCGCGGCGGCCGACTGTTTGGTCATCGATCGGCTGGACATCGCCGCCGGCCGCACGGTCTTCATGCACGGCCCCAGCGGCTGCGGCAAGAGCACGCTGCTCGGCCTCATGGCCGGTGTGCTGGTGGCGCGCCGGGGTTCGGTCAGCCTGCTCGGCCAGGACTGGGCCCGACTGCGCGGCGGCGCGCGCGACGCCCGCCGCGCCGCGCACGTCGGCGTGATCTTCCAGCAGTTCAACCTGCTGCCCTACGTGAGCGTGCTCGACAACGTGCTGCTGCCGTGCCGCTTCTCGGCCGCGCGCGCGCAGCGCTGCGCGGGGGGGCCGGCGGCCGCGGCGCGCGCGCTGCTCGAGCGCGTGGCGCTGCCGCCTGCGCTTTGGCCGCGGCGTGCCGATGCGCTTTCGGTCGGCCAGCAGCAGCGTGTGGCCGCGGCGCGCGCGCTCATCGGCCGGCCCGCGCTGGTGATCGCCGACGAGCCGACCTCGGCGCTGGACGCCGCGCTGCGCGACGACTTCATGGCGCTGCTGCTGGGCGAGTGCCGCGCCGGCGGCAGCACGCTGGTGTTCGTGAGCCACGACGAGCGGCTGGCGCCGCACTTCGACGAGCGGCTGTCGCTGCCGGCGCTGAACCGGGCGCTTGCCGCATGACTGCGCTGCTGAAGATCGCTGCGCGCAGCGCCTGGAACCGCCGCGGCACGCTGGCGCTGGTGATGCTGTCGATCGCGCTGGCCACTGCCTTGCTGCTGTCGCTGGAGCGGCTGCGCAGCGACCTCCGCAGCAGCTTCAC
>CAYJOA010000179.1:0-8114 GCA_964371495.1 uncultured Rubrivivax sp.
CGCCGACCGCCGAAGCGAAGCGCTGCGGCCTGCCCGGGCGCGCCTTTGCCGCGCGCACCCTGCGCCCGCAAAGCGGCCCGCTGTCTGGCCGCCAACACCGGGTCAGGCGCCCCGTCCTCAGCCGTGCAGCGCCTCGTACTTCGCCATCAGCTCTTCCGGGCTCTCGGCGAAGTCCGGGTTGGGAACGATGCAGTCGGCCGGGCAGACCAGCATGCACTGCGGCTCGTCCTCGGCACCGACACACTCGGTGCAGCGCAGCGCGTCGATAACGTAGATCGGATTGCCGACGCTGATGGCTTCGTTGGGGCACACCGGCTTGCAGGCATCGCAGGCGGTGCAGTCGTCGTTGATCAAGAGGGCCATGGTTGTGAACTCCGGGCAGGGGGTGACAGCGGCGTCAGACGGCGGCAGTGGCTTCGAGCTCGCGCAGCTTGGCGTCGCGGAAGGCTCCCCACAGCGCCGCGCCGATGGCGCCGGCGTAGATCGAATCGGGGTGTGACATGGCTTGCACGGTCACCTTCTCGTTGGCCATCTCTTCCTGGATCGCGGCCAGCAGGCCGCTGTCCAGGGCCAGGCCACCGGTGAGCAGCGCGGTGCCGGTCTTGATGCCGGTGACCTTGAGCAGCTTGACGATGCGCGAGGCCATCGACAGGTGGATGCCTTTCAGGATGTCGGGCGTGGCGATGCCGCGCGAGACCATGTTGATGACATCGGTCTCGGCCAGCACGGCGCAGATCGAGCTCACCTTCTCGGGTTGTGCCGAGCTCTGCGACAGCGGGCCGATCTCCTCCACCGCCACGCCCAGGTAGCGTGCGATGTTCTCCAGGAACTGCCCCGATCCCGACGCGCACTGGCTGGTCATCTTGTACGACAGCACCTTGCCGCGCTCGTCGACGTAGATCGCGCGGCCGTTCAGCGCGCCGATGTCGACCACCGCGCGCGCGCTGGGTTCGAGGAACACGCCGCCGCGGGCGTGCGTGGTCATCGAATAGAAGTGCCCGGTCGCGAACTTGACGTTCTCGCCTTCGCCGGTGGTGGCGGTGTAGGCGATGTCGTCGGGGCGCAGGCCGGCATCGGCGATCACGCTGTCGTAGCCCTCGCGCGCCAGCGTCATGGGGTCGCGGCTGCGGATGCGTTCGCAGCGCTTGGCCAGCCACTCGGGGCCGTCCGCGCCGTGGCGGAAGAGCACGGATTTGACGGCGCCGGAGCCGATGTCCAGACCGATGGTGTAAGTGGTCATCTTGGGTTCCTCAGGTACGCGACTCGATGGCCTTGCCCTCTTCGACCACGGCACGCCAGGCGAAGGTGGCGCCGCCCAGCGCACCGGTGTAGATGGAATCGGGGTCGATGTTCAGCGTCACGTCGCCGTAGTTCTCTTTCACCAGTTCCTTCAGCGACTTCACCGCTGCCTCGTTCTTGGCCACGCCGCCGGTGAAGGTGAACTGGTCGCGCACGCCGCCCGAGCGCGCCAGGATCGACATCGCGCGCAGGATGATGGCGCGGTGCAGGCCGGCCATGATGTCCTCACGCTTGTCGCCGAGCGCGAGGCGGTCGCGCAACTCGGCACCGGCGAACACGGTGCAGGTCGAGTTGATGCGGACCTGCTTGGTCGATTGCATCGCCATCGGCCCCAGCTCGTGCAGGCCCATGTTCATCTCGTCGGCGATGTAGCCCAGGTAGCGCCCGCAGCCGGCGGCGCAGCGGTCGTTCATCTGGAAGCTCTCGACGATGCCGGCCGGGTCGACCTGGATGGCCTTGGTGTCCTGGCCGCCGATGTCCAGCACCGTGGCTGTCCCCGGGTACATGACGTGCGCGCCCAGGCCGTGGCACAGGATCTCGCTGCGGATGTGCTCCTTGCTGAACGGCAGCCGGGCGCGACCGTAGCCGGTGCCGACGATGTAGGTCTCTTCGAGCTCGGTGTCGAGGATGCCCTTGATCGGTGCCTCGACCTCGGCACGCCGCGCCGTGGTCTCGGGCAAGGCGATGAAGGTGCGCTCCAGCGCAGCCAGCAGGTGGCGCCGGATCGAGTCGGCATAGACCCGGTTCTCGACCTCGATGATCGAGCGGTCGAACAGGTTCAGCAGATAGTCGTAACGCGTGCCGACTTCCTTGGCCACCACCTCGCCGGTGGCCAGGTACTGGCTGCCGGCGATGTCGCGGAAGAAGTCCGACTTGCGCTTGGCGCCGGGTGCGAAGAGCAGCGGCGCCTCGGCCGTCAGGCGGCGGAAGACCTCGGCGAGTGCATCGCCGACGGCGCCGGTGCTGTCGCCGAAACGTGCCGTGGCCAGGCTGCGCTCGCAGGTCTTCTCGAGGTCGGCCAGCTGCTCGAGGTACTGCTCGGAGCGGAAGTCGCGTTCGAGCTGCGCGATGAAGCCGTCGAGGGCACCGTTCAGGGCCTTCGTGCTGCCGAGCTTTTCGCGGAACAGGTGGAAGCGGCTGTTGACCAGCGCCTCCTGCTTGGCGATGGCCGCCGCGGTGTCGTAGTTGGAGCGCGAATTGGTGATGCCGCGGCCGAGGATGTTCTGGTTCTCGTCGATGACCACCGCCTTGGTGGTGGTCGATCCGAGGTCGATGCCGATGAAGCAGCGCATACGGTCCTCCGCTTTCAGTGGCCGAGGCCGATGGGGATGACCGGCGCGCCGTGGCTGCCTGCGCCCATGCCGACGCCCGCGCCGCGCTTGGCCTTGACCATCTGGAAGTAGCTCTCGAGCCGGTTCTTGACGTTGGCGGCCGAGAAGTAGCGCGGGTCGACGAGGTCGGTCTCGATGAAGGCGGCCGGCTTGCCGGTGCGCTTCTCGACCTCGCGCATCATCAGCAGCTGGCCGGCCGAGAAGCTGTTGCAGCTCTTGATCGAGTTGATCAGCAGGCCGTCGGCCTGGTACTCGTCGATGTACTTGCAGATCATGTCCACGCGCGAAGGCAGGTTCAGGTTGGTGTAGCAGCCCAGGCAGTATTCGGCCAGCGACTCCAGCGGATGGTCGGGGTCGTGGCGGAAGCCGAAGTCGTACAGGCCGCCGACCTTGGCGTAGGTCGACGACACGACCACCGCGCCTTCGTCGTAGAACATCTTCCAGAACTCGCGGAAGCTGGTCCAGTTGGGCGGGCCCTCGACGATCAGGCGGTACTTCTCCTCGCCCATCTCGCCTTCGGGCGTGATCGGGCCCTTCCCCAGGCGCACCCGCTCTTCGATCTCCTTGCGCAGCATGCTGTAGTACTGAGTCGCTTCGGGCGTGCCGCGGAAGGCGGTGAAGATCGGGCCGATGTAGTACACGGCGCCGAAGTAGCCGTCGATCGGCGACGGCCGGTTCTTCGCCGACTGCAGCACCGCCACCAGGTCTTCCTCGGCCTTCACCGATTCACGCATGTACTGGCGCAGTCGGTCGATGTCGAACTTGACGCCCGAGACGCGCTCCAGCGTCGGGATCACGGTCTCCTTGAGCTGCCTGACGACGTAGTCGCGCATGTTCGGCGCGACGTGGCCCTCGCCCTGGTAGGGCACGTGCAGCATCACCGTCTCGCAGCCGTATTTGTGGCGGATCAGCTCGAACCACTTCATGAAGGTGAAGCAGCCGGTATAGGACAGCAGCAGGATGTCGGGCTTGGGCAGCACCTCGCCGTTGGGCCCCGTCTCGCCACCCAGCATCATGCCGAGGTCGGCCTTGACGTAAGTGCAGACGTCCTCGCTCTGGCCGTCGCGTTCGGCGTCCATGATCATCTTGCCGCTCTTCTTGCGCATGCCGTTCTGCAGCGCGTTGGTCTCGGGCAGGCTGCGCGCGAAGTCGAAGCACATCAGCAGCTCGTTCAGGTTGCCAGGCACGAAGGTGGCCGCGACCTTCTGGTTGTTGGCGCGCGCGTTGGCCAGCTCGCTGTAGTTCTTGTTGATGAGCTCCTTCTGCAGCCACATCGCGTCCTCTTTCTGGACGTTCTGGGATTTCTTGGCCGAACCGGTGGGCGTGGGCATGGCGATCGGGGTGTTCATTTCGGTGTCCTCAGGCGGCGTTCCAGAGCTTGATCGAGTCGGCGAATGTCCCGGCCTGTTCACGGATCGGGGCCATCTGGCCGGTGTTCTCGGCGTACTTGAAGGCGGTGTGCGGGATGCCGTGTTTGGACAGCACGTCCTGCAGCATCGGCCGCTCGAGCAGGGCCGGGTCGCAGAACGAAGGCGCCGCGAAGATCACGCCTTCGGCGCCGCGCGTCTGCACCTGACCCATCAGGAAGACACCCTTCTCTTCACGCGTGGCTTCGTACTTGGCGGCGGTGGAGGCCGAGCGGTGCAGGAAGGCCTTGGACAGCTCCTGCAGCGGGTCGCCGCCCGTCGGCACCTCGTCGAGCAGCCAACGCGTGACGAGCATGAAGTCGTCGTCGACGATGTAGCAGCCCGACATCTCGATCGACTTGATCAGCGCCAGCGGCGGCTGCTCGCAGAAGCTGCCGGTGAGCACGATGCGGGCGTTGTCGCGCTTGGGGCGCTGCAGCAGTTCGGCCGCGGCCAGGTACTCGCGCACCAGCACCGTGTGCTCCTCCACCGGCAGCACCATGCCGGCACGCAGCAGCAGGTAGACCTCCGAAGTGGGGGCCTGCCAGGGCTTGGCGGCGCGGTAGGCGTAGAGCTCGCGGATGGCGGCGCGGTTGTCGTTGTAGGCGGCGATCGAGGCGTTGAGGTCGGCGTCGGTGATCTCGCGGCCGGCCAGCTTGGCCAGGTCCTCGCGCAGGATCTGCATCTCCTCCATGTAGAAGCGGCCGCCGACTTCGTCCTGGAAGTTCTGCGGTACGTCGATGTAGCGCACGTACTTGTCCTTGAACAGCATCTTCCACATCCCCGAAAGGTTGCGGATGACGTCGCAGATCGACGGGAAGAGCATGCCGTCCAGGGAGTCCAGGCGCCCGGTCAGGCCGAGCTCGATGGTCGAGCGCGGAATGCGGCAGATGTAGCTCTGGTAGTAGGCGTCGCCCTGGATCACCTCGAGCGAGTCACCGCCGCCGAGGATGCCCACCGGCAGCATGCCGGCGGCGTGGATCAGCTCGCGCGGCACGTACACCGGCATGTAGCCGATGGCCTTGCGGCCGGGCACGGCGGCTTTCCAGTCCTTGACGGCATTGAAGTGCAGGTCGTCGAACAGCGCTTCGCAGCGCTGCACGATCTGCAGGACCTTGGGTGTGTTGTCCATCAGCGGTGCTCCCAGTGGGGGGTTCGGCGCGCGATGAAGGCCGCCAGGCCTTCGTTCGCGTCGTGGGTCTTCATCAGGCGGTCAAGGTAGAGCTGTTCGACTTCGGCCAACCGCTGGCGCAATTCGCGCACGCGCGGCGCGCGCACGGCGGTCACGGCGCAGGCCAGCGCGGCGGCGCTGCGGGGTGCCAGGTGCTCGTCGAACCAGGCCAGCGCCGCCGCCTCGGGGTCGTCGGCCAGCACCTGCACCAGGCCCAGCGCCAGCGCCTGCGGCGCGGCGATGCTGCGGCCCGTCCACAGCAGCTCCTCGGCCGCGACGGCGCTGACGCGCCAGGCCAGCAGGCAGCTGGCCGCGGGAGCGAAGACGCCGAGCTTGATCTCGGGCTGGCCGAACCGGGCCTCGGGCGCGGCGAAGATCGGCCCGCCGGCGAGCGCCAGCTCCAGGCCGCCGCCCAGGCACTGGCCGCGCACGGCGACCCCGATCGGCAGCGGGAATTCGACCATCGCGAGGATCAGCGCATGCAGACCGGCGAGCATTGCCGCGCAGCGCTCGGCGAGGTGCTCCTCGACGCTGGCGCCGAAGCTGAAATGCGGGCCTTCGGCGTCGAGCAGCACGCCGCGCAGGCCCGGGTCGGCGCGGTGAGCGTCCAGCGCCGCCTGCAGCGCGCCGATCATCGAAGCGTCGACGATATTGGCCTTGGGCCGCGCCAGCCGCAGGCGCAGCAAGGCGCCGTCGCGGTCCAGCCACACCTTCACTGGCCCCTCGGCCGCGGAGTACCTCGGCCGGTCCCCCGAGGGGACGTCGCCCGGCTCGGGGCGGCCCGGCGCCGGGCACGGTGACGCGGCATCAGCCATGCTTCTTGGCCCCGGGCTGGATCTCGTCGTGCAGCGGCCCGACCCAGCTCTGGCCGGCGGCGAGCTTCTGGCGCAGCAGCACGAAGTCGACCTCGCGGTCGTCCTTGGGGCCCTCGTTGAAGGCGGTGAAGCCGGCACGCGCCTCGGTCATCATGTTCAGGGCCAGCCAGGCGCGCGAGTCTTCCTTGTTGCGGTTCCAGGCCTCGAGCTTGGGTTTGCGCAGCTCCTCCAGCGTCTTCGTCGTGCAGTCGGGGAAGGTGAGCAGGATCTTGGCGCACAGCTCCTCGACCTTGGCGTCGAGCATGGCCAGGTCGACGCTGCCGCGTTTCATCAGCGCCTTGCCCTCGGCCAGCGCGTCGCCGGTCTTGGCCTCGCCGTAGGCGTTGCGGCCGAACTCGTCGTACAGGCGCTGCGTCTCGACGGTGGGGTTGGCGACGTAGCGGCCGTCGACCTTGAGCGCCGGCACGATGTCGGTGAGGATGCCCATCTGGTAGGCCTTGTGGGCGCTGAAGGGTTCGCACAGCACGCAGGCCGCCATCGCGCGCTCGGCACCGACGACCACCGGCAGGAAGTCGGTGGCGCCACCGATCGGCGCCGAGCCGTGCTTGGGGCCGGCCTGGCCGAAACGTGCCAGGTCCTGCGCCACCGAGAAGTCGCAGGCCATGCCGATTTCCTGCCCGCCGCCGATGCGCATGCCGTTGACGCGGCAGATCACCGGCTTGTCGCAGGCCAGGATGGCGCTCACCATGTCGTTGAACAGCCGCATGTACATGCGGTATTCCTGCGGCTGGCCGGCGTAGTACTCGGCATATTCCTTGGTGTTGCCGCCGGTGCAGAAGGCCTTGTCGCCGACGCCGGTGAAGACCACGCAGTTGACGTCGCGGGCGTTGCTGGCCGCGCGCATGGCCAGGATCACGCCCTTGACCATGTCGGTGGTGTAGCTGTTGTACTGGCCCGGGTTGTCGAGCCAGATCCAGGCGTTGAAGAGGCCGGGCACCTCGCTGCCGTCGGGCCGGCGCGCCGGCCGCTTCTCGTAACGTACACCGGGCTTGCCGAAGTCGTCGACGAGGTCGTGGTTCTTGAATTCGTGCTGTGGCAGCGTTTCGGGGGCGTTCATGTCTGCTCCTGGAAGTGTGTTCAGGGAACCATCACCGCGCGACGCGTGATCTCGCGCCGGTGCACGGCTTCGAAGACGGCGTTGATGTCGGCCAGCGGGTGCGTCTGGACGAAGGGCGCCAGCGCCACCTTGCCGTCGAGCACGAGGTCCAGCGCCGCCGGGTAGAACTCGGGCGGGCAGCCCCAGTTACCCAGCGCACGCGCGTCGTAGGCCATCAGGTTGGACAGCCGCAGTTCGACCTTGTCCATGGTGAAGCCGACCACCGACAGCGTGGCGCCGTGCACCAGCAGGTTGAAGGCGGTGGTCTGCCCGGGCGCCGATCCCGAGCATTCGAAAATTTTCCATTCGGTGCCGCGCAGACCGCGCTGCCGGGCGAACTCGGCCACCGCCTTCTTCAGCGCCTTGGCATCGTGTTCGCGCGCGTCCAGCGCCAGCGCCGCGCCGCCGTCGGCGCTGATGGCCTGCAGCTTGCGCGGGTCGACGTCGACGGCCACGACCTCGGCGCCGAAGGCCCGCGCGACCTGCACGCAGTAGCCGCCGACACCGCCGACGCCGATGACCACCGCCAGGTCGCCCGGCGCCACGCCGGCGCGCAGCACCGCCTGGTAGGGCGTGGTCAGCGCGTCGGCGACGATCGAGACCTGCGGCAGCGTCAGCCCGGCGGCGTCGAGCCGCGCCTCGTCGACCGGGCACAGCCCGCGCGCCGGCACCACGATGTGGCTGCCGAAGCCGCCCTGGATGTCGTTGCCCGGCATCTTCTGGGCGCGGCAGATGGTGGCCAGGCCGCGCCGGCAGAGGTCGCAGGTGCCGCAGGGCAGCACGGCCGGCACGATGACCGCGCGGCCCAGCCAGGCGTCCGCGCCGTCGCCGGCGGCCACCACGTGGCCGCTGATCTCGTGACCCAGCGCCAGCGGCAGCGGGTGGTTGGTGCGCACGCCGTCGTAGAAGTAGCCGAGGTCGGTGTGGCAGACGCCG
>CAYJOA010000180.1:0-8007 GCA_964371495.1 uncultured Rubrivivax sp.
GGCGCGGCCAGGATCGGCGGCGCGGCCTGCAGCGCGCGCGGCGGTGGCCGCGAAGGCGGCGGCGGTGGGGGCACCGGTTCGGGCGGTGGCGCGGGCGCCACCAACTCCACCATCATCGGCGCCACCTGGCGCACCGCCTCGCGCACCGCCGGCACCTGCAGCAGCGCCCAGACGCCGGCCAGGTGTACACAGGCCACGGCAGCGATCATCACCCGCGATTGCGGCTGCGACAGTTCGGCCGGCGCCTGCAGGGCCTGCGCCCACATCCGGTGGCCCGGGGTCGGGCCCCGGCTGGCGGAGGGGTCGGTGTCTGCGGTGTGCATGCGGTGATGCTAAACGCAATGCGAATGATTCGCAATAGCGTAGTTGTGCACGCGAGCACACCCGCTCGCCACGCCGTCCAGGGTCCCAGGTCTCGGATCCCGGCGCGGGCCGGCCGGAACCGCCCGTGCGGAAACGAAACTGCTGGCCGGCCGCAGGCGTCACCGCGGCGAACCGTTTGGGCACAGGGGTGGCCTCAGTCGCCGGCGCCGACGCCAGTGGCCTCGATCCGCGGCGCCGTGCGCAGGCTCCAGACCATGGTCACGGCGAGGATGCCGACCACCGTGCCCAGCGACACCAGCACCGGGATCTTGACCACGTCCACCAGCAGCATCTTGCTGCCGATGAAGACCAGGATCACCGCCAGGCCATAGCTCAGCAGGTGGAATTTCGCGGCCACCGCGGCGAGCAGGAAGTACATCGCGCGCAGGCCCAGGATGGCGAAGATGTTGCTCGTGAGCACGATGAAGGGGTCGGTGGTGATGGCGAAGATGGCCGGGATCGAATCGACGGCGAAGATCACGTCGGTCAGGCCCACCAGCGCCACCACCAGCAACAGCGGCGTGGCGATCTTCACGCCGCTCTGGCGGGTGAAGAATTTCTCGCCGTCCAGGTGCTGGCTGACCGGCATCACGCGGCGCAGCAGCTTCAGTGCCGGGTTGCTTTCCAGGTCGGGCTCCTGGCCGGCCGCCCACCACATCTTCACGCCGGTGAGCAGCAGGAAGGCGCCGAACAGGTACAGCATCCAGTGGAACTCCGACACCAGCCACGAGCCGACCAGAATCATCACCGTGCGCAGCACGATGGCGCCGATGATGCCGATCATCAGCACCCGCTTCTGGAACGCCGGCGGCACCGCGAAGTAGGTGAAGATCATGAGGAAGACGAAGATGTTGTCCACCGCCAGGCTCTTCTCGATGAGGTAGCCGGTGAGGAACTCCATGCTGCGTGTATTCGCCACCGCGGTGCCGTGGTCCTGGTAGACCGCCCACCAGAACAGGCCGTTGAAGGCAAAGCTGAGCGCCACCCAGACCAGCGACCAGTTCAACGCCTCCCTGACGCCGACGCTGTGCGCGCCCTGCTTCTTGAGCACGACGAAGTCGACGAACAGCGCCGCGACGACGGCAAAGACGAAGAAGGCCCACAGCCAGGCCGGCGCGATGGTGTCCATGGACACTCCCGTGAGAAGGGTTGAGGTCGCGCCGAAAGGTCTTGCGGGGATGCGCTGGCGCATCCCTGCGGGCCCGGGTGGCAGGCTGCGGCCCGCACCGTATTGACGGGGATCCGCGGCAGCGCTCGCTGCTGGCTACTCCCCTCTCGACGGGCGCGATTGTGGCCGCGCCCGTGTGTCCTTGCCGCGCCCGGGCCTAATCCTCGTCCTTGACCTGGAACTGGCTCGCCAGCTGCTGCTGCACCGCCGGCGGCACGGCGTCGTAGTGCGACAGGTCGATCGTGTAGCGCCCCTGGCCGCTGGTCAGCGCGTTCAGGCGCAGCTGGTAACCGGACAGCTCGGACAAGGGGGCCAGCCCGCGCACGATCATCGTGCCGGGCGCGCCGTTGGTGGTGCCGTTGACGACGCCGCGGCGCGACGCCAGGTCGCCGGCGATGTCGCCCATCGTGTTGTCGGGGGCCGTGATCTCGATGTGCACGATGGGCTCCAGCACGATCGGCCGCGCTTCGCGGATGGCCGCCATGAAGGCCTTCTTGCCGGCGGTGACGAAGGCGATCTCCTTGCTGTCGACGGTGTGGTGCTTGCCGTCGTAGACCGTCACGCGCACGTCGACCACCGGACAGCCGGCGATGGCGCCGCCGGCCAGCACCTCGCGCACGCCTTTTTCGACGGCGGGAATGAACTGGTTGGGGATGGTGCCGCCCTTGACCTGGTCGAGGAACTCGAAGCCGCCGCCGCGCGGCAGCGGCTCGATGCGCAGGAAGACCTCGCCGAACTGCCCGGCGCCGCCGGTCTGCTTCTTGTGCCGGTGGTGGCCCTCGGCCTTGGCGGTGATGGTCTCGCGGTAGGCGATGCGCGGCGGCCGCGTGTTGACCTCGAACTTGTAGGTCTCGCGCAGCCGGTCCAGCAGCACGCGCAGGTGCAGCTCGCCCAGGCCGTAGACGATGGTCTCGTTGGTGCTGGCCGCGTGCTCGACCTTCAGGCATGGGTCCTCGTCGACGAGCTTGGTCAGGATCTCCCACATGCGCTGCTCGTCGCCATGGCGCTTGGGCTCGATGGCCAGGCCGTGCACCGGCTTGGGGAAGTCCAGCGGCTGGAGGTGGATGTGGTCGTCCTCGGCGGCGTCGTGCAGCACGGCGTCGAAGTGGATGTCGTCGACCTTGGCCACGGCGACGATGTCGCCCGGCACGGCGCCGGCCACTTCCACCGTGTCCTTGCCCTGCAGCATGAACAGGCGCCCCACCTTGAAGGGCTTGCGGCCGTCGCCGATGTAGAGCTGGCTGTCCTTGGTGACCGTGCCCTGGTAGACACGGAAGATGCCCATGCGGCCGACGTACGGGTCGACCGTGACCTTGAACACGTGCGCCAGCACGTGCTTGGCGGGGTCGGGGTCGGCGTGCATCGGCACCGCGGCGTCACCCTCGCCGTTCAGGAAGTCGGGTGGGTTGGCCTCGGTCGGGTTGGGCAGCAGCTTGACGACGATGTCCAGCAGCTCGGCGACGCCGGCGCCGCTCTTGGCCGAGACGAAACAGACCGGGATCAGATGGCCCTCGCGCAGCGCCTGCTCCAGCGGCGCGTGCAGTTCGGTGGCGTCGACGTCGCCGTCGTTGAGGTAGCGGTCGAGCCAGGCCTCGTCGACGTCGACCACCTGTTCCACGAGCGCGCGGTGCGCGGTGTCGACGGAGCCGAAGTCGCTGTGGCCTTCGCGGTTGAAGAAGCAGTCGACGACCTTCGTGGCGCCGGCGTCGGGCAGGTTCACGGCCAGGCATTCGCGGCCGAAGGTGTCCTGGATCTGCGCCAGCAGTGCGGCCAGGTCGACGCCGGGGGCGTCGATCTTGTTGACGATGATCAGGCGGTCGAGGTGGCGCGAGGCGGCGTAGTTCATCATGCGCAGCGTCATCGGCTCGATGCCGACGGTGGCGTTGATGACCACCGCCGCGGTCTCCACCGCCTCCAGCGCGGGCAGGCTCTGGCCCAGGAAGTCGGGGCCGCCGGGGGTGTCGATGAAATGGATGCGGGTGTCGGCGTGCTGCATGTGCATCACGGCCGCGTTCAGCGAGTGCTGCATGCGGCGTTCCAGCGGGTCGTGGTCGCTGACCGTGGTGCCGCGTTCCAGCGTGCCCGGCGTGGTGACGGCGCCGGAGCGGGCCAGCAGGGCCTCCGCCAGGCAGGTCTTGCCGGCGGCGGCGGCGCCGACGAGCGCCAGGGTGCGGATCGCCGCGATGTTCGCGGGTCCGCCTTGGGATGGGCTGGGCATGGGATGGTCTCCTTCAGCGTCGGTGGCTGTTGTGCGATGCGGTGCGGGCCAGCGTAAATCAAGCCGCGGCGGTGGACCCGGACCCAGGTCAAACCGTGTTGCGTGCTAGCGTCGATTGTGGCCGACCCGATGCACCCCCAGACCGCGCGCGGCGGCGCCGCACCAGCACGCATCCTGCCCGTGATCGTGCTGGCGCAGTTCCTCGGCACCGCGCCCTGGTTCGCCGTGAATGCCGTGATGCCCGACCTGCAGCGCGATTTTGGCTGGCCGGCATCCGCCGTCGGCACCCTGACCTCGGCGGTACAGCTCGGCTTCATCGGCGGCGCACTGGTGTTCGCGCTGCTAGCCGTCGCCGACCGCTACCCGGCGCGGCGCGTCTTCCTCGGCTGCGCGCTGGCCAGTGCGGCCTGCACGCTGGCGGCCGCGGCCATGGCGGCGTCGTTCCCGGCCCTGGTCTTCTGGCGCGCACTCACCGGCTTCTGCCTGGCCGGCATCTATCCGGTGGGCATGAAGATCGCGGCGCAGTGGTTCCCGCGCGGGCTCGGGCAGGCGATGGGCCTGCTCATCGGCGCGTTGGTGCTGGGCAGTGCGCTGCCCCATGCGCTGCGCGCGTTGTCCGGCGACTGGCCCTGGGTGGTGGTGTTCGGGGCCGTCGCACTGGCCTCGGCGCTGGCCGGCATCGGGCTGGTCTGGGCCGTTCCCGAGCCGCCGGTGGCGCGCGTGCGCCCGCCCGGCCTGCACCTGGGCGCGCTGGCCAGCCTGGTCACCGACTGCAAGGTGCGCGCCTCGGTGTTCGGCTACTTCGGCCACATGTGGGAGCTGTACACGATGTGGGTGCTGGTGCCCTTCGTGCTGGCCACGCGGCTGCAGGGCGCGGCCTTGTCCTGGGCCGCCTTCGGCGTGCTCGGCGCCGGCGCCGTCGGCTGCGCGGCCGGCGGCTGGCTCGCCGGTCGCGTGGGCAGCGCGCGCGTCGCCGGGGTACAGCTCGCCACCAGCGGCCTGTGCTGCCTGGCGGCGCCGTGGCTGCTGCAGGCCGGCACGGTGGCCTTCTTCGCCTGGCTGCTGCTGTGGGGCATCACGGTCGCCGGCGACTCTCCGCAGTTCTCCACCCTGACGGCGATGAACGCGCCGCCGGGCAGCGTGGGCAGCGTGCTGACGCTGACCAACAGCATCGGCTTCGGCATCTCGATCGTCAGCATCCAGCTCTTCGTCGCGCTGGCGCAGACGGTGCCGCTGGCCAGCCTGCTGCCCTGGCTCGGACTGGGGCCGCTGCTCGGGCTGATCGCGCTGCGGCCGCTGCTGCGTTGAGGCTCCCGGCTTCACTCGTGGCGCAGCGCCTCGATCGGATCCAGCCGCGCCGCGCGGCGCGCCGGGAAGTAGCCGAAGACGATGCCGATCACCGCCGCGAAGCCGAACGACAGCAGGTTGATGCCGATGTCGAACGCATAGGGCACGCCCATCACGCCGGTGAGCACGATCGACGCCGCGGTGGCGATGACGATGCCGATCAGCCCGCCCAAGGCGGCCAGCACCACGGCCTCGATCAGGAACTGCAGCAGCACCTCGTGGCCGAGCGCTCCGATGGCCAGCCGGATGCCGATCTCGCGCGTGCGCTCGGTGACGCTGACGAGCATGATGTTCATGATGCCGATGCCGCCGACCAGCAGGCTGACCGCGGCCACCGCGCCGAGCAGCATCGTCATCACCTGCGTCGTGCTCGACAGCGTCTCGGCGAGTTGCTTGGTGTCGAGCACGTTGAAGTTGTTCTCGTCGCTCTCGGCGAGCTTGCGCCGCTCGCGCAGCAGCCGCGTCAGGTCGGCCTTCACGCGCTCGGCGTCGGCGTTGTCGTCCATCGACACCAGCAGCGTGCCGACGTTGAGGTTGCCCGTCAGCCGGCGCTGCACGGCGTTGATGGGCATCACGACGATGTCGTCCTGGTCCTGGCCCATCGCCGCCTGGCCCTTGCTCTGCAGCAGCCCGATGACCTCGCAGCTGATGTTGCGCAGGCGCAGCCGTGCGCCCACCGGTTCCTCGGCGCCGAACAGTTCGCGCCGCACGGTGGCGCCGATGACGCAGACGGCCGCTCCGGCACGTGCTTCGGCGTCCTCGAACAGGCGGCCCGCAGCCAGCGTCCAGTTGTTGGTCTCGAAATAGGCGTTGGTGCTGCCGTAGACCACGGTCGACCAGTTGCGCGCGCCGTACACCGCCACCGCGCCGGCCGAAGCCTGCGGCGCCACCCGCCGCACGCCGGCCACCTGCGCCGCGATGGCCTCGGCGTCGGCTTGGCGGAACGGCGGCGACCCCGCGGCGTCGCGCCCCGGGCCCAGACGCTGGCCCGGGCGCACCATCAAGAGGTTGGTGCCCAGGCTGGTGATCTGGTCGGAGACGGCCTGCGTCGCGCCGCGGCCGATGGTCACCATCGTGATCACCGCGGCGACGCCGATGACGATGCCCAGGATGGTCAGGAACGAACGCAGCAGGTTGCGCCGGATCTCGCGCAGCGCAAGGCCGAGCGTGTTCAGCCACATCAGGCGGTCTCCGCCGCGGCCGGCGAGGCGGCCGCCGCCTGCACGTGGTCGCTTTCGATCAGGCCGTCGACGAAGCGCACGACGCGGCCGGCGTAGGCCGCCATGTCGGGCTCGTGGGTGACCATCAGCACGGTGATGCCGCGCTCGCGGTTCAGCGCCGCGAGCAGTTCCATGATCTCGCGGCCGCGCTGGGTGTCGAGGTTGCCGGTGGGTTCGTCGGCGAGCAGCACCGTCGGGTTCGTGACCAGGGCGCGAGCGATCGCCACGCGCTGCTGCTGGCCGCCGGACAGCTCGGCCGGCGTGTGCTTCTCGCGGCCGTCCAGGCCCACTGCGGCCAGCGCCTCGCGCGCGGCCTTGCGCCGCGCCGCCGCCGGCTCGCCGCGGTACAGCAGCGGCAGCTCGACGTTTTCCTGCGCGCTGGTGCGCGGCAGCAGGTTGAAGCCCTGGAACACGAAGCCCAGGTGCGCGCGCCGCAGCAACGCGCGCTGGTCGCGGTCGAGCCGGTGCACGGCGACGCCGCGGAACAGGTAGGCGCCGGCACTCGGCGTGTCCAGGCAGCCGATGATGTTCATCGCCGTCGACTTGCCCGAGCCGCTGGGCCCCATGATGGCGACGAACTCGCCTTCGCCGATGTCGAGGTCGACGCCGCGCAGCGCCTGCACTTCGGCCGAGCCCTGGCCGTAGACGCGGGTCACGCCGCGCAGGCGGATCAGCGGCACGGCTGCGGGCGCGTTCACTTCGCGGCGCCCGCGGTCTGCCCGACGATCACCGCCATGCCGGGCTGCAGCTGCTCGCTCGCCACCTCGGTCATGCGGCCGTCGCTGACGCCCGGCGCCACCGGCAACGCGCGCGGCTGGCCGCCTTCGAGCACCCAGACCTGGCGCACCTGCGAGGTGTCGGTGCCGGCGCGGCGCGTGCCGCCGCTCCTGGGCGGGCGCGGCATCATGCTCGAAACGATGCTGTTGCCGGCCGCCGGCGCCGCAGACGCGGCCGCGGCCGGCGTGTAGCGCAGCGCCGCGTTGGGCACCAGCATCACGTCGGCGTGCTCGACGGTGGTGATCAAGGCCGTGGCCGTCATGCCCGGGCGCAGCGTCAGGTCGTCGTTGTTGACACTGAGGTCGGCGAGGTAGGTGACGACGTTGTCCTTGGTCGTCGAACCGTAGCCGACGCGCACGATGCGCGCCGGATAGCGCCGTGTCGGGTAGGCGCTGACGGTGAAGGTGGCGGACTGGCCCTGTCTGACCTGGCCGACGTCGGCCTCGTCGACGTTGACCTGCAGCTTCATCTTCGTCAGGTCCTCGGCCAAGGTGAACAGCGTCACCGCCTGCAGCGACGCCGCCACCGCGTTACCCGGCTCGACCGCGCGCGACAGCACCACGCCGTCGATCGGCGAGCGGATCGCCGACTTGCCCAGGTTGGTCTCGTTGCTGCTCAAGGTGGCCCGGGCCTGCGCGACATTGGCCTGTGCGCTGGCGACGTTGGCCTGGCCGCGCGCGTCAGCCGCCTCGGCGGCCGCCATCTCGGCGCCCGAAGGCACCTGGCCGCCCCTGCGCTGCTGCACGTCGCGCAGCCGGGCGAGGGTGTCGCCCGCGTGGACCGGGAGGCGGATCGTGCGGCCCGTGTTGGCGATGCCGCGCGTGATCGCCTGGCGGATCCACCAGGTCGCGTACGTCGAGAACTTGAAGCCCTTGCGCCAGTCGAACTTCTCGACCGCGCGCATCAGGCCGAGG
>CAYJOA010000181.1:0-7944 GCA_964371495.1 uncultured Rubrivivax sp.
CAGCCGCTCGTTCATCAGTCGGCCGAGCGGGCCAGCCGCTCGGATTGCCAATACACATCGTCGCCGCCCAGCCCGTCGAGGTTGGCGCGGTTGAGCACGCGTGACAGCACGAACATCAGGTCGCTCAGGCGGTTGAGGTACTGGCGTGGCGCGTCGTTGACCTTCGCGGCCGCAGCCAGCGCCACCAAGGCCCGCTCGGCGCGACGCGCCACGGTGCGGCTGACGTGCGCCAGCGCGGCACTGCGCGTGCCGGCCGGCAGGATGAATTCCTTGAGCCGCGGCAGCTGCGCGTTGTAGTGCGCCAGCGCCTGGTCCAGCCGCAGCACGGCTTCGGGCTTGAGCAGCGCGTAGCCGGGGATCGAGAGCTCACCGCCCAGGTTGAAGAGTTCGTGCTGGATCACCCCCAGCAGCTCACGCACATCGACCGGCAGGGGCTCGGCCAGCAGCACGCCGAGGCTGGAGTTGAGCTCGTCGACGTCACCCATGGCCGCCACGCGCAGGTGGTCCTTGGGCACGCGCGTACCGTCTCCCAGGCCGGTGGTGCCGTCGTCTCCGGTGCGGGTGGCGATCTGGGTCAGGCGATTGGACATGGCGCTGCGATGGAGGGCGGGGCCGCTATTGGACCACTGGCCGGGCCGGCCCTGCTGGCCACCCGGTCAGCCGCCCGGGCCAGCGGCGCACGGGCCAGGCTCCTAGAATCGGCGCCTCGCCCTGCCCCGGAGCCCGCCATGAACGCCCCCCACGAGCTGTTTCCGCACCTGGCCCGGCGCCCGCTGCCCGCCGCCATGCTGCAGGCGCTGCGCGCGCGCTTCGGCGATCGCTGCTCCAGCACCACCGCGGTGTGTGAACAGCACGGCCGCGACGAGTCGCCCTTTCCGGTGACGCCCCCCGAGGCGGTGGTCTTCTGCGAGAGCACCGAAGACGTGGTCGCCGTGCTGCGGCTGGCCGACGAACACACGGTGCCGGTGATCCCCTTCGGCGTCGGCTCGTCGCTCGAAGGCCACCTGCTCGCGGTACAGGGCGGCGTCAGCGTCGACCTGTCACGCATGACGGGCATCGTGCAGCTCAACGCCGAAGACTTCACCGTCACCGTGCAGGCCGGCGTGACACGCGAGCAGCTCAACCGCGAACTGCGCGACCAGGGGCTGTTCTTCCCCATCGACCCCGGCGCCAACGCCACGCTCGGCGGCATGGCCGCCACCCGCGCCAGCGGCACCAACGCCGTGCGCTACGGCACGATGCGCGAGAACGTGCTCGGCCTGAGCGTCGTCACCGCCGCCGGAGAGGTCATCCGCACCGGCACGCGGGCCAGGAAGAGCAGCGCCGGCTACGACCTCACGCGCCTGTTCGTCGGCAGCGAGGGCACGCTGGGCGTGATGACCGAGGTCACGCTCAAGCTCTACCCGCTGCCCGAAGCGGTGAGTGCGGCGATCTGCCACTTCGCCGACATCGACGCCGCGGTGCGCGCCACCATCCAGATCATCCAGATGGGCGTGCCGATCGCGCGCTGCGAACTGCTCGACGTGAACGCGGTGCGCGCCGTCAATGCGCAGAGCCGGCTCGGCCTGCGCGAAGCGCCGATGCTGCTGATGGAATTCCACGGCAGCGATGCCGGCGTCAAGGAACAGGCCGAAACCGTGCAGGCCATCGCCAGCGACGCCGGCGGCGAGGACTTCGAGTGGGCCAGCACGCCCGAGGAACGCACGCGGCTGTGGACCGCCCGCCACAAGGCCTACTTTGCCGGCATGCAGATGAACCCCGGCTGCCGCACCGTCACCACCGACACCTGCGTGCCGATCTCGCGGCTGGCCGAGATCATCAACCTGTCGGTGGCCGACGCCGACGCGTCGGGACTGCCCTACTACATCGTCGGCCATGTCGGCGACGGCAACTTCCACCTCGCCTACCTGGTGAAGGAGGACGACGCCGAGCAGCGCGCGCTGGCCGAGGCGATGAGCCTGCAGATGGTGCGGCGCGCGATCGCGCTGGAAGGCACCTGCAGCGGCGAACACGGCATCGGCCTGCACAAGATGGGCTTCCTGGTCGACGAGGCCGGCGCCGGCACGGTGGCCCTGATGCGCAGCATCAAGCACGCGCTGGACCCGAAGAACATCATGAACCCGGGCAAGATCTTCGACTGGTAGGGTAGCGGGCCGGCGCCACTGCGAGCGTGCCATTCCGGCTGCGGGGGGGGCTGCCGACCTTGAATTCCGAGGTCGTGGAGATGCCGTCGCGGGCAGCTGAGCTTCAGTCCGCCAGCACCATCACTTGCCCCGACACGAGCGCGCTGATGCGATGCCGGCCACCGACCTGGGCGCCGATCTCGGTCATCACCGCATCCACTTCACCGGGCTTGATGTGGGTGATGTAGACATCGGTGGGCGCGTCCAGGCAGGCCAGTTCGCGCTGCAGTTGCGCCGGGCACAGGTGCTGGCTGATCGTCGCCAGCGCGTTTTCGTCGTCGCCAAAGGCGGTCTCGATGACGAGGGCGGCCATCGGCATTGCGGCGAGTCGCTGCCACAGCGCCGGGTTGGGGCCGGTGTCGCCGGTGTAGACCCAGGCGCCGCTGCCCTCCTGTCGACCCAGCACCGCGTAGCCGACCGCCGGCACGGTGTGGCTGGCCGGCAGCACCTCGACGCGGCGCGTGCCGAGTTCCAGCACCTGGCCGACCTCGATGGCACTGAACTGCAGCACCGGGTGCGCGATGTCGGGCAGGCGCGTGAAGTCGGGCCAGATGACACCGTTGAAGACGTGCAGGCGCAGCGCGGCGATGGTGGCCGGCAGTGCGTGCACGCGCACCGGCGGCCGCTTCGCGGCATGGCGGCGGCGCGTCACGCTGTCGGCCAGCAGGCCGATGGCCAGCACGTGGTCGAGGTGCGAGTGGCTGACCACGATGTGGTCGATTCGCGCCATCTCGTCGAGCGTGAGGTCGCCCACGCCCGTGCCGGCGTCGATGAGGATGGAGTCATCGACCAGGAAGGACGTGGTTCGGCTGCCGGCGGCAATCGACCCCGAGCAACCAAGAACGCGAATCTGCATGAGAGAACCGGGGTGGCGCGCCGCAGCGTCTGGAGACGGCTATGCTGAAGCGGCCAGAGCACGCACGCAAGCCACCCGATCACATTCGCAGCCCCGTCCAAGAGCGGCCCGGGCCGGACCGTGACAGCCGTCACGCCCAGTGCCGGAACCCAGCGGCGCGCGGCGCGCGCCTGGCGTTCACCTGGCGATGAACTGCATCTGGGTGCCGGCGAGTTCGATCACGTCGCCGTTGCGCAGCGGCACCGACTCGCCCACCAGCGGCACCCCGTTGACGCTGGGTCGCGCCGCGCCTTCGACGTGGGCGAAGGCGTAGCCGGTGGGCCGCTTGGTGATGGAGGCCACCTGCACGCCCGGCTTGCCGACGGTGGTGACGACCTTGGTCAACGTGACCTCGCGCCCGGCCGCGGCACCGTTGAGCACCTTGATCGACGCCACCTGGGCCGGCGCCATCGGCTGCGTGACGCCGCCCAGACCGCCGAAGCCCGAAACGCTGGGCATGCCCGGATGCGCCGATTGCATGGGGTGTTGCTGGCTCAGCGGCGGCGGTGCACTGCCGCTGGGCCGCATGATCATGGTCTTCTCGTACTCGCTGCTCTCGTCGACGAGGTACTTGATCTTGTACTTGCCCACTTCGACGGTGTCGTTGTGCGTCAGCAGCTGCTTCTTGATCGCCTTGCCGTTGATGTAGGTACCGTTGGTGCTGTTGAGGTCCTCGATGAAGACGTCGGCACCCACCATCTGCAGCACCGCATGCTCGCCGCTGACGGCAAGGTTGTCGATCACGATGTCGTTGTACGGACGACGCCCAAGAGTGGTCTTGTCCTTGGTGATCTGGACTTCCTTGATGACCACTCCGTCGAGCGAAACGACCAGCTTGCCCATGCCTGACCTCAGTTCAACCCGCCGCAGGCCGCGGCGGGTTTGACGCTCTTGCGGCGCCGGGTGAGCCTCCGCGTGAGCGGTGGCTGTTGTACTTCAACGGCGAAAAGGCCACCACGAGCGCGTCGGTGTGCCCGTGCCGCCGGACGCACGCACCAGAATCACCGAGATATTATCCTTTCCGCCAGCGTCGTTGGCGGCATCGATGAGCGCGTGGCTGCTTGTTTCCAGCGAGTCGTGCGCCTGCAACACCTGCCCGATGCTGGCGTCGTCGAGCATGTCGGACAGGCCGTCGGAGCACATCAGGTACAGGTCGCCGGGCAGCACGTCGTGCTGGTGGGTTTCCAGCAGCACGGTGTCTTCGACGCCGACGGCGCGCGTGACGAGGTTCTTGTTGGCCGAGAACGCTGCCTGCTCGGGCGTGATCAGACCGGCGTCGATCTGCTCCTGCAGCAACGAGTGATCGCGCGTGATCTGCTGCAGCCGGCCGCCGCGCAGCCGGTAGCAGCGCGAGTCACCCACGTGTCCCAGCAACAAGCGGTTGTCGCGGAACACCGCCACCACCAGCGTCGTGCCCATGCCGGCGTACTGCGGGTTGGAGTTCGAGGCGTTGAAGATCGCGCGGTTGGCGTTGTCGACGCAGATGTCCATCGCGCGCCGCACTTCGGCGTCGCTGGCCTGGCTGCTGGCTTCGCGCAGCCAGCGGCCCAGTTCGGTGCTGACGAAGGTGGTGACCATGCTGCTGGCCACCTCGCCGGCGTTGTAGCCGCCCATGCCGTCGGCCAGCACCGCCAACGCCACGCCCGCGTCCGTGGCCACCGCGTCCTCGTTGTTGCTGCGCGCCCGACCCGGATCGAGGGCAGCATGGATCTCGATCGTCATCGGCACGGGTGGAGGTGGCGGCACGGGTTCAAGGCGACGACGATTGTGCCTCGGTTCGACCCCCTCACGCCTGGGTCTGGCGCGGCGGCTGGCGTGACTTCGCACCGCAGTCGGCCTGCGCTGCGCGCAGCGCCTGCACGAGTTCGTCGCCGTCGGCCGGGCGTGCCGAAGGGCTCTTGGCGAGCAGCCGCGCCACCAGCGCGGCCAGCGGCGCCGGCACGCCCGGGCGCAGGCTGCACAGGTCGGGCGCCGGCTCGCTGGCCACGCGCCGCAGCAGCTCGCCCAGCGCGTGGGCTTCGTGCGGCAGGCGCCCGGCGAGCAGCTGAAACAGCGTCACGCCCAGGGCGTAGTAGTCACTGGCCGGCGTCGGCACACCGCCGGCCAGCTGCTCGGGCGCCATGTAGCCGGGTGAACCGAGCACGAGGCCGGTGGCAGTCTGGCCGGCGTCGGACAAGCGCGCCAGGCCGAAGTCGGCCAGCTTGACGGTGTCGCTGGGCCAGTGCGCCAGGACATTCGCAGGCTTGATGTCGCGGTGCACGACACCCTGACGGTGGGCGTACGCCAGCGCGACGGCCAGGGCTTCGGCCACGTGCAGCACCAGCAGTTCGGGCAGCAGACGCGAGGGCCGCGTGTAGCGCTCGAGACTGCTGCCGGGAACCGGTTCCATGGCCAGCCAGCCGAGCGCGCCCTCCACGCCGGACGCCAGCACGGCCACGATGCCGGGGTGAACGAGCCGGCGCGCGCTGGCGGCGTTGTGCAGGAAGGCCGCGCGCGCCCTCTCGTCGGCGCTGTCCAGGCTGACCAGCTTGAGCGCCACCGCTTGGGCGTCCGATTCACGCTCGGCCAGGAAGACCGTGCTCTGCGCGCCGTGGCCGATGGTGCGCAGCAGGCGGTAGCCGGCGACCACCCCACCCGGGCGCACTGGGTCCTGCATGCGGCGCGGCCGTCAGTGCGGCGCGGCCACGGACCGCCGTTTGAGCAGCATGCCGATGGCCAGCACGAGCAGCGCACCGGCCAGGCCGGCGCCGTAGCGCACGCTGGCCAGCACCTCGGGCGGCAAGCCCGGCTTGTCCAGCGGCAGCGTCGGCACGTAGGCCAGCAGCGCGGGGTCGGTGACGGCCATCGTGCCGGCGATCCAGCCCAGCAGCATGCCACCCACGGTGATGATGATCGGGAAGCGGTCCATCAGCTTGATCACCAGCTGGCTGCCCCAGACGATGATGGGGATCGACACCAGCAGGCCGAAGATCACCAAGGGCATCTTGTGCGCGCCGCCCGCGCTTTCGGCGGCGCCGGCGATCGCGATGACGTTGTCCACGCTCATCACGAGGTCGGCGACGATGATGGTCTTGATGGCTGCCCACAACCGGTCCGAGGCCTGGATGTCACCGTGGCCGCCTTCGTCGTCGGGGGCCAGCAACTTGACGCCGATCCACACCAGCAGAGCCGCGCCGACGAGCTTGAGGTAGGGAATGGCCAGCAGTGTGAGCGCGAAGAAGATCAGCACCACCCGCAGGACGATGGCGCCGGCGGTGCCCCACAGGATGCCCTTGGTGCGCAGGTTCGGCGGCAGCTTGCGGCAGGCCAGCGCAATGACCACTGCGTTGTCGCCGCCGAGCAGGATGTCGATCATGATGATCTGGCCGACGGCGATCCAGAACTCGGCGTGCATGAACTGATCCATCGGGGCGGCTTTCTTCGCGAGCAGTGGCGGCGGAGCGCTGGAGTTTAGTGGCCGGCCACCGAGGCCCGGCTGCGGGGACTACGGATCAGGCGCGGCGGGCAAGGCCATCGAACGCGCCGCCCGGCCGGCGGCCCGTCCAAAGCAAGGAGCCGCCCGCAGGCGGCCCCCCTGGACTGGCCAGCCGAGCGGCGGGCCTAGAGCAGTCCCTTGAGCAGGCGTCCCATCTCCGACGGGTTGCGTGTGACGGTGAAGCCGCACTCCTCCATGATCGCCAGCTTGGCGTCGGCGGTGTCGGCGCCGCCGCTGATCAGTGCACCGGCGTGTCCCATGCGCTTGCCGGCGGGCGCGGTGACGCCGGCGATGAAGCCGACGATGGGCTTGTTCATGTTCTGCTGGCACCAGCGCGCCGCTTCGGCTTCGTCGGGGCCGCCGATCTCGCCGATCATGATCACGGCATCCGTGTCCGGGTCGTCGTTGAACAGCCGCATGACGTCGATGTGCTTGAGGCCGTTGATGGGGTCGCCGCCGATGCCCACCGCGCTGCTCTGGCCGAGGCCGATCTCGGTGAGCTGGGCCACGGCTTCGTAGGTCAGCGTTCCGGAACGGCTGACGACGCCGATGCGCCCCTTGCGGTGGATGTGGCCGGGCATGATGCCGATTTTGATCTCGTCGGGCGTGATCAGCCCCGGGCAGTTCGGGCCCAGCAGCAGCGTCGTCTTGCCGCCGGCGGCTTCCTTCCTCTTCATCTTGTTGCGCACTTCGAGCATGTCCTTCACGGGAATGCCTTCGGTGATGCAGATGGCCAGGTCCAACTCGGCTTCGACGGCTTCCCAGATGGCCGCGGCGGCGCCGGCCGGCGGCACGTAGATCACGCTCACCGTGGCGCCGGTGGCTGCCTTGGCTTCCTTGACGCCGGCGTAGATGGGGATGCCTTCGAAGTCCTCGCCGGCCTTCTTCGGGTTGACGCCGGCGACGAAGCAGTTCTTGCCGTTGGCGTAGGCGACGCAGCCGCGGGTGTGGAACTGCCCCGTCTTGCCGGTGATGCCCTGCGTGATGACCTTGGTGTCTTTGTTGATCAGGATGCTCATGGTGTCCTCGTTCAGTCGGCGCCCCCTTGAGGGGGCTGAGCCCGGACATTGAAGGCCCGGTGGGCCTTCAATGCCTGGCGAAGAGCCGGGCGACCCGCCCGGCGCGGCCGGCAAGGCCGCCGAAGGCGCTTCGGGGGTGGTTCATTTCACGGCCGCGACGATCTTCGTCGCCGCCTCGGCCATCGTGTCGGCGCTGATGATCGGCAGGCCCGATTCGGCCAGGATCTTCTTGCCCAGGTCTTCGTTGGTTCCCTTCATGCGCACCACCAGCGGCACGCTCAGGTTCACCGCCTTGCAGGCCGCGACCACGCCGTCGGCGATGGTGTCGCACTTCATGATGCCGCCGAAGATGTTGACCAGGATGCCCTTGAC
>CAYJOA010000182.1:0-2576 GCA_964371495.1 uncultured Rubrivivax sp.
GCCGCTTCGCCGATGTCTTTGCCGGCGTCAAGCGCGCCCCCGACGCGCTGGCAGAGACGCTGCGTGCCGCGCCCGGCGTGGCCGACGTGCAGATCACCACCGAGTTCGCGGTGCGCGTGGAAATCGAAGGCCTGTCGGACCCCATCATCGGCCAGCTCATCGGTGTCGATGCGCGCCGCCCGCTGCGCATGAACCGCATCACGCTACGCGGCAGCCGTGCCGGGGAGGTGCCATCGACCCCCGGCCGCAGTTTGCCCGACGGCGCGCTGCCGGCGTGGGTGTCGGAGAGTTTCGCCATCGCTCACGGCCTGCAGCCGGGCGCGCGGCTGTCGGCGCTGATCAACGGCAAGCGGCGCGCGCTCGTGCTGTCCGGCGTGGCGCTGTCGCCCGAGTACATCTTCGCCGGCCTGTGGGGCATGCCCGACCAGCGCGGTTTCGGCGTCTTCTGGGTCGACCACGAGGCGCTGGCCGCCGCCTACGACATGCAGGGCGCCTTCAACCGCGTTGCCGTGAAGCTGGCGCCGGGTGCCGACGAACGCGACGTCATCGCCGCCTTGCAGCACCACCTGGCGCGCTACGGCGGGCGCGAGGCGCACGGCCGTGCCGACCAGGTCTCGCATGCCATGCTCGACAACGAGATCAAGGAACAGCAGGTGATGGGCACCGTGCTGCCTTCGATCTTCCTGGGCGTGGCCGCTTTCCTGCTCAACGTCGTGATCTCGCGCCTGGTGGCCACGCAGCGCGAGCAGATCGCCGCGCTGAAGGCGCTGGGCTACGCCAACGCCGCCATCGCCGCGCACTACCTGAAGCTGGTGCTGGCGATCGTCGCCGTCGGTTTCGTGCTCGGGCTGGGGCTGGGCAGCGCGCTGGGCACGATGTTCACGCAGCTGTACGCCGAGTTCTTCCGTTTCCCGAGTTTCGAACACCGCATCGCGCCGTGGCTGGTGGTCGTCGGCGGCGTGCTCTCGGTGACCACGGCCGTGCTCGGCACGCTGAACGCCATCGCCGCCACCGTGCGACTGGCGCCGGCCGAAGCGATGCGCCCGCCGGCACCCGGGCGCTACCGCCGCACGCTGCTGGAGCGCCTGGGCGTACCGCGCATCGGCACCTCGCTGCGCATGATCATGCGCAACATGGAGCGCCGACCGCTGCGCACCGGGCTGGCCATCGGCGGCGTGGCCGCGGCTGTGGCGATCGTCGTCATGGGCAACTTCTTCCGCGACGCCATCGAGTTCATCGTCGACAGTCAGTTCCGACAGGTCATGCGCAACGATGTCGCGGTGTGGACCCTGGACACCGTGTCCGATCGCGCGCGCGGCGAGCTGTTGAACCTGCCAGGGGTGAAGAGCGCGGAGTCGAGCCGCTTCGTCGCCGTGACTCTGGTCAACGGCCATCGCCGCGAGCGCAGCCAGATCCGCGGTTACGAGGCCGTGCCCGAGCTCTACCGCATCGTCGACGTGAATGGTCATCAGACACTGCCCGCCGGCGACGGCCTGGTGCTCACCGACCGCCTGGCCGACAAGCTCGGCCTGCGCGTGGGCGATACCGTGCAGGCCGAGGTGCTGGAAGGACGGCCGCGCACGCTGCAGCTGACGGTCGACGCCACCGTGCGCGAAATGATGGGACTGAATGCCTACATGAACCGCCCGGCGCTGAACCGCGCGCTCGGTGAAGGCGACCTGTCCGGCAGCTTCGTGCTCGCGCTCGACGCCGGCAGCGAGCCCGCCGTGCTGGCCGTCACGCGTCAGATGCCGCGCGTGGCCGGTGCCTTCAGCAAGGCGACGATGCTGCGCAACATGGAGGAACTGAGCGCGCGCAACATCCGCATCATGAGCTCGGTGCTGACGCTGTTTGCCGCTGTCATCGCGGTGGGCGTGGTCTACAACAATGCCCGCATCGCGTTAGCCGAGCGCACCTGGGAGCTGGCCAGCCTGCGCGTGCTGGGTTTCACGCGCGCCGAGGTCTCGGGCCTGCTGCTCGGCGAGATGGCGATCTCGATCGCCATTGCGCTGCCGCTGGGCATGTTGCTGGGATGGGGCCTGGTGCACCTGATCACGGGACTGTTGAAGAGCGATCAGTTCTACTTCCCGGTGGTCATCCTGCCGCGCACCTACGCCTGGGCGGCGATCTGCATCGTCGCCGCCGGCGCGGCCAGCGCGCTGGTGGTGCGCAGGCGCATCGACAAGCTCGACATGGTGGCGGCGCTGAAGACGAGGGAGTGAACCATGAAGCGCAGGACGGTGTTCATCGGCGGCGTCGTGGCCATCACGCTGGCGGCGCTGCTGGCCTGGGCCTTTGCGCCGCGGCCGGTGGAAGTCGAGATCGCCGAGGCCACGGTCGGGCCCTTCGAGACGACCATAGACGAAGACGCGCGCACGCGGCTGGCCGACCGCTTCGTGGTCTCGGCGCCGCTGGCTGGCCGGCTGCGGCGGGTGACGCTGCGGGAGGGCGATCCGGTGGCCGCCGGTGACGTGGTGGCCACCCTGCTGCCGGCCTTCAGCCCGATGCTGGACGAGCGCAGCCTGCTCGAACAGCAGGCGCGTGTGGCCACGGCACAGGCCGGCGTGCAGTTGGCA
>CAYJOA010000182.1:2676-7903 GCA_964371495.1 uncultured Rubrivivax sp.
CGGCCGCGGCGCCTTTGCGCTGCGCTCGCCGGTGGCCGGGCGGGTGCTCAAGGTGCACCACCAGAGCGAGACCGCCGTGGCCACCGGCACGCCGCTGCTGGAGCTGGGCGACACCGCGCGCATGGAAGTCGTGGCCGAGCTGCTGACCACCGATGCGCTGCTGGCGGTTGCCGGCAGCGGGGTGCGCATCGAACGCTGGGGCGGGCCCACGGTGCTGCAAGGCCGCGTGCGGCGCATCGAGCCGGCGGCCTACACAAAGGTCTCGGCTCTGGGCGTCGAAGAGCAGCGTGTCAACGTGCTGATCGACATCAGCAGCCCGCCTGGGGAGTGGGCGGCGCTGGGCGACGGTTACCGTGTCGGCGTGCGCATCGTCACGCGCAGCGAGCCTGCCGTGCTGCGCGTCCCGGTGAGCGCGGTGTTCCCGCTGCCGGCCACGGCTGGCGCGACCGGCAACGCGGTGTTCGTGCTCGACGGCGGGCGGGCTCGCTTGCAGGCCGTGACGGTGGCGGCACGCAACAGCAGCGAGGCCTGGGTCCGCCAGGGCCTGGACGCCGGGGCCCGGGTGCTGATCTACCCGCCACCCGCGGTGGCCGACGGCACGCGTGTGCGCGTTCGAGACGTCTGAACGCGCCGGGCGACGTGCGAAGATGCCGCCATCACCCCACGAGGCCGGGCCATGCTGATCAACTGCGTCGTCTACCAGCAGGGCAGGAAGCTCGCCGACATCGACGTGGCCGCCATCAGCGACTACCTGCAACACAAGGACTGCTTCGTCTGGGTGGCGCTGAAGGACGCCAGCGACGAAGAGCTGTTCGAGATGCAGCGTGAGTTCGGCCTGCACGAACTGGCGGTGGAAGACGCCCGCCACGGCCACCAGCGGCCGAAGATCGAGGAGTATGGCGACACGGTCTTCGCCGTCATGCACCTGATCGAATTCACGCCCACCGACGACTTGAGTGTCGGCGAGGTCTGCGTCTTCGTCGGCAGCAACTTCGTGCTCTCGGTGCGCAGCCGCTCGACGATGGGGTTCCTGGGCGTGCGCGAGCGCGCCGAGCTCGAACCGCACCTGCTGCGCCACGGCGCGTCCTTCGTCTTCTACGCCTTGATGGACGCGACGGTGGACCGCTACTTCCCGGTCATCGACGAGATGGAGGAAGAACTCGACACCATCGAGGAGCAGATCTTCGAGCCCGGCACGGCGCGCCAGAACATTCAGAGGTTGTACGCGCTGAAGCGCCGCCTGCAGGTGGTTCGCCACGCCGTGGTGCCGCTGATGGAGGCCACCGGCAAGCTCTACGGCGGCCGCGTGCCGAAGGTCTGCGAACGATCGCAGGACTACTTCCGCGACGTCTACGACCACCTGGTGCGCAGCAACGCGACGCTGGAGTCGCTGCGTGAAACCATAGGCACGGCGATCCAGGTCAACATGTCGACGGTGGCGATCGAGGAGTCCGAGACCACCAAGCGCCTGGCCGCCTGGGCCGGCATCTTTGCCGTCGCCACCGCCTTCGTCGGCGTCTGGGGCATGAACTTCGAGCACATGCCCGAGCTGAGCTGGACCTGGGGCTATCCGCTGGCCCTGGGCGTCATCGCCACGGTCTGCGCCGTGATGTACTGGCGCTTCCGCAAGGCCGGCTGGCTCTGAGCGCGGCCGGTCGAGGCCGCAGCGCGTGTCAGAATTCGTGCCGTTCGGCGGGCGCTGCGTCCGCTTTTTCTTTGCTGCGCCACAGGCGCCGCCTCCGGCCACGACTGACCCATCGGACCTGCCATGAAAGTCCTGCTCACCGGCGCTGCCGGCTTCATCGGCTCGACCGCTGCGCACCGCCTGCTGGCGCGCGGCGACGAGGTCATCGGCCTGGACAACCTCAACGACTACTACGACGTGCGGCTCAAGCAGGACCGCCTGGCGCGGCTGACGCCGCACCCACGCTTCCGCTTCGAGAAGCTGGACGTCGCCGACCGGGCGGGCATGGAACGGCTGTTTGCCGAACAGCGCTTCGACCGCGTCATCCACCTCGCTGCGCAGGCCGGCGTGCGTTACTCGCTGCAGAACCCGCAGGCCTACGTCGAAAGCAACGTCGTCGGCTTCATGAACGTGCTCGAAGGCTGCCGGCACACGGAGGTGCGGCACCTGGTGTACGCGTCGAGCTCCAGCGTCTACGGCGGCAACACGAAGATGCCGTTCTCCGAGCACGACAGCGTCGACCATCCGGTGAGCATGTACGCGGCCACCAAGAAGGCCAACGAGCTGATGGCACATACCTACAGCCACTTGTTCGGCCTGCCGACGACGGGCCTGCGCTTCTTCACCGTCTACGGGCCCTGGGGGCGGCCGGACATGGCGCTGTTCCTGTTCACCAAGGCCATCCTCGAGGGCCGTCCGATCGACGTCTTCAACCACGGCCGCATGCAGCGCGACTTCACCTATGTCGACGACATCGTCGAAGGGGTGCTGCGCGTGCTCGACCGCACGGCCACGCCCGACCCCGCCTACCGCGCCGAGGCGCCCGACCCGAGCACCAGCCAGGCGCCGTTTCGCGTCTTCAACATCGGCAACAACAATCCGGTGGCGCTGCTGGACTTCGTCGCCTGCGTCGAAGACGCGCTCGGCATGAAGGCGCAGATGAACCTGCTGCCGCTGCAGGACGGCGACGTGCCGGCCACCTATGCCAACGTCGATGCGCTGCACGACTGGGTCGGTTTCACGCCGGCCACCGACATCCGCACCGGTATCGGTCACTTCGTGCGCTGGTACCGGGACTACTTCGCGGTTTGAGTCCGGCGCGCGCGGCTGCAGCCGCGCGTGCTGTGTTACCCGGCGTTGCATCTGTTTCGTCGCGCTGTGGTGGTGATGCAGAACCCAGGCGCAACGTCACAGGTTTGGGGTCAGCCATGACGCCGCACTGCCACGCCGACAGACAGCAGCAGGCGGGGGCTGCACACCCGTTCTATGCGCTGGCCTTCAGCGCGCAGGAAGAGGTGCAGCAGATCGCCCGCCTTGCACCCGCGGCCGGCGCCGCTCAGCGCGCCCGCAGCAGTTCCCGCACGAAGCGCACCGGAATGGCGTAGGTGATGCCGGTGGGGTTGGACAGCGCAGATTCGCGCGTGCCGCGCACCAGCACCATGTTGACCACGCCCACGACTTCGCCGGTGCGGGCGTTCAGGACCGGCCCGCCGCTGTTGCCGGGGTAGGCGGTGGCGTCGAGCTGGTAGACCTCGAAAGGCCCCTCCCGCAGGCGCGAGACGGCCTGCGCGTCGAGCTGCCGCGCCGTCAGCGAGGGCAGGGCGATGGCCGTGATCGAGGCGACGATACCCCGGTGCGTGACCGGAGAAAAACCCAGCACGCCGCCGATCGGAAAGCCGATCAGTGCCACGTCCATGCCTTCGCGCACGGCGTCTGCGTCGGCCAGCGTCAGCGCCGGCAGCGGTGGCCCTTCAACCTGCAAGAGGGCGAGGTCGTGGGCCCGGTCGACGCTGACCAGCGTGGCCAGGCGCCCGGTGGCGGTTTCGCCGCGCGCGTTGACCAGCACGGCGAGCTGAGATGCAGACGTGCCCGCAGACTCTGGCAGCACATGGGCGTTGGTGACCACCTGCCTGCCGTCCCCGACCACGAAACCACTGCCGCGAAAGCTGAAGCGGGGGCTGCTCAGCGCGTTGTAGGTGCCCACCGGCAGCACCGAGGGGCGACTCGCCACCACCAGTGCAGTCAAGTCCGCTCGCGCCGGCCAGGCCAGCGGCAAGGCGGCACACAGGATGACGCGACGAGTGTGTTTGTGCGGCAGCAAGCGAGCCTTTGGTGCGTGCGGAGGATGCAGCCGCAGGCGACAGGGCGTCAGCCCTGGAAGGCCGGACTCCCTTGTGCCGGCGGTCGGTCCGTCGCGCTGGCAGGGCGGGCAGCCTGCGCCGCCGCCTCTTCCAGCCAGGCCACGCAGAGATCCCATGCCGAGTCGGGGTGTTCGACATGAAAGCCGAAGAAGCGGCCGGCATCGTCGCTGGCATTGCGCACGACCTCGGCCTCGACATGGCTGGCCACGCCGTCACCCAACTCGGCCACCACGGCGTATCGCGCGCCCATCAGCAGCGGCTCCGGCGCCCGGGCCAGGAAACCATGTGCCGAGATATCGATCACGGTCACTGCCACGCGCCCGGCCTGGTTGCCCAGCAGGTCCAGCGACGCCGGGCACTTCATCGAATGGCGCGCGTGGCGACGCAGTGCCGCACCGGTCTTGGGCTCCGGGGGCAATGCCGGCAACACGGCAACCCACTCGGGTTCGCGATAGATCGAATGCAACAGCCGCTTGCGGTGGTCGGGCATGCCGTCGAAGCCGCTGGTGCGCTGGTTGAAGAAATAGTCCATCAGCGCCGGGCTCAGCACCGGGTCGTTGCTGGTGTGCCAGGGCCGCGGGGGATAGTGGATCTCGGGCAGCTCGGTGTGGACGAAGTAGCGGTGCAGGTTGCGCCTGCCGGGCTTGTGGCCGTAGGCGCGTTCGAACAGTGCCGGCGCCTCGTACAGGTCCAGCGTGGCGCCCACCGCAGGCGCGCCGTTGACGAAGTCGTAGCGGTCCACCACTTGCTCGGTGAGGCGGCGGAAGAACAGCATCGCCTCGTACATCTCGATGTGCGCCGGGTTGACGGCGATCACCAGGTGCCGCGTGTCGAAGTAACGCGTGCAGTAGCCGTACATGAACTTCATCAGCGGGAACAGGATCGAGCCGCCGGTCTTGCGCCAGCGCGGATGGATGGCCAGCGCCGATATCTCGGCGATGTGCCCCTCCTTGGCGCGCACGCTCGCGATGTCGAACGCCGCCTGCATCGGAAACCCGAACACGCCTTCGCGCACGATCGACAGCGTGCCCACCACCTCGCCGTCGACCTTGGCGCACAGCGTCGTCGTCGTGGGCAAGGCGTGATACGGCGTCACGCGCAAGCCCGAAGGATGCGGCCGCATGAAGCCGCTGGCCACGTAGGCGTCGTGCAGCAGGGCGAAGCAGCCCTCCAGCTCGTCCTGCGTCACGGCGATCTTCAGCTCGAGCTTGCCCTGGGTCACCGGCTCGCAGTCGACCGTGCGGCGGTAAAGCGAAAAGCGCACCGAGGCCGGCAATGCAGCCAGCACTGAACGAGCCAAACGGCGGCCTTGACGCCGCAGCGAAGACCAGCCGAGTTTCTTCATGAGGTGCCAGTGATGGCCCGTGCTGACCGCGAGAACCCTGAATGTAACTCGTCGGGG
>CAYJOA010000183.1:0-7887 GCA_964371495.1 uncultured Rubrivivax sp.
CGGCGTCATGCTCATTCGAGGGTCTCGACCGTGTGGTGCTGGTTGGTATAGATGCACAGGTCGCCGGCGATTTCCAGCGCACGCTTGACCATCTGCGCCGGCGTCATCTCGGTGTGCTCGAGCAGCGCGCGTGCCGCGGCCTGGGCAAAGGCGCCGCCGGAGCCGATCGCGACGATGCCGTGCTCGGGCTCGAGCACGTCGCCGTTGCCGGTGATGATCAGCGAGCACTCGCGATCGGCCACCGCGAGCATGGCTTCGAGCCGGCGCAGCACGCGGTCGGTGCGCCAGTCCTTGGTCAGCTCGATGGCGGCACGCTGCAGGTGGCCCTGGTGCTTCTCGAGCTTGGCCTCGAAACGCTCGAACAGCGTGAAGGCGTCGGCGGTGGCGCCGGCGAAGCCTGCCAGCACCTGGTCGCGGTGCAGCTTGCGCACCTTGCGCGCGCTGGCCTTGACGACGATGTTGCCCAGCGTCACCTGGCCGTCGCCGCCCAGCGCCACCAAGGGCCCGCGGCGCACGCTGACGATGGTCGTACCGTGGTAGCTCTCCATGGAAGTCTCACTTTGTGGCTTGGTGCCGTATTGCAAGCCATTGGCTTCGAGGTCGCGAAGACTCCGTCGCGAGCGGTTCGAGTGTGGGTCGAGCAGCGCAGCCGTACACCCGTACGGCGAGCAGCGCAGGCCCGCAATCGGACCGCGCAGCAGGAAGATTCGTGGCCTCACACTCTGCGCACCTGCACCTTGGCGTGTTCGTTGATGCCCATGGCGCCGAAGAACAGCGCCACCAGGCGATGCGTGTCGACGAACTGCACGTTGCGGCTTTCGTTGCGGCGCGACAGCACCCAGTTCAGCAGGTCGCCGGCGGCGATGAAGTCGACGCGGATCAGCCGCGCGCACGACACCTTGACCAGCGGCGCGGCGCCCAGCTGGGCGTGCAGCTTGGCCAGCGTGGCGCCGATGTCGCCCACCAGCTGACCTGACAGCTCGACATGCGCCACCTCGACCGTGCCGCCCGCGTCGTCGCTGAGTCCCGACTCCATGAAGCTGGTCGAGACCTCGCTGACCATCGACATCGGCGGCGTGCGCGTCGACAAGCCGGAGTGGCTGATGTGCACCTTGCAGCGCGCAGCTTCCCACGACGGCGGCGACACTTCATAGGTGACGCAGTAGTCGATGGCGGCCTCGTCGAACTGGTCGGCGCGGTTGGCCAGGCGCAAGGCGTCCAGCCGTGTCAGCCAGAACACCGGGTCGGCGTCGCGCACGCCGGTCGGCGCGGCTTCCTGCAGCACGTGAAACAGGCGGTCGCCGGCGAGCCAGCGTATCTCCAGCGCCTGCCCGGCCCACAGCCGGAACAGCATCGACAGCTGCATTGCCGCCTCGGCGTCGATGCGGCGCAGGTGGTTCCAGTCGATGACCCAGGGCAAAGGCATCTGCAGCGTCTGCGAGCGCAGGCGCGCCACGGCCTCGACATCGAGATGCTCGGGGCAGATCCAGCCGGTGTCGCCGAGGCTGCTCGTCGGAGCGGCGCCATGGGTCGCCAGGGGCTCGTCGGCCAGGGCATCGGCCACCAGCCTGGGCAGCGAATACCACTGCGGCGCCGACGATCCGAACTGCTGGGCGTATTCCAGCGCCAGGCTCTCGAAGCGCTGCTGCTGCCCGGTGGCGCGGTACAGGTCGAACAGCACGAGCCAGGTCTCGGTGTGCAGCGCGCGTCCGCCACCGGGGCCGGTGATGCGTTGCAGGGCCTCTTCGCACTGCGCGAAATCGGCGTTGGCGAAGGCGATCACGGCCTCGTCGAGCTCGGGGTCGTGCACGACCTCGCTGACTTCGACCGCCAGGGGACTGCCGAAATCGATGCCGTTGCCACGCGTCGAGGGCTCGTCGCCGGCGAAGGCCAGCGGCGGCAGCGGCGCCAGCGGCGGCAGGCCGCCGACCATCTGCACCGGTGCCGGCGTGGCCTGCGGCGGCAACGTGAAGTCCGGCAGCGGTGGCAGCGCAGCCAGCGGCTCACCGTCGTCGAGTTCGTCTTCGCCGGCTCCGGGGGCCGCGGCGCTGCGCGGCAGCGGCATCGGTTCGGTGGCCGAGTGCTGAAAGCCGGTGGGCTTGCGGCTGGTGGTGCTGAAGCCGGACTCGCCGACCATCTGCTGCTCGATCTCGTCGATCTTGGCCTTCACGCCGTCGTGGCGCGAGGCGTTGCCCTCGGGCAAACGGGCCTCGGAGTCGTCGAGCCGGGACGAGCCCCCCAGCGTGGCCAGCTGCTCGGGCGACAGGCCGTCGCGGCGCACGCGGCGCAGCATGTCGAATTCGCGCTTGCGCACGAAATCGTTGCGCCGCTTGCGCTCGATCATCGCCTTGAGCTCGGACTTCTCCAGCTCCAGTTCGCGCGTGCCGTCCTGCCGTGAATTGAGCTCGGTCCAGTCGGTGGTCGGGTTCGCGACGAACCGTACCACCTTGCGGAAGAAGCTCTCGTTCTCGGCCATGGGGAAATGGTACTCCGGGACACGCCGAAAGCCTTGCCGCCTACGCTGCAAGGCCCCCGGGTGGCGACAAAGGGTGCGCGGGTGCTCGACCGCGCTCAGTCACCGAACATCTTCTGCTTCAGCTCGCGGCGCTGCTGTGCCTCCAGCGACAGCGTCGCGGTGGGCCGGGCGAGCAGGCGGGCCAGGCCGATGGGCTCGCCGGTCTCGTCGCAATAGCCGTAGTCGCCGCTGTCCAGCCGCGCCAGCGACTGCGCGATCTTCTTCAGCAGCTTGCGTTCGCGGTCGCGCGTGCGCAACTCCAGCGCGTGCTCTTCCTCGATGGTGGCGCGGTCGGCCGGGTCGGGGACGATCGAGGTGTCCTCGCGCAGGTGCTCGGTGGTCTCGCCGGCATTGGACAGCAGGTCGTCCTTCTGCTTCTGCAGCTGGCCGCGGAAGAATTCGAGCTGCTTCTCGTTCATGTACTCGCTCTCGGGCATGGCGAGCAACTCTTCGACGCTGAGGTCGCGGCCCGCCTTGTGCTTCCAGGCGTTGGCCAGCTTGGGGTCGACCTTTTGCGCCTGCTTGGGCACGTCGGCAGCTTCCGTCACTTGCCGGCTGGCCGGCGCGGCCGGTGCAAAGCGGTCGGTGAAACGGTTCGCGGCAGGTGCCTGGGTCGGCACCGGCGCCGCGGCGGGCGCGGCCTTGGCCGACGCGCCCCTGGCCGAAGAGCCGCGAGCCGCGGGCTTGGAGCTCGGCGCGGGTGCAGCGGGCTTTGCTGCAGGGGCCGGCTTGGCCGGTGTCTTGTTCAAGGGGTACTCCTCGCCATAACGTAATGCTTCGTGGAACCCATGGTCCCGCCGGCGGCGGGACGGTCGAACATGCCCTGGGGCACCTCGAGGCGCGCGGATTGTAGCCATGCCCGCGCCGGGGGCCGCAAGGGCGCCGGCCGCGGGCGGCGGGCCGTCACACGAGACACTGCTCCAGCCCCTGCATCAGCACGTCCCGGGGCAGGTCGATGCCGATGAAGACCATCTTGCTGAGCTTGTCCTCGCCGGCCGCCCATTTCGGGCCGAGATCGCTGCCCATGAGCTGGTGCACACCCTGGAAGATGACCTTGCGGTCGCTGCCCTTCATGTGCAGCACGCCCTTGTAACGCAGCATCTTCGGGCCGTAGACCTGCACGATGGCGCCCAGGAAGTCTTCCAGTTTGGCCGGGTTGAACGGCCGCTTGCTGCGGAAGACGAAGGACTTGACGTCGTCGTCGTGGGCGTGGTGGTGCGGGTGCTCGCAGTGCTCGCCGGGGCCGTGGTCGTGGCCATGGTGGTCGTGGCCGTGGTCGTCGCCGGCGCTCAGGAACTCGGGGTCGAGGTCGAGCTTGGCGTTGAGGTTGAAGCCCTTCAGGTCGAACACCTCGGCCAGCGTGGCCTCGCCGAAATGCACCGGGCGCTGCGGCGCGCGCGGGTTCATGTGCCTGAGCCGGTGCATCAGCTCGTCGACCTCGGCCGGCGTCACCAGGTCGGCCTTGCTGATGAAGATCTGGTCGGCGAAACCGACCTGGCGGCGCGCTTCCTGGCGCGTGTCGAGCTGGGCGCCGGCGTGCTTGGCGTCGACCAGCGTCAGGATCGAGTCGAGCAGGTAGCTCTCGGCGATCTCGTCGTCCATGAAGAAGGTCTGCGCCACCGGGCCGGGGTCGGCCAGGCCGGTGGTTTCGATGACCACGCGTTCGAAGTCGAGCTCGCCCTTGCGGCGTTTCTCGGCCAGGTCGGCCAGCGTCGAGCGCAGGTCCTCGCGGATCGTGCAGCAGACGCAGCCGTTGTTCATCTGGATGATCTGCTCGCCGGTGTCGGCCACCAGGATGTCGTTGTCGATGTTCTCCTCGCCGAACTCGTTTTCGATGACGGCGATCTTCTGGCCGTGCGCTTCGGTGAGCACACGCTTGAGCAGCGTCGTCTTGCCCGAGCCCAGAAAGCCGGTGAGGATGGTGGCGGGGATGAGGCCTGGGTTCATGTCGGGGCGATCGGCTCGTTCGGGAGGCTCTCAGATGGGGGTCGGCGACTGTGTTGCAAGGGCCCGCGAAAGTCAAGGCAGAGCCGGGCGTGCGCAGGCTGGGCCGGGCCTCAGGCGGCCGACCAGGCCTGCAGCCGCGGCAGCAGCATGCGATAGGGCGCCAGCAGCAGCACGGCCATCGCGGCCTTGACCGCCAGGTCGCCGGCGGCGAGCAAGGTCCAGTCCAGGGAGGTGCCGGCGAAAGCGAGGAAGAAGAAGACCGCGGTGTCGATCACCGAAGCCGCCAGCGAGCCCAGCAGCGGCGCCTTCCACCAGCTCAGCCGGCGCCAGCGGTTGAAGACGGCGACGTCCAGCAGTTGCGACAGGATGAAGGCGCTGCCCGAGGCCAGCGCGATGCGCCAGGGCGCCAGCAGCAGCGACACCGCCACCGCCACCGCGAAGCCGACCCAGGCCACGCGCCGCGTCGCGCTGGGTCCCAGCGCGCGGTTGGTGAGGTCGTTGACCAGGAAGACGAGCGGGTAGCTGAACGCGCCCCAGGTCAGCCAGTCGTTGATGGGGTGCTGCACCAGCACGTTGGACAGCACGATCACCGCGGCCATGGCCAGGATGGGCGTGCTCAGCGGTCGCAGGGCGGCCAGCGCCGGCGGAGTGATTTGCGGCATACGGAGTCTCGGTGCGGGCCGGCATTGTCGCCGCACGGGCGGAGCAACGCCGAGCCTCGGTTATTCTTCGGCCCTACCCACTGCCGGCACCCGACACGTGTCCGAACCTGCTTCACCCCGGCAACCGCGCGCCGCCGCGCCCGAGAGTGCCGACAAGCGGTCCTTGTTCGAACGCCTGATCGAGTTTGTCATGCCCGGGCCGGACAGCACGGCCGAGCTCATCAGGACCCTGGCCGACGCCGAGAACCGCGAGCTGATCGGACCCGAATCACGCGCCATGCTCGAAGGCGTGCTGCGCATGGCCGACATGACCGCCGGCGACGTCATGGTGCCGGCCACGCGCATGGACCAGCTCGACATCGAGTCCGACTACGACGAGCTGCTGAACACCGTGATCGAGACCGGGCACTCGCGCTTCCCGGTCTACGACGGCGGGCGCGACAACATCATCGGCATCCTGATGGCCAAGGACCTGCTGAAGCTGCAGCGCGCGCCCGAGCTGAACCTGCGCACGCTGCTGCGGCCGGCGGTCTTCGTGCCCGAGAGCAAGGCGCTGAACGACCTGCTGCGCGACTTCCGCTCCAACCGCAACCACCTGGCGCTGGTCATCGACGAGTTCGGCAACACCGCCGGGCTCATCACCATCGAGGACGTGCTCGAGGAGATCGTCGGCGAGATCGAGGACGAGTTCGACGAGGCCGAGCGCCAGAACGGCATCGTCACGCTGGCCGACGGCAGCCAGCGCGTGGCCGGCGACGTCGCCATCGACGCCGTCAACGAGGCCTTCGGCGTGAGCCTGCCCGATGCCGATTTCGACACCATCGGCGGCCTCATCGCGCACGAGCTGGGCCGTGTGCCGCGGCGCGGCGAGGCGCTGGAACTGGCCGGCCTGCGCTTCACCGTGATGCTCACGCGCGGCGGCGCGGTGCGCTGGTTCCGCGTCAGCCGCGTGCCGCGCTCCGAGAGCACGGCCGACGGCGGCGACGTCGATTGAAGGCCGCGCCGCGCCCGCGCGGGCCGGCTGTCGACGCGGTGGCCGCGGCGGCGCTCGGCGCGCTGCAGACGCTGGCTTACGTGCACACCGCCGTGCCCGGCGCCTGGCTGCTGCCGCTGGCCACGCTGGCCTGGCTGGTCTGGCGGCTGGACGGTGCGGCGCCGCGCGCCGCCGCGCTGCTGGCCGCGTGTTACGCCACCGCCTGGCTGGCGGCCGGCGTGTGGTGGCTGTTCATCAGCATGCATCGTTACGGCGGGCTGCCGGCCTGGATGGCGGCGCTGGCCGTGCTGGCGCTCAGCGCCGCACTGTCGGGCTGGCTGGCGGCGGCCGCCGCCTGTTACGCACGCTGGCGCCGCGACCGCGCCACCGATGCACTGCTGTTCGCGGCGCTGTGGCTGCTGGCCGAAATGGCCCGCGGCGTCGTCTTCACGGGCTTCCCTTGGCTGGCCGCGGGGTATTCCCAGCTCGACGCGCCGCTGGCGGCGCTGGCGCCGTGGGTCGGCGTCTACGGCATGGGGGCGGTGCTGGCCTACGCGGCGGCGGCGCTGGCGCGGCTGGCACGCAGCCGCGGCCGCGGCTGGGGCCCGGGCGCTGCGGCGGCCGCGCTGCTGGCGCTGTGCGCCTGGGCCGGGCCGGGCGAGCACAGCCGGCCGGCCGGCGAACTGACCGTGGCGCTGCTGCAGACCAACGTCAAGCAGGACGAGAAGTTCGCTGCCGAACACATGCCCGAGACGCTGGCCTGGGTCGGCCGCGAGCTGCTGGCCGCGCGCGCCGACCTCGTGCTGGCACCGGAAACCGCGGTGCCGCTGCTGCCGTTCCAGCTCGCCGAATTCGCCCCCGGCTACTGGGAGACGCTGCGTGCGCACTTTGCCGAGCCGGGTGCCGGCCGCGCCGCGCTCGTCGGCGTGCCGCTGGGCGACTTCGACAGCGGCTACACCAACTCGGTGGCCGGCCTGTCGGCCGCCGCCGAGTACCGTTACGACAAGGTCCACCTGGTGCCGTTCGGCGAGTTCATCCCGACCGGATTCCGCTGGTTCACGACGCTGATGAACATCCCGCTGGGCGACTTTGCCCGCGGCGTCGTCGACCCGCCGTCGTTCGCTGCCGCCGGCCAGCGCGTGGCGCCGAACATCTGCTACGAGGACCTGTTCGGCGAGGAGCTGGCGCGCCGCTTTGCCGACGCGGCGACGGCGCCCACTGTGCTGGCCAACCTCAGCAACATCGGCTGGTTCGGCGACACCATCGCCACCACGCAGCACCTGAACATCTCGCGGCTGCGGGCCATGGAGTTCCAGCGCCCGATGATCCGGGCCACCAACACCGGCGCGACGGCCATCGTCGACCACCGTGGCCGCGTGCTGGCGATGCTCGCGCCGCACAGCCGCGGCGTGCTCGGCGGCCGCGTGCAGGGGCGCGACGGCATCACGCCCTTTGCCTGGTGGGCGGCGCGCGCCGGGCTGTGGCCGCTGGTGGCGCTGGCGCTGCTGGCGGTGGCTGCATGCGTGCTGCGCAGGCGTGCCGGCGCGAGACCCGGGCGCCCGTAAACTCGCAGGCTTTCGCGCGCCGACCTCATGCTCACCTTCCAGCAGATCATCCTCAAGCTGCAGAGTTACTGGGACGCCCAGGGCTGTGCGCTGCTGCAGCCGTACGACATGGAAGTCGGCGCCGGCACCAGCCACACCGCGACCTTCCTGCGTTCGCTCGGCCCCGAGCCCTGGAAGGCGGCCTACGTGCAGCCCAGCCGCCGCCCCAAGGACGGCCGCTACGGC
>CAYJOA010000184.1:0-7862 GCA_964371495.1 uncultured Rubrivivax sp.
AGCTTCCCGGGCCTGAAGGTCGTGTTCGAGCACATCACGACGCAGGACGCCGCCGACTACGTGGCCGGCAGCGACGCGCACACCGCCGCCACCATCACCGCGCACCACCTGCTCTACAACCGCAATGCGCTGTTCACCGGCGGCCTGCGACCGCACTACTACTGCCTGCCGGTGCTGAAGAAGGAACGGCATCGCCAGGCGCTGCTGCGCGCGGCCACCGGCGGCAGCCCGCAGTTCTTCCTCGGCACCGACAGCGCGCCGCACGCCGCTTCGATGAAGGAACAATCGGTGTGCGGTGCCGGCTGCTACACCGCGCCGGCAGCGCTGGAGATGTACGCCGAGGCCTTCGAGGCCGCAGCTGCACTCGACAAGCTGGAGGCCTTCGCCAGCTTCCACGGCGCCGACTTCTACGGCCTGCCGCGCCACCGCGAGACGGTGACTCTGCGGCGCCAGCCCTGGACCCTGCCCGAAACCCTGCCCTTCGGCGACGCGCTCATCAAGCCCTTGCGCGGCGGCGAAACCTTGTACTGGAAGCTGACATGACCGACCGCGTGATGCTGCTCATCGACGCCGACAACGTGTCGGTCGACGTCATCGAACAAGCCGTGGCGCACCTGCTCGACGCCCACGGCGCACTGCACGTGCGCCGCGCCTACTGCACCGCCGAAGGCGCGGTCAAGCACCAGGCGGTGTTCAGGCGCCTGCAGATCAAGCCCATGGTCAACCTGAGCACGGGCAAGAACTCGACCGACATCGCGCTGGCCGTCGACGCCATCGACCTCGTGCTGGCCGAGCGGCCCGACGTGGTGGCCATCGCCTCGTCGGACTCCGACTTCGCGCCGTTGGTGGGCCGGCTGCGCGAGAAAGGCTGCCGCGTCGTCGGCATCGGGCAGGAAGGCAAGACCGGCGACGAGACGCTGCAGGTCTACGACGAGTTCACCGTCATGGCGCACCGCAAGCCGCGCGCCAGCGCGACGGCGCGGCCGGCGCGCAAGACGGCCAGCCGCGCCACCGGCGCGGCGGCGGCCAAAGCGGCAGAGAAGATGCCAGCCCGTGCCGCCGCCGCGGCCGTGGCCGATGCCGCGCCGGCCAAGACGGCGGCGCGCAAGACGCCGACGCGGCGCAAGGCCGCTGCGCCCGCTGCGCCACCGCCACCGCCGCCGCAGCCCGAGAAGGTGCAGCAGATGCTGGCCGAACTGCCCGAACTGGCGCGCGGCGGCACGCTGGAACTGCGCGTGGCGTCGGTGCGGCTGCGCGAGGCCGGGCTGCTGACCCGCAGCGGCTCGTCGACCAAGCTGTTCGGGCAGTTCGCCGACCGCTTCGAATTGCTGCCGCCGGGCAACCCCAACCACGTGCGGCTGCGCGTGCCGCCGGCCGGCGCCTGAACTCGCGCCTGCCGGCGCGCGCGGGCATGGCCCTGCGCGACGCGGGTACGCTGCTTGGCGGCCATTGAAACGCCGGCCGCAGCCCTAACATCCGCAGCGTTGCCACCCGACCGTGCGCCCGTCCGGCGCACCTTCATCATGAAGCGCGTTCTGCTGTTCATCGTCACCAACCTGGCCGTCATGCTGGTGCTGGGCGTTGCCGCCAGCCTGCTGGGCGTCAACCGCTTCCTCACCGCCAACGGCCTGAACATGGGCATGCTGCTCGGCTTTGCGGCGGTCATGGGGTTCGGCGGCGCCATCATCTCGCTGCTGATCAGCAAGCCGATGGCCAAGTGGAGCACCCACGCCCAGGTTATCAACGACTCCGCCGATCCCACGCACCGCTGGATCGTCGCCACCGTGCAGCACTTCGCCGAGAAGTCGGGCATCGGCATGCCCGAGGTCGCCATCTTCGAGGGTGCACCCAACGCCTTCGCCACTGGCGCGTTCAAGAATTCGGCGCTGGTGGCGGTGTCCACCGGCCTGCTGCAGAACATGAACCGCGACGAGGTCGAGGCCGTCATCGGCCACGAGATCGCTCACGTCGCCAACGGCGACATGGTCACGCTGACGCTGATCCAGGGCGTGATGAACACCTTCGTGATCTTCCTGTCGCGCGTCATCGGGTATTTCGTCGACCGCGTGATCCTGAAGAACGAACGCGGCGTGGGCATCGGCTACTACGTGACGACGATCGTGCTCGACATCGTGCTCGGCGTGCTGGCAGCCGTGGTCGTGGCCTGGTTCTCGCGCCACCGCGAATACCGTGCCGACGCCGGCGCGGCGGCGCTGATGGGCCGCAAGCAGCCGATGATCAACGCGCTGGCGCGGCTGGGCGGCCTGGACCCCGGCGAGCTGCCCAAGACGGTGTCCAACATGGGCATCAGCAGCCGGCCCGGCGGCATGATGGCGCTGCTGGCCAGCCACCCGCCGATCGAGGACCGCATCCGCGCGCTGCAGCAAGCGGGCTGACCCACCCCCGAAGCGCCTTCGGTGGCCTTGCCGGCCGCGCCAGGCGAGGACGCCCGGCTCTTCGCCAGGCATTGAAGGCCCACCGGGCCTAAGATGTCCGGGCTCAGCCCCCTCGAGGGGGCGCCGCCAACGGCCCGGCAGAGCCGGTTCCGTGGCGGCCGCTGGGCTCAGCCTTGCTGCGCTTTCACCTTGGGAACGCGGCCCATCAGGTAGAACTCGTCGTTCGGCCGCATGCCGCTCAGGTTGGCCATGCGGTTGCTCAGCCCGAAGAAGGCGCTGATGGCGCCGATGTCCCAGATGTCGTCGTCGCCGAAACCGTGGGCGCGCAGCGTGGCGTGGTCGTTGTCGTCGATCAGGTGCGATGCGGTGGTGATCTTGAACGCGAAGTCGAGCATGGCGCGCTGGCGCGGCGTGATGTCGGCCTTGCGGTAGTTCACCGCCAGCTGGTCGGCGATGAGCGGCTTCTTCTCGTACACGCGCAGGATCGCGCCGTGCGCCACCACGCAATACAGGCACTGGTTCACGGCCGAGGTGACGACGATGATCATCTCGCGCTCGCCTTTGCTCAGCGTGCCGGTGTCCTTGACCAGCAGCGCGTCGTGGTAGGCCATGAAGGCGCGCCACTCGGCCGGCCGGTGCGCCAGCGCCAGGAAGACGTTGGGCACGAAGCCGGCCTTGGCCTGCACGTCGAGGATGCGTGCGCGCATGTCCTCGGGCAGGTCGGCGAGGTCGGGCACGGGGTAGCGGGAAATGGCAGTCATCGCGGTTTCTCCTTCAGGAACGGAACTGCATCGCATGCAGCCTGGCGTACAGGCCGCCGGCGGCCAGCAGCTCGGCATGCGTGCCTTGCTCGGCCAGCCGGCCGCCTTCGAGCGCGACCACGCGGTCGGCGTGTTCGATGGTCGACAGCCGGTGCGCGATGACCAGCGTCGTGCGGCCCTGCATCAGCGCCTCCAGCGCCGCCTGCACGGCGCGTTCGGATTCCGAATCCAGCGCCGACGTGGCCTCGTCCAGGATCAGCACCGGCGCATCCTTGCAGATCGCGCGCGCGATCGCCAGCCGCTGGCGCTGGCCGCCCGACAGCTGGCTGCCGTTGTGGCCGATCAGCGTGTCCAGGCCCTGCGGCAGGCTCTCGACGAAGTCCAGCAGGTGGGCGGCGCGCAGCGCGTCGCGCACCGCCTCGCGCGGCAGCTCGGCGCCCAGCGCGACGTTGGCGGCCACGGTGTCGTTGAACAGCACCACGTCCTGGCTGACGAGCGCGAACTGGCGCCGCAGCGCGGCCACGTCCCAGTCCTGCAGCGGCACGCCGTCCAGCGTGATGCGGCCTGCCGTCGGCTCCAGGAAACGCGGCAGCAGGTGCACCAGCGTCGACTTGCCGGCGCCCGAGGGCCCGACCAGCGCCACCGTCTCGCCGCCGCGCACCTGCAGCGTGATGCCTTCCAGCGCCGGCGCGGTGTCGTCGCGGTAGCGCAGCGTCACGCCTTCGAAGCGGATGTCGCCGTGGGCGCGGTGCGCCAGCCCTCCGGCGGCGTGCGTGCCGCCGTGTTCGACCGGGCTCTGCTCGATGAGGTCGATGCCGCGCTCGACCGCGGCCAGGCCGCGCGTGATCGGTGCCATCACGTCCGACAGGTGCTTGATCGGCGCCACCAGCATCAGCATCGCGGTGATGAAGGCCACGAAGCTGCCCACCGTGGCGCCGCCGCTGCCGCTTTGCCACAGCGCCAGCACGATCACCGCCGACAGCGCACACGCCGCCAGCATCTGCGTCACCGGCGTCATCGTGGCGCCGGCGACCACCGCCTTGAGCATGAGCCGGCGCACCCGGTCGGCGCGCTGCAGGAAACGCGCCGACTGGCGCAGCGCCGCGCCGTGCAGCCGCACGATGCGCCAGGCGAGCACGTTTTCCTCGACCACGTAGGCCAGCTCGTCGGTGGCCTGCTGGCCTTCGACGGTGAGCCGGTGCAACCGGCGGCCCAGCGCGCGCATCACCAGCGCCACGGCCGGGAACAGCAGGCCGACGAAGAGCGTGAGCTGCCAGTTCAGCCACAACAGGTAGGCCAGCAGCGCCACCAGCGTGAGGGCGTCGCGCACCAGCGCCAGCATCGCACCCACCAGCAGCGTGACGCCGGTCTGCGCCTCGTAGACCACGGTGTTGGTCAGGCCGCTGGCGTTGTGGCGCGTGTAGGTGGCGGGCTCGGCCACCAGCAGGCGTTCGAACATCGCCATGCGCAGCCGCACGACGGCGCGCGTGGCCGTCCACGCCAGCCCGTACTGGGCCACGAAACCGGCCACGCTGCGCACCGCGAACAGGCCGATGATGGCCACCGGCACCAGCCACAGCGCCAGCTTGCCGGCCGAGAAGCCGCGGTCCAGCAGCTGACTCATCAAGGCCGGGATCATCGGCTCGGTGGCGGCGGTGACCATCGATCCGAGCACCGCGCCCAGCAGGCCGGCGCGGCTGTTGCGCACGTACGGCAGGAGGCGGGCGAAACGCTGCAACAGGGTGGGCATGGGGGCGGTGCGGCGACGGCCGTGAGCCTGCGCCTGGCGCGGATTATCGCGGCGCGGGGCCGCCGCCGGACCCGCTGCCTACAATGCAGCGCTCTCTTGCTCTGCGATGTGATGCCGTTGGCGACTGAACCCACTTCATTCCCCGGCCGCTGGCCGCGACGCCGTTTCCTCGCTGCGCTGGGCAGCGCCGCCGTGATGCCGGCGGCGGCGCAGTTCCGCGTCGAGATCTCAGGCGTCGGCGCCACGCAGCTGCCGGTGGTGGTGGCCGACTTCCGCGGTGAAGGCCAGACCGGCGTGCCGCTGGCCGCCGTCGTGCGCGCCGACCTCGAGCGCAGCGGCCTGTTCCGCGCCACGCCGGCCGACGTGCCGCTGGACGAAGGCAGCAGCGTCGACCTGGCCGACTGGCGCGGCCGCGGTGCCGACGCGCTGGTGGCCGGTTCGGCGACGCGCCTGCCCGACGGTCGTTTCGACGTGCGCTTCAGGCTCTGGGACGTGTTGAAGAACGAACAGCTGCTGGGCCAGAGCAAGGTCGTTCTCGCCGCCGACCTGCGCCTGGCCGCGCACCGCATCGCCGACGAGATCCACCAGACGCTGACCGGCGAGCGCGGTGTCTACGCCACCCGCATTGCCTACGTCGTGCGCGCGGGCCGCCGTTTCACGCTGCGCGTCACCGACGCCGACGGCGAAGGCGGGCAGGTCGCGCTGGTCAGCCCCGAGCCCATCATCTCGCCGGCCTGGTCGCCCAACGGCAAGCAGCTGGCCTATGTGTCGTTCGAGTCGCAGAAGGCGGTGGTCTGGGTGCAGGACCTGGGCAGCGGCGAACGCCGCATGGTGGCCAATTTCCGCGGCTCCAACAGCGCGCCGGCGTGGTCGCCCGACGGCCAGCGGCTGGCCGTGACGCTGTCGCAGGACGGGCCGTCGCAGCTCTACACGCTGCCCGCCGCCGGCGGCACGCCGGTGCGCCTGACGCGCAGCAACGCCATCGACACCGAGGCCGTTTACGCACCCGACGGCCGCCACGTCTACTTCGTCAGCGACCGCGGCGGCGGCCCGCAGATCTACCGCATTGCCGTCACCGGCGGCCCGGCGGAGCGCATCACCTTCGACGGCAACTACAACATCAGCCCCGCCATCAGCCCCGACGGCACGCTGCTGGCGTACGTGACGCGCCGAGGCGGCGCCTTCAAGCTGATGACGATGGAACTCGCGGGGGGAACTCCGCAGGCCCTGACCGACACTCAACACGACGAAAGCCCCGGCTTCGCCCCGAACGGGCGCTTGCTCGTCTACGCCACGCGGGCGCAGGGCAACGACGTGTTGATGACCACCACCCTCGATGGCAAGATCAAGACGCGTCTCCTCAGCAGCGGGGCCGATGTGCTCGAGCCTGCCTGGGGGCCTTTCAGCCGCTGAGCCGGGACCCCCCGGCTTTCACACACTCACTCCCGTGAAGGAACCCCGATGAAGACATCACCCCGCCGTGCCTGGAAGCTGGCCCTGCCCGTGCTTGCCGCGATGGTGGCGCTGGCCGGCTGCGAATCGACCAAGCTGGCCGAGACCTCCGGCGCACCCGTCGAAACACGCACCCCGGTGTCCACCGCCGGCGGCACGTCGGGCACGCCGTCTGCCAGCAGCAGCGGCACGCCGCAGTCCGGCGTGGCCACGGTGAACCTGCCCGGTGCCGGCGTCGCCGGCGGCACCGCGATGATGGCGGCGCCCAGCCAGCGCATCGTCTACTTCGACTTCGACAGCTACGCCATCAAGGACGAATTCAAGGGCCTCATCGACGGCCATGCCCGCGTTTTGGCCGCCAACCGCGGCAAGCGTGTGGTGGTCGAGGGCCACACAGACGAACGCGGCGGCCGCGAATACAACCTGGCGCTGGGCCAGAAGCGCGCCGAAGCGGTGGTGCGCTCGCTCGAACTGCTGGGAGCGGGCGGCCAGCAGCTCGAAGCCGTGAGCTTTGGCGAGGAGCGCCCCGCGGTGCAGGGCAGCGACGAATCGGCCTGGGCGCGCAACCGGCGTGCCGAGCTGAAGGACCGCTGAGATGCGCCGGGCCGTGCCGGTGCGCAGCGCGCTGGCGATCTTGACGCTGGGCCTGGCAGCCGGCGCGGCACAGGCGGGCCTGTTCGACGACGACGAGGCGCGCCAGGCCATCCTCGACCTGCGCACCCGCATCACCGAGAGTGAAGCGCGTTCCAAGGCGCGCACCGACGAGCTCGCAGCAGCCAACGCGCAGCTGGTCGAGCAGGTGGCCGCCCTGCGCCGCAGCCTGCTCGAGCTGAACAACCAGCTCGAAGCCATGCGCGGCGAGATCGCCCAGCTGCGCGGCAACGACGAGCAGGTGCTGCGCGAGCTGTCGGAAGCGCAGCGGCGGCAGAAAGACGTGACGCAGGCCATCGACGCGCGGCTGCTCAAGCTCGAGCCCACGAAAGTGTCGCTCGACGGCCGCGAGTTCAGCGCCGACCCCTTCGAGACGCAGGCCTACGACGAAGCCATGGCCGCCATCCGCGGCGGCGACTTCGACAAGGCGGTGGCGCTGTTCGGCAGCTTCCAGCGCCGCTTCCCCGCCAGCGGCTACACCGACAGCGTGCGCTTCTGGCTCGGCAACGCGCTGTACGGGCAGCGCCAGCACAAGGAGGCGATCGCCGTCTTCCGTGCCTTCGTGACCGGCGCTCCCGCGCACCCGCGCGCGCCCGAAGCGCTGCTGGCGCTGGCCAACAGCCAGGCCGAGATGAAGGACGTGCGCGGCGCGCGCCGCACGCTGGAAGAGCTGGTGAAGAGCTATCCGCAGTCCGAGGCGGCGGCGGCCGGCAAACAGCGGCTGGCGTCGCTGAAGTAGCGGCCCGCGCAGGCCGGGCGCGGCCGGCCGCGGCCCCAGGGCCCGCTGCCTAGAATCCGCGCATGGTGCGTCACGAAGCAAAGGCTCGACTGAACCCGCGAGGGGGAGGGAGT
>CAYJOA010000185.1:0-1155 GCA_964371495.1 uncultured Rubrivivax sp.
GTGCGCGGCTTCTCGAAGTACACGCGCATCACCACCTCCAGCTCGCCGGCGTGCCGGTCGCGCAGGGGCTTGAGCTTGCGCGCGTATTCCAGCGCCGCCAGCGGGTCGTGGATCGAGCACGGGCCGATGATCACCAGCAGGCGGTCGTCGTCGCCGTTCATGATGCGGCGGATGGCACCACGCGTGCTGGCCACCAGCGTTTCCACTGCCGTGCCGGCGATCGGGAAGAAGCGGATCAGGTGCTCGGGCGGCGGCAGCGGCGTGACGTCGCGGATGCGCTGGTCGTCGGTTTCGCTGGTGCGCTCGCTCAGCGCGAGGCGGCTGTCGGCGGCGGGGCTGGCGGGCTTGGGGCTCATGGGGCTTTCCTGGTGAAACGACGCGCCGGCAACAAAAAACCGCCGGGGCTGCCGGCGGTTGTCTGGGGTGCGCTGCGTTGCGTTACGCGTTTGCCTCTCCAGCCGCCGAGCGGTGCGAGAACCAAAAGTGCGCAAAGAAGAACGACGCGGGACGCATGGCCGCGAATGTAGCACGGCGCTGCTGGCGACCTGCCGAGGCGGCGATGACGCCGCGCCGCGGGGGCTCAATAGGGCGTGGCGTCGAAGCCCGCCTCCAGCAGCCGCTGCACGAGCTCACGCACATGTGCCGGGTTGCGTGTCTGCACCACCAGCTCGACTTCCACGCTCTGCGCCGACAAAGTCGAAAACGCTCGCTGGTGGTGCACCTCGTCGATGTTGGCGCCCGCTTCGGCGACCACCGTCGTGATGCGCGCCAGGACCCCCGGTGTGTCGCGCGCGGCGACGCGGATGCGCGCCAGCCGGCCGGCGCGCACCATGCCGCGTTCGATGATGGCGGCCAGCAGCAGCGGCTCGATGTTGCCGCCGCACAGCACCAGGCCGACCTTGCGCCCGGCGTAGCGCGCCGGGTCCTTGAGCAATGCCGCCAGCCCGGCGGCGCCGGCACCTTCGACGACGGTCTTCTCGATCTCCAGCAGCATCAGCACCGCTTGCTCGATGTCGCCTTCGTCGACGAGCACGAGGTCGTCGACGAGTTCACGCACGATGCCCTGCGTGATACGGCCCGGCTGCCCCACCGCGATGCCTTCGGCGATGGTGCTGCTGCCCTGCGGCCAGGCGGTGCCCTTGATGGCGTTGAACA
>CAYJOA010000185.1:1255-7782 GCA_964371495.1 uncultured Rubrivivax sp.
GCGCCGCGCTCCTTGAACGACGAGGTGAACTGCAGGTTCTCGAACTTCAGGAAGACCTGCGCGCCGACGATCTGGCCCAGCGTCTTCGATTCGAGACAGGGCGTGTCCAGCACCTGACCGGCCAGCCGCTGTGCGGCGGCTTCGATATCGGCGTAGCTGACCGCGTCGTTCACGGCGTCACTGGGCAAGCTTCGTGCTGCGTACTCCGGTATTCGCGCTTGAGGCGGCCCGGCGCGCTCATGCCGTGCCGCCGACCGTGAGCCGTTCGATGCGCAGCGTCGGCTGCCCCACGCCCACCGGCACGCTCTGGCCTTCCTTGCCGCAGACGCCGACGCCGGTGTCCAGCTGCAGGTCGTTGCCGATCATGCTGACGCGGGTCATCGCCTCGGGCCCGTTGCCGATCAGCGTGGCGCCCTTCACCGGGTACAGCACCTGGCCGTTCTCGACCCAGAAGGCCTCGCTGGCCGAGAACACGAACTTGCCGCTGGTGATGTCGACCTGCCCGCCGCCGAAGTTGGTGGCGTACAGGCCCTTCTTGATGCTGCCGATGATCTCTTCCTTCGTGCGCTTGCCGGCCAGCATGTAGGTGTTGGTCATGCGCGGCATCGGCAGGTGGGCGTAGCTTTCGCGGCGGCCGTTGCCGGTGGGCTTGACGCCCATCAGCCGCGCGTTCAGCGTGTCCTGCATGTAGCCCTTCAGGATGCCGTCCTCGATGAGCACGTTGCGCTGCGTGGCGTGGCCTTCGTCGTCGATGTTCAGCGAGCCGCGGCGGTCGGCCAGCGTGCCGTCATCGAGCACGGTCACGCCCCTGGCCGCCACGCGCTGGCCGATGCGGCCGGCGAAGGTGCTGCTGCCCTTGCGGTTGAAGTCGCCTTCCAGGCCGTGGCCCACCGCCTCGTGCAGCAGCACGCCGGGCCAGCCGGGGCCCAGCACCACGGTCATTTCACCGGCGGCGACGGCGCGGCTTTCCAGGTTGGTGAGCGCGGCGTTCACTGCGTGCTGCACGTAGCTTTCGATGACCTCGTCCTGGAAGTAACCGAGGCCGAAGCGCCCGCCGCCGCCGCCCGAGCCGACTTCGCGGCGCACCACACCGGCCACCGTCTGCTCGGCGATCACGGTCACGTTCAGGCGCACCAGCGGCCGCACGTCGGCCGCGCGCGTGCCGTCGGCGCGCGCCACCAGCACGACGTCGTACTCGGCGCCCAGGCTGGCCATCACCTGCACGACACGCGGGTCCTTGGCACGCGCGAGTTTCTCCACCTTCTCCAGCAACGCCACCTTCTGCGTGCTGTCGAGCGTGGCGATGGGGTCGGTGGGCGCGTACAGGACGCGGCTGGCGGCCACGCGCAGCGGCCGTGCGACCTTGATGCGCCTGTTCTGGCCCGCCGCGGCGATCGTGCGCACCGTGCGCGCGGCGTCCAGCAGCGAGGCTTCGCTGAGGTCGTCGGAATACGCGAAGGCGGTCTTCTCGCCGGCCACGGCGCGCACGCCCACGCCCTGGTCGATGCTGAAGCTGCCGCTCTTGACGATGCCTTCCTCCAGGCTCCAGCCTTCGTGGCGGGTGGTCTGGAAGTAGAGGTCGGCGTCGTCGACACGGTGCTCCACGATGGTGGCCAGCGCGCGCGCCAGCGTCGCCTCGGTGATGCCGAAGGGCTCCAGCATCAGGCCCTGTGCAATGGCCAGGCGCTCGAGGGTCGGTTCGCGGGTGATCATGGGGCGGTCTTCCGGAAGGGCTGGGCAAACGGGCATCGCCAGCGGGCAAGGCGAGTGCAGATTGTAGGAGTCGGCCCTGGCGCACTGTGGCCCGAAGGGCCAAACACGGCGCGGCCGGGCCGTCACTTCACGGCCCGGGTTCGGACGCGATCTCCGGCCGCAGGTGCTCGCGCCGCGCCACCCACAGCGTGGCCGCGCAGATCACGGCGCCGCCCAGCAGCGTGGTCTGCGTCGGCAGGTCGGCAAACAACAGCCAGCCCAGCAGCGAGGCCCACACCAGCTCGAGGAACTTGACCGACTGCGTGGCCGAGATGTCGGCGGCATGGAACGACCGCGTCAGGCAGTAGTGGCCGGCGCTGCCGAGCAGGCCGCACAGCGCAAAGCCCAGCCACTGCAGCGCGCTCGGTGCCTGCCAGGTCAGCAGCGCCATCGGCAGGCTGAACAGCGTCACCGTGAACGCCTGCCAGACCACGATGACACCCGCCGTCTCGGTGCGCGTGAGCACCTTGGTGACGAGGAAGGACGCCGCGAACACCGGCGCCGAAGCCAGCATCAGCAGGTGGTGGCCGCCGCCGCTGCCGTCGCCGCCCAGACCCAGCTTGGGCCCGACGACGACCAGCACGCCGGCAAAGCCGACGGCGGTGGCCAGCCAGCGCTCCCAGCGCATGGGCTCGCGCAGGAAGAGCCAGGCGCCGATCATGATGAACAACGGCCCGGTGAAGCCGATGGCCGTGGTATCGGCCAGCGGGATGTGCGGCAGCGCCAGGAACCACAGCACCAGCCCCACCGTGTGCACCGCGCCGCGCGTGAACTGGCCGCCCAGGTTGCGTGGCCACCAGTCCACCAGCCGGCCATGCAGCAATAGCGGCAGCATGACGAGCAGGCCGAACAGGTAGCGCAGGAACTGCGCCTGCATCGGGTCGAGCTGCAGCGCCAGCCCGCGCATCGTGCCGTTGAGGGCGACGAACAGCGCACCGCTGGCGGCCGACCACAGCAGCCCGCGCACGGTGGGTGACCAATGTGCCGTGCGGCCGAGCGCCCAGCGGTTGAAATCACCACCGGCGCGCTGCAGGCGGCGCGGCGTCAAGCCGGGGCCTCGGCACCGCCGGACTCGGAGTCGCCGCGCTCGGCCAGCGCACGCTGGTACAGCGCGTTGCGCGGCGCACCGGTGATCTCGGCCGCCAGCGCCACCGCCTGCTTCAGCGGCAGTTCGCGCAACAGCACGCGCAAGGCATGAAGCGTGGCCGGGCTCACCGCTGCGGCGGCAGCGGGCACGGCCGGCAGGGCGTGCAGCACGAGCACGAACTCGCCGCGCTGGCGGTTGTCGTCTTCGGCCAGCCAGCGCGGCAGGTCGGCAGCGGGCAAGGTGACGATGGTCTCGAACTGCTTGGTCAGCTCGCGCGCCAGCGTCACGCGCCGCTCGGGTGCCGCCGCCGCCAGTTCGGCCGCCAGGCCGGTGATGCGGTGCGGGGCCTCGAACAGCACCTGCGTCGATGCATCGGCCAGCGCCGTGGCCAGCGCCGATCGCCGCTCGCCGCCCTTGGAAGGCAAGAAGCCGACGAAGCGGAATCCGGCGCCGTCAGCATCTCCGGCCACCGACAAGGCCGCCAGCGCGCTGCTGGGGCCGGGGATCGGCACCACCTTGTGGCCGGCGGCGGCGGCCTGCGCCACCAGCACGGCACCGGGGTCGCTGACGGCCGGCGTGCCGGCATCGCTGACATAGGCCACCGACTCGCCTTGCGCCAGCCGCGCCAGCACGGACGCCGCTGCCGCGTGTTCGTTGTGCTCGTGCAGTGCCAGCAAGGGCCGTTGCAGGCACAGGTGACGCAGCAGCTGCGCGGCCATCCGCGTGTCCTCGCAGGCCACGGCGTCGACGCGCCCGAGCACGTGCACTGCGCGCAGCGTCAGGTCGGCGAGGTTGCCGATCGGTGTGGCCACCACGTACAGTGTGCCGGGCGGATATTGCTGGTGCCCGGCGGCTGCAGCGGCGGCCTGCAGGAGCAGGGAGGGGTCGATGTTCAAGGCGGGGGCCGGTGGCAGCGCCAAGGCGGTCGGCGACAGCGCCGAAACGCTGGCCCTGGCCTGGCTGCAGGCGCGCGGGCTGGTGCTGGTGCAGCGCAATTATCGGGTCGCCCGCGGCCCGCGCGCCCGCGGCGGCGAGATCGACCTCATCCTGCGCGACCGCGACGGCACGCTGGTCTTTGCCGAAGTGCGCGCCCGCCGCAGCGCGGCACGGGGTGGCGCCGCGGCCAGCGTCGGCGGCGCCAAGCAGCGCGCGCTGGTCTTTGCGGCGCAGCATTACCTGATGCGCTTCGATGCCTTGCCGCCTTGCCGCTTCGACGTCGTCGCCATCGACGGCGACCGCGTCGAATGGCTGCAGGGGGCGTTCGAACTCTGAAGTGGCTGGCCCCGAGGCGGGCAGCGCCGGGCACCGGTCCGCGCGCTCGAGCAGCGGCCGGGGCGGCCTGCGTTCAGCCCTTCCTGCCGCCGCCGACGAGCAGGAGACCGCCCACGACGATGGCTGCGATGCCCGCCCACATCGGCACGTTGACCGTTTCCTTCTCCTTCACGGAGAGTTCGATCGGGCCGAGTTTGACCGCGCTGGTATCCTTGGTGTAGCTGAAGCTGCCGTAGGCCAGGCCCAGTGCACCGGCGACGATGAGAGCGATTCCGACGAGCTTGATGGGGTTCACGGCCGTGCCTCCAATGCATCACGTCCGAACCTCGGTGCCGGCGGCTCCGAGGCGGGCGGGATGCGGCGCATTGAAGCACAGTCGAGGCGATCGGCGCCGCGCCGCATCGCTTCAGGCCGGCGCCGGCACCGTCCAACGCCGCGTCACGTCGCCCTGGGTGTTGGTGCTCTCCAGTTGCACCCCGAAGCCCCACAGCCGGGCCACGTGCTTGAGCACCTCGGTGGCGCTGTCGTGCAGCGGCCGGTCGTTGTGCTGGAAGTGGCGCAGTGTCAGCGAACGGTCGCCGCGCAGGTTGACGTTCCAGACCTGGATGTTGGGTTCGCGCGAGCCCAGGTCGTACTGACGGCTGAGCGACTCGCGCACGCGGCGGTAGCCGCTGTCGTCGTGGATGGCGCTGACCTCGAGCTCGTTCTGCTTTTCGTCGTCGGTGATGGCGAACAGGCGCAGCTCGCGCATCAGCTTCGGGCTCAGGTACTGGCCGATGAAACTCTCGTCCTTGAAGTTGCGCATGGCCTGGTGCAGCGCCGGCAGCCAGGGCGTGCCGGCAAGGTCGGGGAACCAGGCGCGGTCTTCTTCGGTGGGCTGCTCGCAGATGCGCTTGATGTCGGTGTACATGGCAAAACCCAGCGCGTAGGGGTTGATGCCGCTGTACGCCGGGTGCCCCACCGGCGGCTGGTAGATGACGTTGGTGTGCGCCTTCAGCCACTCGATCATCACGCCGTCGGTCAGGTAGCCGTCGTCGTACATGGTGTTCAGCAGCTTGTGGTGCCAGAAGCAGTTGTGGTTGACGAAGCACGACGCCTTGTAGGCATGCGAGTTCTCGACGCTGAAGTCGACCACCGGCCCTTCGTCGAGGGTGAGTGCTTCGATCGTGGTGGTGTCGTCCTTTTTCAGGAACCACCGCGTCTGCTCGAGCACCGCCTGCAGCGCCGCCTGCTTCGACGGCAGCCGAAAGCCGATTGAAGAAGCGTAGGTCTGCAGGTCGGACCCGGCGATCACGAGCCGGTACGTGCCGTCCTTCTGCGGCCGCACCGAGCACACGATGCCCAGGTTGAGCAGCAGCAGTTGTTCCGTGCGCAGCAATTCCAGGCTCTTGCTGACCAGGATCACCTGCCGGTCGCGCACCGAGACGCAGCCGTCGGTGTCGAAGTGGCCGCGCAGGAAGGCCGTGACCACGGGCAGGGGAGAGCGCAGCACGATGTCGGGCACCTGCTTGCGCCCGGCGGCGCCCAGGCCCTGGGCAAACTGGAAGTTGCAGACGAGCACACGCGCCAGCGCAGCGCTGTGCACCGTGCTGTTGAAGTGGTTGCGATCGGGTCGGCGACGAGCCTGCAGCCCGAACTGCTGGTCCATGGTGCGCTCGAAGAAGTCCAGCAGCGCCTCGTCCTGTGATGTCAGGTTGATGCGGCCGGAATGCGAAGTCTCGACGAAGCCGTCACCGGTAAGCTGCCCCAGCACCTCGGCGAAATCGGGGCCAAGGGTCCCTGGCCGGCGTGGCAGATCGTCGGCGTCGACCAGCGTGAGCGGCTGCGCAGGATCGTGCTTGGCATCGAGCCACTCGCTGCCGCAGGCCTGCAGCCGCTGCTGGCACTCGGCGCCCACGCGCAAGCCCTTTGCACCGGACTGCCACTTCGCGAACGTGTGCGGCGATACCCCATGGCGGGCGCAGATTTCAGCCAGGCGCGGGCGCGAGGCGGTGTCGTAGTCGATCGGCGCCTCGCTCGCCGCGAAGACCGAGCGGCCGCGACGGATCTCCACGCGGTCGCCGACCTTCAGCGACTGCAGCTCGATCCAGTCGTCCCCGACCAGGATCTTGTGGTCGGCGCCGCCGTGCAGGACGTAGCCATGCCGCGTCACCAGGCGCACGCGCTTGCGGTGAGCATGCTTGAACCAGTCGACGACGCGGTTGCCGTCTTCCACCGCACCGTCGAACTGGGTTTCGACGAGTTCCAATGCCGGCATCAGGCCACTGTCGGTGACGATCAACGTGTCGCCGGTGACGCAGGCCCAGCCTTCGTTCATCACCTGCGTCTGCCGCTGCGGGTAGAAGTACTGCGCCACCTTGCGCACGATGCGCACGATCTCGCGCTGCCAGGGTTCCAGCAGCGGCGCGTTCTTCTC
>CAYJOA010000186.1:0-1533 GCA_964371495.1 uncultured Rubrivivax sp.
CTGCCGGTCCATCGGCGGGCGGCCCCCTCGGGGGGTAGCGAGCGCCAGCGAGCTCGGGGGCTTCACTTCATGCGGCCATCGGCACCAGGAAGTCGCGGCTGATGCCCACGCCGAGGTCACCGACGCGGTCGAGGAACTGCGTCAGGTAGGCGTGCAGCCCGGTGGCCAGGATCTCGTCGATGCGGCCATACCTCAGGTCCGAGCGCAGGCGCCCGGCACGGCGCAGCGTTTCGCTGCTGCCCTGGTTGGCGACCAGTTCCAGGTTGGCCACGACCTCGTTCATGCACGCCGCCAGCGAGCGCGGCATGTCGGGGCGCAGGATCAAGAGTTCGGCCACGCGCTCGGGCCGGATGACGTTGCGGTAGACCTTGCGGTAGACCTCGAAGCCCGACACCGAACGCAGGATCGCGCTCCAGTGGTAGAAGTCCACCTCCTGGCTTTCCTTGACGTGGCCGGCGCCGAAGTAGTCGCCGGCCAGGGCGTGGAACTTGACGTCGAGCAGCCGCGCCGTGTTGTCGGCGCGCTCCAGGAAGGTGCCGATGCGCAGGAAGTGCAGCGCCTCGTCCTGCAGCATGGTGCCGACGGTGACGCCGCGCGACAGGTGCGAGCGGAACTTGACCCACTCGAAGAAGGCGCCGGGGTCGCGGTCGAAGGCGCCGTCGCGCAGCAGGCGGTTGAATTCGAGCCAGGTCTGGTTCTGCGTTTCCCAGACCTCGGTGGTGAGCGCTCCGCGCACGGCGCGCGCGTTCTCGCGCGCGGCGCGCACGCAGGACAGGATGCTCGACGGGTTCTTTTCGTCGCGCACCATGAAGTCCATGACGTCGGCGGCGCTGACTTCACGGTACTGCTGCGAGTAGCTGGCCGTCAGTTCGCTGATCGACAACAGCCCGCGCCAGCCCTGCTCGGTCATGTCGGCCGACTGCGGCAGCAGCGAGGTCTGGTAGTTGACGTCGAGCATGCGGGCTGTGTTTTCGGCCCGCTCCATGTAGCGCGCCATCCAGAACAGGTGGTCTGCGGTTCGCGACAGCATCTTTCAGTCCTCCAGCACCCAGGTGTCCTTCGTGCCGCCGCCCTGCGACGAGTTGACGACCAGCGAGCCGGCCTTGAGCGCCACGCGCGTCAGCCCGCCGGGAACCATCTGCACTTCCTTGCCCGACAGCACGAAGGGCCGCAGGTCGATGTGGCGCGGCGCGACGCCGCTGTCGACGAAGGTCGGGCAGGTCGACAGCGCCAGCGTCGGCTGCGCGATGTAGTTGCCCGGGTTGGCCTGCAGCGCGGCGCGGAAGGCCTCGATCTCGGCCCGGCTCGCCGCCGGCCCCACCAGCATGCCGTAGCCGCCGGCGCCGTGGACTTCCTTGACCACCAGCTCGGCCAGGTGGGCGAGCACGTATTTCAGGTCCTCGGGGTCACGGCACAGGTGGGTCGGCACGTTCTTCAGGATCGGCTCTTCGCCGAGGTAGAACTGCACCATCTTCGGCACGTAGGGGTAGATGCTCTTGTCGTCGGCGATGCCGGTGCCGATGGCGTTGGACA
>CAYJOA010000186.1:1633-5095 GCA_964371495.1 uncultured Rubrivivax sp.
GCCACGCGGTGCATGCTGAACAGTTCGGGGAACAGCCGCATCATCATCTTGCGGTTCTCCAGCATGTAGCTCACGCCGCTGGGCACGCGCAGGTTGTCTTCCAGCACGTAGTAGCTGCCGCTGCCGTCGGCGTTGCCGGCGCGCACGATGTCGATGCCGGCGACATGCGAATAGACGTTGCCGGGCACGGCGACGCCCATCATCTCGGGCCGGAACTGGGCGTTCTTCAGCACCTGCTCGGCGGGCACGAGGCCGGCCTGCAGGATCTCCTGCCCGTGATAGACGTCGTGGATGAAGCGGTTGAGCGCCGTCACGCGCTGGCGCAGCCCGGCTTCCAGCACGGCCCATTCATGGCCGGGGATGACACGCGGGATGAGGTCGAAGGGGATCAGGCGCTCGGTGCCGCCGTTGTCGGTGTCGGCGTCGTCGTCCTGGGCGCCATAGACGGCGAAGGTGATGCCGACGCGGCGGAAGATCATTTCCGCCTCGTCGCGCCGCGCACGCATGGCCTCCGCCGGCTGGCGCTCGAGCCAGCGTTCGTAAACGCGGTATTGCTCGCGCACCTCGGTGGCGGCGGTGAGCATCTCGTCGAAGGGCGCCTGCATGGTCTTTCAGCTTTCGTCTGGGGACACACTAGCAACTCGCGGGCCTGCGTCGGCCAGCCGTGTGCGCACCGCCACGCTCAGGGTGTGGCTGCCGCCGCCGCCGCGGATGACACCGCGCAGCGGCGTCACGTCGCCGTAGTCGCGCCCCACCGCCAGTCGCACGTGCCCGCTGCCGGGAACGAGGTCGTTGGTGGGGTCCAGGTCCAGCCAGCCCGCACCGTGGTCCACCGCCGGCAGACCCGGCGTGCCCGGACACCACACCTGCACCCAGGCGTGCGAGGCGTCGGCGCCGAGCATGGCGGCGCCACCCTCGGGGGCATGCGTGAGCAGGTAACCGCTGACGTAACGCGCCGGCAGGCCCCACATGCGCAAGGCGCCGGCCATCAGGTGGGCGAAGTCCTGGCACACGCCACGCTGGTGTGCGACGACGTCGGCCAGCGGGGTGTCGATCTCGGTGCTGTCGCTGTCGTAGGCATAGTCGGCGTGGATGCGGTGCATCAGCTCCAGCGCCGCCTCGGCCACCGGCCGCCCGGGCGGCAGGCTGGGCGCTGCGTAGTCGCGCAACGCCTGCAGCCTCGGCACGTAGGGCGACGGCATGGCGAATTCGCCTTCCGGCCGCAACGGCGCGCGCGCCACGTAGCGCAGGCTCGCCGCAACCGCGTCCCAGGCCGGCGACAAGGCGGGCCGCAGGCCGGCGAAACGCGGCTGCAGGCGCACGCGGCTGCTGGCGCGCACGTGCAGCCGGTCGTGCGGCTGCTCGAGCGTGAAGTGGCGCTGCGCATTGCCCATCGCGTCGCGGCCGTCGCGCTGCTGTGCCGGGGCGGGATCGACGTCCAGGTCGAAGGCCAGCAGCTGCTGGTGCTCATCCTGCAGCGGCTGCAGGTGCGCCAGGTGGTGCGCCAGCGACACCGGCGCGGCGTAGTCGTAGCGCGTCTCGTGGACGATTTCGAGCAGCGTCGTCACAGCCGTTCGTCACTGCCGTGGGCCAGCGTGAAGTAACACTGGCCGATGCGCTCGGCCAGCGCCGCCGCCGTGTCGGCCAGTTGCTGCGACAGCGCCTGCAGCCGCGCCACGATGGCCTCGTCGTCGGCACCGCGCAGCGCTTCGAGCGCGAGGCCGACGCCTGCGGCCGGCAGCATGTCCAGCAGCGAGCGCCGCGTGGCCTCGTCGCCCGGCAGCTTGCCCACTTCGGTACGCAGCCGCCGCAGCACGCCGGCAAAGGCGCGCGGGTTGGCGCTGTCCAGCACCAGCAGGTCGGCCAGCGCCAGCAGGTCCTCGTGGCGCTGGTAGCGGGCGCGGAAGGTGATGACGCTGTCGAACAGCTCGAGCAGCATCTCGGTGCCGGCCGCGCTGGCCAACGCACGCGCCTGCAGGAAGGCGCCGAGCGCGCCGGCAACGCCGATCAGCCGCTCCAGCAGGCGGCCCACGGTGAGCAGCCGCCAGCCGTGGTCGCGTGTCATGCGGTCGGTCTGCGTGCCGGTCAGCGCGGCCAGCTGCAGCGCCAGCCGGTCCAGCGCCGGCAGCACCTGCGACAGCGTCGGCAGCTCGCCGGGCGCGCTGTCCAGCGCCAGCGTGAAGCTCTCGCCCATTGCGCGCATCAGCCCCCACTGCTCGGCCGACAGCCGCTCGCGCACGGCCATCGACGCACGTTCCAGCGCCGCCAGGTTGTAGCCGATGCTGACGGCGCCTTGCGCCGCTTCGGTGCTGGCCAGCCCGGCCAGCAGGGCGCGTTCGAACAGCGCCTGCGACTGCGCCAGCGTCGGCACGCCACGCGGCGCCAGGCCGCTGCGCACGGCCAGCGTCGACAGTGCCTGCAGCACCGGCAGCGGCGCGTCGCCGTCGGCGCCGGTGAGCAGCAGCGTCGTGCGCGCCAGGCGCACCAGGTTCTCGGTGCGCTCGGTGTAGCGGCCGAGCCAGAACAGGTTCTCGCCGGTGCGGCTGGACACCGTCTGCCGCCGGGCCAGGATGTCGTCGACGCGCAGCGGCTGGGGCAACATCGAGAAGCTGTCCACTGCGCCCTCGGTCAGCACCCAGGTGTCCAGGCTGCTGCCGCCGCGCTGCATCGACACGCTGCCGTCGTCGCTGCGCGCCACCCGCGTCATGCCGCCGGGCAGCACGTGCCAGCGGCCGCCGCCGTCGGCGATGGCGTACACGCGCACCATGGCCGGGCGCGGCGTCACCATGCCGGTGCCCCAGATCGGTGCCCTGGACAGGCGCAGCCGGCCCTGCACCGTCCAGGCGTCGGGGTCGGCAGCGATGGCGGCGTCGTCTGCCCGCTGCACTTGCGAGGTGTGGCCGCCGCGCGGGAAGGTGCTGCGGACGATCATGCCCGGCAGTTCGCCCGCCACGTCGCGCCACGCCGCGGCTTCGCCGCACCACCAGGTGGGCAGCGACGGCAGGCGCAGGTTCTCGCCGGTGAGCCGGCGCGAGATGCCGGGCAGGAAGCCCTGCACCGCGGGCGTTTCCAGGAAGGCACTGCCCAGCGCATTGGCCATCACCACGGTGCCGGCGCGCGCGGCCTGCAGCAGCCCGGGCACGCCCAACGCCGAATCGGGGCGCAGCTCGAGCGGGTCGCACCAGTCGTCGTCGAGCCGACGCAGCACGCCATGGACGGGCTCCAGGCCGTCGACGGTCTTCAGGTACAGGCGTTCGCCGCGCACCGTGAGGTCGCCGCCTTCGACCAGTGGCAGGCCGAGGTAGCGCGCCAGGTAGGCGTGCTCGAAATAGGTCTCGGCATAGGGCCCGGGCGTGAGCAGCACGATGCGTGGCGTGGGGCCTGCCGCCCCGCCCCGCGCCGCGTGGTGCAGTGTGTCGGGGAGGCGCCGGTTGGGACGGGCGCGGTGCTGGCCCTGCCGCG
>CAYJOA010000186.1:5105-7751 GCA_964371495.1 uncultured Rubrivivax sp.
GCGCGGGGGGGCCGGGGGGGGGGGGGCCGCGCGGGGGGGGGGGGGCGCCCCCCCCCCCCCCCCCCCCCCGCGCCGCTTGCTCCAGCGTGTCGAGCAGCCGCCGGTAGGAACTGGCGAGGTGCTGCACCTGCAGCTCGCGGAAGGCGTCGGGAAACTGGCGCGAGATGACGAGCCGGTTGTGCAGCACGTAACCCAGGCCCGACGGCCCCTGCGTGCGCTGCGCCACCAGGCACCAGCGGCCATCGGGGCCACGCGCGATGTCGAAAGCGGCGATGTACAGGCGCAAGCCGGCAGGCGGCTGCGTGCCGATCATCGGCCGCAGCCAGCCCGGGTGGCGCTGCAGCAGCGCCGGCGGCAGCAGGCCTTCGTGCAGCAGCCGCTGCGGGCCGTACAGGTCGGCCAGCGTGAGCTCCAGCAGTTCGGCGCGCTGCTTGACGCCGTCCTCGATGGCCGCCCACTCGGCCGGCTCGATGAGCAGCGGCAGCAGCTCCAGCGACCATGGCCGGCTGGCCACGCCGGCCTCGCTGTAGACGTTGTGCGTGACACCGTCGAGCTGGATGCGCTGGGCGACCTGGCCGACGCGGCGGTCCAGGTCCTCGGCGACGTCCAGCCCGCCCGGCTGCGGTGGCAGCGCGCGGGCGAAACGCTGCCAGGCCGGGCGCAGTTCGCCGCCTTCGCCACGCAGTTCGTCCCAGACGCCGGCTTCGGCCGGCAGGGCGCGGCCGCTCAGCGTGTGCGCCGCCGCGTCTGCAGCCGCAGGCGCGGGGTCGACGGGCAGCGGGCTCTGCGCGGGCACGGGGCGGGACGTTCAGCGCGTCACGGCCCTGCGGGGCGGCGCAGGTCGACCGTGAACGGGAACTCGAGGCTCGGCGCCGCCGGCTGCACGGCCATCGCGCCCGGCGTGTGGCCGAAGCGGAAGAAGCGCGCCAGGCGGCGGCTCTCGGCCTCGAAGGCGTTGACCGGGAAGCTGTCGTAGTTGCGCCCGCCGGGGTGGGCGACGTGGTAGCGGCAGCCGCCGATCGAGCGTTGCAGCCAGCGGTCGACGATGTCGAAGGTCAGCGGCGCGTGCACGCCAATCGTCGGGTGCAGCGCCGACGGCGGCTGCCAGGCACGGTAGCGCACGCCGCAGACGAATTCGCCCACGCGCCCGGTGGGCTGCAGCGGCAGCGCGCGGCCGTTGGCGGTGACGAGGTGGCGGTTGTCGTTCAGCCCCGTGACCTTCAGCTCGAGCCGTTCGAGCGACGAATCGACGTAGCGCACCGTGGTGCCGGCGGCGCCCTCCTCGCCCATCACGTGCCAGGGCTCGAGCGCGGTGCGCAGCGTCAGGCCGATGCCCATCGAAGCGACCTCGCCGACGAGCGGGAAGCGAAAGGCGAAGTGCGGCGCGAACCAGGCGTTGTCGAAGGCGAAGCCGGCATCGCGCAGTTCGGCCATGACATCGTCGAAATCCATCTGCACGAAGGTCGGCAGCAGGAAACGGTCGTGCAGCGCGGTACCCCAGCGCGTCAGCCGCGTCGCCCCGCGGCCGCGGTAGGGCTGGCGCCAGAACCAGGCCACCAGCGCGCGCAGCAGCAGCTGCTGCGCCAGGCTCATGCGCGCGTGCGGCGGCATCTCGAAGGCGCGCAGTTCGAGCAGCCCCAGCCGGCCGGTCGTGCCGTCGGGCGAATACAGCTTGTCGATGCAGAACTCGCTGCGGTGGGTGTTGCCGCTGACGTCGACGAGCAGATTGCGCAGCGTGCGGTCGACCAGCCAAGGCGGCACCTTGCCGGCAGCCGGCGCGCCCTGGGCGCCGGCTTCGCTGCCGTGCAGCCCGGACTGGCGCTCGAGTTCGTCGAGCGCGATCTCGATCTCGTAGACCTGGTCGTCGCGCGCCTCGTCGAAACGCGGCGCCTGGCTGGTGGGGCCGATGAACAGGCCGCTGAAGAGGTAACTCAGCGAGGGGTGGTTGTGCCAGTAGGCGAGCAGGCTGGACAGCAGGTCGGGCCGGCGCAGGAACGGGCTGTCGGCCGGCGTCGCGCCGCCGAGCACGAAATGGTTGCCGCCGCCGGTGCCGGTGTGGCGGCCGTCGACCATGAACTTCTCGGTCGACAGCCGGGTGTGGCGTGCCGCGTCGTAGAGGAATTCGGTGTGATCGACGAGCTCTGCCCAGTCGTGCGCGGGGTGGATGTTGACCTCGATGACGCCCGGGTCGGGCGTCACCTGCAGCAGCTTGAGCCGCGGGTCGCGCGGCGGCGGGTAGCCTTCGAGAACGATCTTCACGCCCTGCTCGACGCAGGTGGCCTCGACCACCGCCAGCAGCTCGAGGTAATCCTCCAGATGCGCCAGCGGTGGCATGAAGACGTAGATCACGCCGCTGCGGCCACCGGCTTCACGCTCGGCCTGGGGGCCGTTCATGCGCTGCGGGTCGCGCACCTCGACGCACAGCGCGGTGCGCGTGATCCAACCCGCCGACTGCAGGCGCTGCGGTGGCGTGTCGGGTGCGGTGGCGCCCGGCGCCACCGGGGCGTGCGGCGGCGTGCGGCCGTCGCCGGGGTGTTGCCCGGCGCCCCAGCCACCCGCCGCCAGGTCGGCGCCCGGTTAGCCCTGCAGCGGCCGCGGCTGCGCCTGCAGGGCCACCCCCCCCCCCACGGCGAACCCGCCCCCGGC
>CAYJOA010000187.1:0-6172 GCA_964371495.1 uncultured Rubrivivax sp.
CCCAGGAGGCCCGGCAGCACGAACACCGCGGGCCGCGCGGGCATGGGCGCGGCGGCGGCGCGGCGCGCCGCGCGCACGCCGCCGGCGTCGCGACCCGCCCACGACAGCGGCCCGATGAGCCTGAAGCCCGCCGGCTGCGGCTGCGTCAGGCCGTCGACCAGCGCCGCCACGGTGCGGTCGTTGGCGAAGTAGGCGAAGTGCGTGACGCGACCGCCCTGGTCGAGCAGGAACTGGGCGCCGCCGTCGCGCGGCGCGCCGCCGTACATCGACCGCGTCTGCACGACGATGTCGTTGTCGGTCCAGTAGTAGGCGTCGGCCAGCAGCGTCTTCAACCAGCTCGTCACCGAATCGCCCTGCAGGTCGCCGGCGACGACGCGCAGGTCGCCGGCGATCGGCTGCTCGGCGGCGTTGAGCCAGTTCACGAGCGGCGTGTCGGGGATCATCGCCGCCAGCCCGGGGACTTCGGTAGGGTCGGCGCGGCGGCGCGCCACCTCGGCCAGGAAGTCGACCAGCGCCGGCAGCGCCGGCACGCCGGCCAGGCCCAGCGTCCACTTCAGCACCGACAGGTAGGCGTCGAGCCGCTTGCTCGCCAGCAGCGTGCCGCGCGCCGGGCAGGCCACGCGCAGCACGCGTTCGACGCGGATGCCCTTGGCCGCCACCGCCGCGGCCAGCGCCTGCAGCTCGGCGCGCTCGCCGGTGTAAGCCGTGCCGGCGAAGCAGGCGAGGTCGGCCGCCGTCAGCGCGGGCCGGTCGGCCAGCCGCGCCAGCACCTCGGCGACGAGACCGCCGCGTGAATGCGTGGCCAGGTGCAGCCGCGCCCCGGCGGGCAGCGCCTGCACCAGCGTCAGCGCATTGGCGACCGGGCTCGCGCCCAGTGTCGGGTGGTCGAGCGCGTAGACGCGGTTGCCGTAGGCGGCGAACAGCTCGCGCACGCGCTGCGGGTGCATCACCCACAGCTTGCCGAAGGTGCTGACGGTGTCGACGAAAGTGCCGTGGATCAGCACCAGCATCGGCTCGGCCGCTGCCGGCACCTGCGCCAGCTTGCGCCCGCTGCCTTTCAGCGGCGCCAGCGCCGACGCTTCGAGCGCGTAGACGCCGGCGTCGACCTGGCCGTCGACACGCGCCAGCACCTGGCTGGTGGCCAGCGTCACCGCGCGGTCCTTGACGAAACCGGTCAGCACCTCGAAGGCCGACAGCACGACGTCGCCCAGGAAGCCGCGGCTGCGTGTCGGCGCCGCCTGCTCCAGGCCGCGCCAGCGCAGCACGGCCGGCACCGGTACGTCGCCGCCGGCGGCGACCGCGCCGCGCGTCGCGCTGCCCTGGCCGAGCAGCAGGTCGCGTGCGTTTTCCGGGTGCAACAGCAGCGGCGGGCCGCCGGCGATGTGCAGCACCACCACGTCTTCGCCGGGCACCGCGCTGACGCGAACGGCGGCACTGCCGGCGCGCTGCGCCGCCACGCGAACGCGGTCCTTGACGCGCCCGGGCAGCCCGGCAACGAGGGCCGGCGCCGCGGCGCCGCCGCGCGTGGCCTGGCGCTGGCCAGCGACGACGAAGGTGATCGGGGCCGTGCTGTGCTGGGTGGCCATGGTCTCTCCTCGGTGATCGGGCGAGCATCGGCGTTAAGCCGCCGCCAAGCAAGCCGCGGTCGGTGCCGAGCTAGGGGTGTGGGCGCCGGCGCTCAGCGGCGCTCGACCAGCAGCGCCGACAGCCCCAGGCCGCGCCGCAGGCGCTCGCTGGCGTCCAGCGCCTCGGCGCGCGTCGCGTAGGGCCCGGCCTGGACGCGGTACAGCGCGCCTTCCTCGAACACCGCCACCTGCGTCACGGCGTTGTCGGCGGCGCGCAGCACACGCTGCTGCAGTTCCAGCGCGCCGTCGCGGGCACGGAAGGCGCCGAGCTGCAGCCACAGCCCCGGGCCGGCCACGGCGGGCTCGCCCGGCGCGGGGTCGTCGGGCGGCAGGCCGGGCCGCGCGCCGGGAGCAGTGGCAAAGGCGCGGATGTCGTCGTGCGTCAGCCGCTGCACCTGCACCGGCGTCACGCCGCGCAGCACGCCCAGGCGCAGCGCGGCGGTGTAGCTGAGGTCGATGACACGGCCGTCCGCGAAGGGACCGCGGTCGTTGACGCGTACCACCACCTCGCGCCCGTTGGCCGGGTTGCGCACGCGCGCGTAGCTCGGGATCGGCATCGTCTTGTGCGCCGCGGTCATGGCGTACATGTCGTAGATCTCGCCGCTGGCGGTGGGCCGGCCGTGGAACTTGCGGCCGTACCACGAAGCCAGCCCGGTCTCGGCCAGCGGCGCGTCGGTGGTCATCGGCACGTAACGGCGGCCGAACACCTCGTAGGGCTTGTTCGGGCCGCCCTGGCGCAAGGGTTCGACGCGCGGCTCGGCGTCGGGCACGCGTTCCAGCCCCGGAGGCGGCTTGGCGCCGGGGCCGTCGCGGTCGGCGGGCGCGGGAGCGCGGCTGGCGCAGCCGGCCAGCAGCAGCGCCGACGCCGCGGCCAGCCAGCACGGCAGCAAGGCAAGAAACAAGCGCCTGCGCATCATCGGCACCACCCCCGGGAACGGCGGCCACAGTGTAGCCAGCGACCCGCCAGCCCGTGACCGCGGCGCCGGCCGGCATCGGCGTTTACCGCGTCGAGCGGCCCGGCACCGCAGGCCCCCGCCTGCCGGCGCGGCTACTCAGCTGCCGGTGCCGCCGGCCGTCGCCGAGGCCGCCGCGGCGCCGGCTGGCGCGGAGCTGCTGCCGGCGGCGGCAGCACCTGCCGCAGCAGCGCGCTGCAGTCCGCCAGCGTCATGCGCCGCGGCACCGGGTAGTTGAAATCGGCCTCGTGGCAGGCGGCGGTGGCCAGGCCTTCCATGTCCTCCTCGCGCAGCGCGGCCAGCGTGCGCGGGATCTGCAGCGCATCGTTCAGCGCCTGCACCGCGTCGACGAACTTCTTCGCCAGCGCCAGCTCGGTCTTGGCCTCCAGGCCCACCTGCCGCGCCAGCCGGGCCAGCCGCGGCGCCGCGTCGGGCAGCGAGAAGCGCAGCACCGGCGGCAGCAGGATGGCGTTGGCCAGGCCGTGCGGCGTGTGGTAGCGGCCGCCGAGCTGGTGCGCGATGGCGTGCACGTTGCCGACGTTGGCGCGTGTGAACGCCAGTCCGGCGTAGGTGCTGGCCAGCGCCATCTGCTCGCGGGCGGCGAGGTCGCTGCCGTCGTTCCAGGCGCGTGGCAGCTGCTGCCAGATCATGGCCGTCGCGGCCAGCGCCATGCGGTCGGTGTACGGTGTGGCCCACAGGCTGATGTAGGCCTCCACCGCGTGTGTCAGCGCGTCCATGCCGGTGGCTGCGGTGATGGCCGGCGGCAGCCCGGTCATCAGCGTCGGGTCGAGCGCGGCCATCTCGGGCACCAGGCGGCTGTCGGCCACCATCATCTTGCGGCCGGCGTCGGGGTCGGAGATGATGGCCGCGACCGTCACTTCCGAGCCGGTGCCGGCGGTGGTGGGCACGGCGTAGATCGGCGCCGGGCCGTGGCGGCCCTTGAAGTAGCCGACCAGCTCACGCGGGTGCTTGCCGTTGGCGGCGGCCAGGCCGATGACCTTGGCCACGTCCATCACCGAGCCGCCGCCGAAGGCGACGATGGCCTCGCAGCGTTCGCTGGTGTACAGCGCCAGCCCCTGTTCGACGACCGGGATCGGCGCGTCGGGCGTGACGGCGTCGAACACCACCACCTGCACGCCGGCGGCGGCCAGCGCGTCGGCCAGCGGTGCCGCCAGGCCCAGCTGCGTGATCACGGCGTCGCTGACCAGCAGCACGCGGCGGTGGCCGAAGCCAGCGACCGCCTGGCCCAGGCGCAGCGCCGAGCCCGGCCCGACCAGCAGCACCGGCGGCGCGATCGGCACCAGCCGCGTCACCGCCCCGGCGGCGCGCTTGAGCGTGCGCAATCCCAATGCACGGGCTCTGTCGCTGATCAAGTCCTGTTCCATGTCGTGCCCCCATGATGCTGTCTGCGCAGACTTTGCCGCGTGGCAACCATGAAGACCGTGATCGGCATCAGCCTGGGTGCAAAAAGCCAGGATTTCGACTTCAGCACCCGTTTCCTGGGCGAGGCGCTGCACGTGCGGCGCCTGGGCACCGACGGCAGCACCGCGCAGGCGGCCAAGCTGCTGCGGCTGTGGGACAGGAAGGCCGACGCCATCGGCCTGGGCCTGGTCAAGGACAGCGGCAGCACGAGCCGGCGCAGCCAGGTCGACGCCGCCAAGCTGGGCGCACTGGCGCGGCGCGCGCCGGTGAGCACCGGGGCGCGGCTGTCCGACCTGTTCCTGGAGTGGGCCGTTCGCCACACGCAGAACACGCTGGGCCACTACTTCGACAACGCGCGCGTGCTGTTCATTTCGGGCCTGAGCCACCAGAAGCTGGCGATGTCGATGGCCGAGTACACGCAGAACCTGCAGTTCGCCGACCCACTGCTGCAGCTGGGCGTGCCCAAGCTGCTGGGCTCGATCGACGCCTTGAGCCTGTATGCCAGCGGCGCGCACTACGTGTCGGAATGGGCGCCGCCGCGCATGCTTGCGGCGCCGCTGCTCAGGCAGTGGTCGCAGTACGTGCTGCGCAAGGCGCTGGCCAAGGCCACCGTGGTGGTGGCGCCGGTGCACGAGCTCGACGGCTACGGGCCCGAGGAGCTGGCCGGCAAGACCGTCGTCACGACCACCGTCAACGACGAGCGGCTGGCGCAGTTCCGCGCCAAGGGCGTGCACCTGGTGGTCGACGGCGCGCCGCTGGTGGAAGGCCGCGCGGTCGACCCGTCGCTGCTGGACGCGATGATCCTGGCCGCCACCGGCAAGGCCCCCGGCGACCTGTTGGAAGACGACTACGTGGAGATCCTCGACAGCCAGGCGCTGGAGCCGCGGCTGCTGTACCCCAGCGGCTACAAGCGCGTGAACCGCTTCGCCTTCGTCATCCACCCGCTGTCGCAGGAGTACTTCAAGGTCGTCAAGCCGGTCGAGATGCTGTCGCGCGTGTCGCCGCCGCTGCTGATGGACAGCATCGAGAAGGTGATGGCCTATGCACCGCCCTTCGTCTATTCGCGCGTCGAAGGCATCCGCAGCCCGACCGGCGCCGAGGCCGAGGGCTGGCTGATCTCGGTCGGCGGCACGCCCAAGGAGATCATGAGCCGCAGCCCCGAGTTCACCTATCGGCGGCTGCTGGACGCCGCCGACATGGCCAAGAAGCTGGGGGCGCAGATCATGGGCCTGGGCGCCTTCACCAAGGTGGTGGGCGACGCCGGCGTGACGGTGGCGCGGCGCGCGCCGCTGCCCATCACCACCGGCAACAGCTACAGCGCGTCGGGCGCGCTGTGGGCGGCGCACGACGCACTGCTGCGCATGGACCTGCTGCCGCGGCCGCGCGGCAAGGCCAGGGTCAAGTTCAAGGCCATGGTGGTGGGCGCCACCGGCGCCATCGGCTCGGCCTGCGCGCGGCTCTTGGTGCGTGCCGCGGAGGAGGTCTACCTGGTGTCGCCGGAGACCGCCAAGCTGCTGGCGCTGAAGGATTCGATCCTGAAGGAAACGCCCGACGCCAAGGTGCACCTGGCGGCGCGCGCTGACAAGGACGTGGCCGAGATGGACATGATCGTCACCGCGACCTCGGGCGCGGGCAAGAAGGTGCTGGACATCATGAAGGTCAAGCCCGGCTGCGTCATCACCGACGTGGCGCGGCCGCTGGACCTGCCGCCCGAAGAGGTGGCCAGGCGCCCCGACGTGCTGGTCATCGAGTCGGGCGAGATCCAGCTGCCCGGCGAGGTGACGATGAAGAACATCGGGCTGCCGCCGGGCGTGGTGTACGCCTGCCTGGCCGAGACCATCGTGCTGGCGCTGGAGGGCCGCTTCGAGAACTTCACCGTCGGCCGCGCCATCGAGTGGCAGAAGGTGCGCGAGATCTACGGCCTGGGCCTGAAACACGGCATGAAGCTGGCGGCGATCTCGGGCGTCAACGGCGTCTTCAGCGACGAGGACATCGCGCGCGTTCGCGAACTGGCGCTGGCGGCGCGGGCGAAGCAGGCCAGGCGGCGGGGCAGGGTGGTCGCTGCGGCAGAGGCGCCGGCAGCACCGGCGGCGCCGGCAGCGACAGCGGCGACAGCAGCGACGAAGGCGACGAAGGCGACGAAGGCGACGAAGGCGACGAAGGCGACGAAGG
>CAYJOA010000187.1:6272-7702 GCA_964371495.1 uncultured Rubrivivax sp.
ACGAAGGCGACGAAGGCGACGAAGGCGACGAAGGCGACGAAGGCGACGAAGGCGACGAAGGCGAAACGAGTGACACCGGCGACAAAGGCGACAAGGGCGACAGAGGCAGCAAAGGCGAGTGCGCCGCAGGCGGCGCCCGCATCGGCCGACACGGTCAGATCTGGTCGAAAGGCGAGCGCACGCCGCGGCCGCCCCGGTTGAGCACGTGGGTGTAGATCATGGTCGTCGAGACATCGCTGTGGCCGAGCAGCTCCTGCACGGTGCGGATGTCGTAGCCCGCCTGCAGCATGTGGGTGGCGAAGGAGTGGCGCATGACGTGCGGTGAGCAGGGTTTGTCGATGCCGGCGCGGCGGGCGGCGGCGGCCACGACCTTCTGCACCGACGACTCCTGGATGTGGTGACGCCGCGTGGCGCCCGTGCGCGGGTCGACCGATCGTGTGGCCGCCGGAAACACCCACTGCCACCCCCAGGCATAGGCTGCGCGCGGGTACTTCACGCTCAGCGCCGACGGCAGCCACACCGCGCCGTAGCCTTCGGCCAGGTCCTTGACGTGGCGCGCCTGCGTCTTCGCCAGCTGCGCCTGCAGAGGCCGGATCAGGTTCTCGGGCAGCACCGTGACGCGGTCCTTGCCGCCCTTGCCGGAGCGCACGATCAGTTCGCGGCGCTCGAAGTCGATGTCCTTGACGCGCAGACGCAGGGCTTCCAGCAGGCGCACGCCGGTGCCGTAGAGCAGCGATGTCACGAGGCCGGCGGTGCCGCTGAGTTCGTTGAGCACCAGACGCACCTCGCGCGGCGTCAGCACGACGGGCAGGCGCCGCGGGTGCTTGGCGGCCACGATCTCGTCGAGCCAGGGCAGCTTGACTTCCAGCACGACGCTGTACAGGAAGAGCAGGGCGGACTTGGCCTGGTTCTGGGTCGTCGCGGCCACTTGGCGCTCGACGGCCAGGTGGGTGAGAAAGGCCATCACCTCGGCCGCTGCCATGTCCAGCGGGTGGCGCTTGCCGTGAAAGAGGATGAAGCGCCGCGCCCAGTCGACGTAGGCGTCCTCGGTGCGGATCGAATAGTGGCGCAGTCGGATGGCTTCGCGCATGCGGTCGAGCAGGCGCGGCGGCAGATCGACGGCGGGGCGGGCATCGGCGTCGCTCAGCGCGTCGACGATGCGGCTTGCTGCGGACGTGGCCGTGCCCGATGATGCGACCCGGACGGGCGGCGACGGTGGCGGGCTATGGGCGTGCGCTTGACCGGTGGGGGTGGCAGTCGTGATGCGTTTCATCCGCCCATTTTTAGACCGCCCATATCGCCGCTCCATCACCCGGACGTAGGTTCGAAGAGGGCACCTGTATGGGTGAGTTGATCGGCAGGCGTCGTGATGCTGTCCTGTATGGGACACCCGCGGGCGGCGCCGGCGTTCGGTCCATTTAACGTTAGGC
>CAYJOA010000188.1:0-7655 GCA_964371495.1 uncultured Rubrivivax sp.
GCACCGTGCCACCCGATGTCAGGAACTACCCGGTTCTGCCGCGCGGACTCCTAGCTATTGGCGCAGCTCCGGCGCACGCTCACGCACGATGATCCACACCGTCTCGGCCTCAATGCCCAGGTAGGCGTGGGCGACACGGTTGCGCGTGCCGATCACCTGCCGCCACGCGATCTCGGGCGCTTTCAGGCGCAGATCCTGGGGCACGTGGGACGCTGCCTCGCCTATCAGTTCGACATTGCGAAGGATGGCGTCGTAGCGCATGCGGTCGGACAGCAAGGCGGCCAGGTCGGGTGCGGCGCCGTAGTCGGCGACACGCTCGCAGAACTCCACCATGTCGCGCAGGTTGAGCGTCAGATCGCGTTCAGGCAACGATGATGGCGTCTCGCTCGACATAGGGCCTCAACTCGGAGCGCAGCGCCCGCTCGGTCACCAGGTCGATGGGGCAGCCCAGCAAGTCTTCCAGGTAGAACAACACCCCGAAGTAAGCCTCGGGGCTCGCAGGCTCGCCGAAGTCGACCAGCACGTCCACATCGCTGTCATCGCGCGCCGTGCCGCGCGCGAAGCTGCCGAACAACGCCAGCTTTCGCACGCCGAAGCGTTCGGCGAGCACGGGCTTGTGTTCGGCCATCAGGGCAAGCAGAGTCTCGCGGTCCATGGGCGAATCATGCCCCATGCTGCTGGCCGCCGCGAGTGCATCACGCCGCCGCGTCGCCCGCCTGCGGCCCGAGGTCGAGCGACTGCTGCACGGGCGCCGTTGCCGGCACATGGCCTGCGGGGAAAAAGACGCCCTGCTGGCGCAGTTCGGATTCCGAAATCAGGGGGCCGCTGCAGATGCGCTGCAGCAGCTCGGCCGCCTGCGGCTCGAGCTCGACCAGCAGGCCCAGCACGTTCAGCACGTTCAGCACGGCGCGTCCTGCCGACTGCGGATAATCCGCACGTGCCCACGCTACCCATGCCCCTGCCGCGCTCGCGCCTGGCGCTGTACCTCGACCTCATCCGCTGGAACCGCCCCGCCGGCTGGCTGCTGCTGCTGTGGCCGACGCTGAGCGCGCTGTGGATCGCCGCCGACGGCTGGCCGGGCTGGCACCTGCTGGCGGTGTTCGTGGTCGGCACGGTCCTGATGCGCAGCGCCGGCTGCTGCGTCAACGACGTCGCCGACAAGGAATTCGACCGCCACGTGAAGCGCACCGCGCACCGCCCGGTGACCGCCGGCCTGGTGTCGGTGCCCGAAGCGCTGGCCGTCGGCGCGGCGCTGGCCCTGGCGGCCTTCGTGCTGGTGCTGACGACGGCGCCGCCGGCCATCCTGCTGTCGTTCACGGCGCTGGTGGTGACGGTGGCGTATCCCTATGCCAAGCGCGGCTTCGGCATGCCGCAGGCGGTGCTGGGCGTGGCCTTCAGCTTCGGCATCCCGATGGCCTTTGCCGCCACCCTGGGCGGTGCCGACTGGAGCCTGGCCGCCATCAATGCCGCCGTGCCGCCGCATGCCTGGGGCTTGCTGCTGGGCAACCTGTTCTGGGTGCTGGCCTACGACACCGAATACGCCATGGTCGACCGCGACGACGACCTCAAGGTGGGCATGAAGACCTCGGCCATCACGCTCGGCCGCTGGGACGTGCCGGCGGTGATGGCCTTCTACGCGATCTACCTCGCCAGCTGGGCGGCGCTGGGCTTGTCGCTGGGCCTGGGCCGGGTCTTCCTGTTGGGCATCGTGGTGGCCGCGGCGCAGGCGGCGTGGCACTACACGCTGATCCGCGGGCGCACGCGCGAAGGCTGCTTCAAGGCCTTCCGCGCCAACCACTGGCTGGGCTTCGCGGTGTTCTGCGGCGTCGCCGCCGACCTCGCCCTGCGCTAAGGCGCGGCCGAGCCGAACTCGTCGCCGAGCTCGCGGGCGCGCGTGCACGCGGCGTGCAGGGCGCGCACGAAGGCGGCCTTCACGCCGCTGTCCTCCAGTGCCGAGATCGCGGCAAAGGTGGTGCCGCCCTTGGACGTGACCTGCGCACGCAAGGTCTCGGGGGCTTCGTCGGACGCCGCGGCCAGTGCGCTGGCGCCGTCGAAGGTGGCCAGCGCGAGCTGGCGCCCCTGCGCGGCGGTCAGGCCCATTTCGGTGGCCGCCTGCATCATGGCCTCGACGAAGTAGAAGACATAGGCCGGTCCCGACCCCGACAGCGCCGTCACCGCGTCGAGGTCGCTTTCCTGCGCCACCCAGAGCACGGCGCCGGTGGGCGCGAACAGCGCCTCGGCCTCGGCACGCTCGGCGGCGCTGACGGCGTCGCGCGCATAGAGCCCGGCGATGCCGCGGCCGATCAGCGCCGGCGTGTTGGGCATGGCGCGCACCACGCGCTGGCTGCCGCTGGCCGCGGCCAGCGTCGCGCTGCGGATGCCGGCCATGACGCTGACCTGCAATGCGCCCGCGATGTGGGGCGCGCACGGCGCCGCCGCGGCGCCGAAGGACTGCGGCTTGACGGCCCACACCACCGTGGCGGCGCTGGCCAGCCGTGCGTCGGCCGCCGCCAGCGTGGTCACGCCGAACTGCTGCGCCAGCCGCTCGCGTTGCGCCGGCAGCGGCTCCACGACCAGGATCGACGCCGGCGGCCGCCCGGCGCGCAGCAGGCCGCCGATCAATGCCCCGGCCATGTTGCCGCCGCCGATGAAGACCACGCTCGAAGCTGTCATGGCGGGCAGTGTAGCCACGGCGCCGACGGCGCCGGTTCACGGGCCAGCGCCAGCGCACGGGCCGCGACGAGCGCGGCTAACATTCGCAGTGGGTCGCCGTGCCGCCGGAACACACCGGGGCGCGTGCCGATCCGGCGCCACAGGGGACGGACCAGACCATGTTTTCCAAGACCAGTTTCGACACCGGCGGCTACGCCTTCAAGACCCCGGCCGCGACGCCGGCCGCTGCGCCGGCCGCTGCGCCGGCACTGTCCTTCGACGTCACCGAGGTCGAATTCGAGAAAGCGGTGCTCGAGCGTTCGCTCGACGTGCCGGTGCTGCTGGACTGCTGGGCGCCATGGTGCGGGCCCTGCCGCTCGCTCGGCCCGGTGCTGGAAAAGCTGGCCCAGGCCTACGGCGGCCGTTTCGTGCTGGCCAAGCTCAACACCGACGAAGCGCCGCAGATCGCCGCAGCGCTGCAGATGCGCAGCATCCCGCTGGTGGTGCTGTTCGTCGGCGGGCGCCCGGTGGACCAGTTCGTCGGTGCCTTGCCCGAATCCAAGGTGCGCGAGTTCCTCGACCGCCACCTGCAGCCGCAGGCCTCGCCGGCGGACCAGTTGCGCGCCGATGCCGCGGCGGCGCCGGACGCCGATACCGCCGAGACGCTGCTGAAGAACGCGCTGGCGCTGGAGCCCGGCCACCCGGGTGCGACGCTGGACCTCGTCGAACGGCTGCTCGACCGGCGTGCGCTCGACGACGCGCAGGCGCTGCTGGCCGGCGTGCCGGCGGCGGCCCGCGACGACCGCCATGCCGCGGCGTCGGCGCGGTTGCAGCTGGCGCTGCACCGGCCGGCAGGCGACCCGGCGGCGCTGGCCGCGCGCATCGCCGCCAATGCCAAGGACTTCGAGGCCCGTTTCGACCTCGCGGCGCTGCTGGCCCACGACGGCGACTTCCGCGCCGCCTTCGAGCAGCTGCTAGAGGTCGTGCTGCGCGACAAGGGCGAGCATCGTGAACGTGCGCGCAAGCAGCTCATCGACTGGTTCAACGCCTGCCCGGACGCCGACGCCGTGAGCTACGGCAGACGCTACCTGGGCATGTACCTCAATTGAAGGCGCCCACTCGGGTGCCGGCTGCCGGTACCGGCACATCCCCGGGCCCTGCGATGACCGGCGTCTTGGTGTTCTCGCGACGCGCGGCGCTCGCTGCCATCGCGGCCAGCACCCTGATGGCGGCGCTGACCACGATGGCCGCCGAGCCCGACGCGCAAGCCACGCGGGCGCTGCACGCGATGTTCGAGCGCCATTGGGAGGACAGCGCGCGCCAGTTCCCCGAGTTCGCCACTTACCGCGGCGACCACCGCTACGGCGATCGGCTCGCCGACGCCAGCGCCGAGGCGCTGGCTGCGCGCGACGAATGGACGCGGCGCACGCTGGCCGAGGCGCGCGCCGTGCCGCGCGAGAAACTCGGCGCCACCGACCGCGTGTCGCTGGACCTGTTCATCGCCAACCAGCAACGCTTCGTCGACCAGCAGGCCTTCCCCGGCTGGCGCACGATGAGCCTGGGCGCGCTGGGCGGCGCGCAGAGCCAGTTCGCCAGCCTGTTGTCGGTGAGTCCGGTGGCGCGGCGCGAACAGGTCGAGCAGATGCTGGCCCGCATGGCGGCGTACCCCAGGCGCATGGATCAGGAGATCGCCAATCTGCGACGCGGTCTGGCGGCCGGCTGGGTGCCGCCGCGGGACGTGCTGACACGCGTGCTGGCGCAGATCGACGCCCAACTGCCGCCGGACATCGGCGGTGATCCGCACTACGCGCCCTTCAAGCGCCTGCCGGACAGCCTGCCGGCGGGCGAACGCGCCGAGCTGCAGGCCGCGGCACGGCAGGCCATCGGCAGCCACGTGCGGCCGGCGCTGCAGCGCCTGCGCAGTTTCGTCGCCGACGAATACCTGCCCAAGGCGCCGGCCGACGGCGCGCTGAAGAACTACCCCGACGGCGCTCGGGTGTACGAGATGCTGGTGCGCCAGCAGACCACCACCGACCTGAGCGCACAACAGATCCACGACGTCGGGCTGCGCGAACTGCAACGGCTTCGCGCAGCGATGGAAGCGGCGATGGCGCAAACCTCGTTCACGGGCAGCTTCGACGCCTTCGTCGCCTTTCTCAACACCGACCCGCGTTTTTTCCACACCAGCCCCGAGGCCTTGCTGTCCGGCTACCGCGACATCGCGAAGCGGCTCGACGCCGAACTGCCGCGCCTGTTTGCCGAACTGCCGCGCGCCCCCTACGGCGTGCAGCCGATGCCGGCGCACATGGGCAGCAACCGCGCCGAGTACTACACCGGCCCGGCGCTGGACGGCAGCCGTGCCGGCATCTTCTTTGCCAATACGGCGGGCTGGCGCACCAAGCCCACCTGGGGCATGGAGACGCTCGTCGCGCACGAGGCCGTGCCCGGACACCACCTGCAGATCGCGCGCGCCGCCGAACTCCGCGGGCTGCCGCACTTCCGCCGCGGCGGTTTCGGCTACACCGCTTTCACCGAAGGCTGGGCCTTGTACGCCGAGACGCTGGGTTTCGAGCTCGGCCTGTACACCGACCCCCACAGCCGCTTCGGCCACCTGCAGTGGCAGGCTTTCCGCGCCGCGCGGCTGGTCGTCGACACCGGCTACCACGCACTGGGCTGGAGCCGCCAGCGCTGCATCGACTTCATGGTCGAACGAACCGGCGTGGAACGCGACTTCGTCAGCGCCGAGGTCGACCGCTACACCTCGCAACCGGCGCAGGCGCTGAGCTACATGATCGGCAAGCTCAAGTTCGACGAACTGCGCGACCGCGCCAAGGCCAGGCTCGGCGCGCGCTTCGACATCCGCACCTTCCACAATGCCGTGCTCGACCATGGCGCGCTGCCGCTGTCGACGCTGGAACGCGTCGTCGACGAGTGGATCGCGGCGCAGGCGCGCGGCTGAAAACCCGTCGTACTGCCGCTGCGTGCCGGCCCCGCCGCGGGCGCGCGTCAAGGCACGCGGTGTTCGCGCAGCCAGGCCGCGGCCTGGCCGCGTGAGCCGAGGCCGAGCTTGTCGAGGATGTTGGCGACGTGCCGCTTCACGGTGTGCGGGCTGATGTCCAGCGCGCGCGCGATGTGCTTGTTGCTGTCGCCGGCGGCGATGCAGACCAGCACCTCGCGTTCACGCACGCTGAGACCGTCGTCGACCGCCGCGCCGCTGCCGGCCGCGTCGGCCAGCCCCGGTGCTGACGCCGACGGGCCGCGCAGCTGTGCGGCCAGCGTGGCCGCGGCGGCCAGTTCCTGCACCGCGTCCGCTGCCAGCCGCTGGCCCCAGGGGGCCGAGGCCAGGGCCTGCAGCACCGCCGGCCCGCACAGCAGGGCCAGGCCGCGGTCGCCGTCACGCAGCAGACGCTGCAGCGCCGGAGCCGCCGCCGCCGCCGCGTCGTCGAGCCGACCGCAGCGCAGCAGCGCATGCGCGGCGCGCAGCTGCAGTTCCACCGCGTGGCCCATCACGTCCATGCGCGCGACGCGCGGCAGCAGGCTCGTGAACAGCGCCGCGGCGTCGGCCCAGCGGCCCTGCGCGGCGGCGTAACGCGCGCGCACGGCGATGGCGCGACCGTTGTCCGACGACGCGTCCTCGAGCGGGTTTTCCTTCAGCAGCGCGGCCCAGCGGCGCAGCACCTCGGGCCCGGCGTCGAGCAGGTCGCTCATGCGCACGCCGTAGACCGCCATCTGGTGGCGCCACAGCCGGCGCCTCACCTCGCCGGCGTTTTCGTTGCGCTCCAGCCGGCTCTGCAGCCGCGCGTTGACTTCGGCGCTGCGGCCGTGCATGGCGCCTTCGAGCAGGCGGAACAGGTGCAGGCAACTTTCCGCTTCACCGGAGACGGCGAGCCATTTCATGTCTTCCTCGGCCTGCGCGGCCTCGGCCAGCGCCTCGTCGATGCGGCCGGCCCACAGCCGCGTCAGCGCGCGCAGCACCTGCACCTCGGCGCGCATCGGCAGCGGCTGGCCGCCCAGTCGCGCCTGCGCGCCGGCCAGCCAGCGCTCGAGCAGCGGCGACATGCCGGGCAGCGTGGTCCAGTTGGCGGCCGGGATGCATTCCCACCAGTTGAACAGGCTGCCGTGCGCCTCCAGCAGCGCGACGACCTCGGCAAACAAGCGCGGCAGTTCGTCGAGCTGTCCGCGGCGGAAGTGCTGCGACGCGTCGGCCATCAGCGTGAGCAGGCGCGGGTAGGGCGCCAGCGCTGCGGCATTGAGCTCCTGCAGCAGCGCCTCGGCTTCGGCATTGCGGTCCAGCGGGTACAGCGCGGCGGCCAGGTAGGCCTGGGCGATGCGCAGTTCGTCGCTGTCGCCGCGGGCCCGGGCAGCGCGCACGGCAGCCTCGAATTGCCTGGCGCAGCCTTCCCAGTCCCAGCGCAGGAAGGCGACCATGCCGGCCAGCCGCTGCAGCAGCGGCGAGGCGCTGCGCCAGTCGGCGTCGAACTGGTCGACCAGCCGCTGCACTTCGCCGGCACCGCCGTGCAGGAAGAGGTCGGGCGCGGCCTGCGCCAGTTCGGCCTCGGCGCCGGCCCAGTCGTGCGCGCGCAGCAGGTAGCCGACACGGCGCAGCGGGTCGGCTTCACCGGCGGCGGCGCGCTGCAGCAAGGGCACCCATTCGTCGGGCCGCAGCCGGCGCAGCCGGTCCTGCAAGGCGTCGCGGAACAGGTCGTGCAGCACCAGCGTGCGCTCCTGCGCGTCGAGCGTGGTGGCGAACAGGCCGCGGCTTTCGATCTCGTGCAGCCAGGCCGCGGCACGCGCATCGCCGCTCACCGCAGCGGCGTGCGCCGCCGTGAGTTCGGGCAGCACCGAGGTGCGCAGCAGGAAGTCGTGCAGCCCCGCGGGCATCTCGTCGAGCACCTCGCTGGCGAGGAAGTCGAACAGGTGACGCTCCATCAGCGGGCCGACGTGGTGTGCCGCCAGGCCGCGTGTCTGCAACGCCGCCAGGCACAGCCGCAGCCCGGCCGGCC
>CAYJOA010000189.1:0-7595 GCA_964371495.1 uncultured Rubrivivax sp.
CACAGAAATCGCCCCCACCGGGTGCCGCCTGCCGCGAGGCAACAGGGTGGGTGTTCGCGACGAAAACCACAGCCGTATCCGCAAAGGCGAGCCCGGGCAGGACGCAGCGCGCCTCTGAGACGCCGAGAAGGTGAGCAGGGACACAAGCGGTCCGGGGGACCGCTTGTGCCTTGCGAACGGCCGGGCCGCAAGGACCGGCGCGGCCTGCAAGGCCAGGGCCTGCGGCCCGCGCGCGCAGCGCGCTTCAAGAACCAACTCGTCGCGACTGTCTGAACGCAGTGAGCGCAGCGAACGGAGTGAGTTTCGCGACGGGGCCGCGGGACCGAGCATCGCAGGGCAGTCGGCGCGCAGCGACGACCGTCTCAGCGAAGCGCTGCGGCCTGCCCGGGCTCGCCTTTGCCGCGCGGACTGGCGCGCTTGGAGCGGATGCCGAACCAGTGCCAGTTGCCGCAAGCCGGCCGAATTCTTGTCGACTGATCACACATCGGTATCAGCCCGGCCGCACCGCGAAGACCCAGGCCAGCGCCGAGAAGCTGACGAAGGCCAGCACCGTGCTCGACATGATGATGCGCGCCACGCGCCCATTGTCGGCGCCGTAACGCTCGGCCAGCAGCGACACGTTGCTGGCGCTCGGCAAGGCCGCCGCCAGTGTCAGCACCGTGAGCTGGAACACCGACAGCGGCGCGCCCAGCGCAAACGCCGCCGAGGCCAGCGCGAACACCAGCAGCGGGTGCACGAAGAGCTTGATCAGCGCCACCGGCAGGTAGTCCGGCACGGGAGTGCGGCTGTGGGCATGCTGGCCGGCGCGCCACAGCACGGCACCGATGGTGAACAGCGCCACCGGCGACGCCGCGTCGGCGAGCATGCGCACGATCACGTCCACCGGCCCGGACAGCCGGATCTCGGCCACCGAGAACGCCGCTCCGAGCGCGATCGACCACGGCAGCGGGTTCGACAAGGCGCCGCGCAAGGCGCGCAAGGCCGCCACGCGGGCGCCGTGCTCGGCGGCGCCGTGCGCCTGCGCCAGCGCGATGCACAGCGAACTGGTGACGAACAGGTCGGCCAGCATGGTGGAGATCACCGGACCGGCCGCCGCCGGTCCGAGCAGGGCCACCAGCAGGGGCACGCCCATGAAGCCGGTGTTCGGGAACGCCGCCACCAGCGCGCCGAAGGCGGCGTCCTTGAGCTGCACGCGGTCGTTCAGCGACACCGCGATGGTGAAGAACACGATCAGCAGCGCGGCGCACAGGTAGACCAGCAGCACCACCGGGTTGAGCAGGTCGAAGATCGGCGTGTTCATGCCGAAGCGGAACAGCATGCAGGGCAGCGCGAAATACAGCACGAAGGCATTCAGCCCCGGGATCGCGCTTTCCGGCAGCACGTGCTGCCGCGCCGCCAGGTAGCCGCAGAGCACGAGCGCAAAGAAGGGAACGGTGACGGCGAGGATCGCTTGCATGAGGCAGCGAGTATCGCAACCCCGACCGCAGCGGCCCGCGGGCCGCTGGTCCGTGCCGGCAGGGGTTTCGTCGCAAGTCCGCGGCGTGCGTCGCGCTTCCTGCCTATGCTCTGCGCGTCGATACCTCTTACAGGCCTGCCTTCATGTCTTCTTCCTTCCTGTCCTCTGTCGGCCGCGCGCTGCGCGGCTCTTGGCGGGCGCTCGACGCCGGCCGGCGCGCGCTGCTCAACCTGCTGCTGCTGGCGCTGATCGTCGCCGGCGTGTGGGCCGCGTTCAAGGCCGGGCCGCCTGCCATCAAGCCCCGCACCGCGCTCGTGCTCGACCTGGCCGGCCCGGTCGTCGAGCAGCGCGCGGGCAGCCTGCGCGCCGGCCTGCTCAAGCAGCTGCGCGGCGAGGACGACGGCGCCACCCGGCTGCGCGACGTGATTGCCGTTCTCGACGCCGCGGCCAAGGACGAGCACGTGCCGCACGCGCTGCTGATGCTGGACGACTTTGCCGGCGCCGGGCTGCCGACGCTGCGCGAGATCGCCGCCGCCATCGACCGCTTCAAGGCCGCCGGCAAGCCGGTCTACGCCTGGGGCTCGAGTTTCGACCAGCGCCAGTACTTCCTGGCAGCCCACGCCACCGAGGTCTGGCTGCACCCGATGGGCATGGTCTATGTCGAAGGCTACGGCCGCTACCGCAATTACTACAAGGACCTGCTCGACCGCGTCGGCGTCACCGCCAACGTGCTGCGCGTGGGCAAGTTCAAGAATTTCGCCGAGACCTGGTCGGCCAACGCGCCGTCGAAGGAATCGCTGGAGTCCGAAGGCGCGCTGTACGGGGCGCTGTGGCAGAGCTGGACCGGCAGCGTCGAAAAGGCCCGCCGGCTGCCCGCCGGCAGCGTGGCGCAGGCCATCGAGTCGCTGCCCGGCAGCCTGCAAGCCGCCGGCGGCAGCCCGGCGCGCTGGGCGCAGGATCGCAAGTGGGTCGACGCACTGAAGACACGCGACGAGATGCGCGCCCTGCTCGTCGAGCGCGGCGCGCGCGACGCCGACAGCAAGTCGTTCCGCCAGGTCTCGCTGGACGCCTACCTCGAGCGCGTCGAGCCCGCCGGCCGCGGCGATGCGGTGGGCGTGATCGTGGCCCAGGGCGAGATCAGCGACGGCCGCGCGCCGGCCGGCCGCATCGGCGGCCTGTCGACGGCAGAACTGGTGCGCAAGGCGCGCGACGACGACAAGATCAAGGCCATCGTGCTGCGCGTCAACTCGCCCGGCGGCAGCGCCTTCGGCTCCGAACTCGTGCGCCGCGAGCTCGAGCTCACGCGCGCGGCGGGCAAGCCGGTGGTGGTGTCGATGGGCGACGTGGCGGCGTCGGGCGGCTACTGGATCTCGCTCGCCGCCGACGAGGTGATCGCCGACGAAGCCACCATCACCGGCTCGATCGGCGTCGTCGCGCTGCTGCCCACCGCCGAGGGTGCGATGGACAAGCTCGGCGTGCGCACCGGCGGCGTCACCACCACCTGGCTGGCCGGCGCCTACGACCCGCGGCGTGCCTTCGACCCGCGCTTCGGGCAACTGGTGCAGTCGATCATCGACCGCGCCTACCTCGACTTCACGACGCTGGCCGCCACTGCACGCAAGACGACGCCGGCGCGCATCGACGAAGTCGGCCAGGGTCGCGTCTGGAGCGGCCGCCAGGCGCTGGAGCAGGGCTTGGTCGACCGCACCGGCGGCCTGGGCGACGCGCTGGCCGCCGCCGCCGAGCGCGCCCAGCTTCCCAGCGGGCACCGCGTGCAGTACATCGAGGCCCGGCCGGGGCGGCTGGAGCGCGTGCTGCAGGGCATGGGGGCCGCCGTGGCGGCGACGATCGGCCCGCCGGCGGACCTGCGCGGCGCCCTGCTGGCGCTGGGCCTGGCGCCGGCGGTGGCGCCGCAGATCGTGCACGAACTCGGCTGGCTGGCCGAGGTGGCCGAGCGTCGGCAGCCCTACGCCGCGGTCACGCACTGCCTGTGCGGCTCGCCCTGACGCGCCGGCGAGGTCTCGCCGATGCGGCTTGATCCTGGCGGGGCCGTGCCCGATGATGCAGCCCCGCACCCGGACGCAGGCTCAGTGCAAGACATCCGAACTTTCCTCGCCGCCGGCTTCGCCGCCCTCTTGGCAGCCTTCGTCGCCGCCTGCGCAGCGACGCCTGACTTGGCCGACCCGGGCTCCGACGCACCCGAGCGGCAGGTCGCCATTGCCGGTCGATTCGAGGCGGCGCCGTCCTACGCGCAGGCGCTGCAGCGCTGGCAGGGCCCCGACGACGTCAACGACTGGATCGCGGCGCGGTTCCGGTACGACCTGCCGCGCGCCCTGCAGCTGTCGGAGACACAAGGCCGCCAGAACGGCCGCCTGCCCATCATCGCGCCGCCGGACTTCTATGCCGCGCCGGCCGGTGTCTGCGTCGACCTGTCGCGTTTCGCCGTCGAGACACTGCGCAGCCTGGACCCCGGGACCCGGCCGAAATACCTGGTGATCGAGTTCGATCCGCTGTCGATCCAGGGCCACACGCTGCGCCGGCACTGGCTCGCTTCCTTCGAGCGCGCCGGAGCACACTATTTCTTCGCCGACTCCAAGCGCCCGGGGCATATCGCCGGCCCGTATGCGAGCACACCGGACTTCATCGCCGAGTACGCCAGGTACCGGGGCCGGCGCATCGTCTCGTTCCGCGAGGTGGATAGCTATGAACGCAAGGCGCGGACGCCGGCGGCGAGGAGCACACTGTCCATGCCTTCCTCCAGTTCCAGAATCCTGTCGCGAGAAACACCATGACCGAGGCCAACCATGAGGGTGTCAGCGTGGACTACGCCTGCGCCCTTGCCGGCAAGACGGTGCTGATCGAACGCACCTACACCTTGCGCGTCTCGCGCACGGGCAAGCGCATGGGTCGGGCGCTGTCCGCGGTCGACTGCTCGAACAAGGACCACTGCGTGGTGGCCACGCACACCGCCGATGGCACGGTCTACGACTGGTCCAGGTGCATCTTCCTGCACCCGCCGGCGCCCTGAAAGGTTGAGAGGCATCCCATGATCACCGTCATCGTCACCTTCGAGCTGCCCGCGCCGATGGCGCGCGACGAGGCACGCAGGATCTTCCTGGGCACGGCGCCCAAATACCAGGGCGTGCCCGGCCTGGTAAGGAAGTACTACGTGCTGTCGCAGGACGGCAGCACGGCCGGAGGCATCTACCTGTGGCGCAGCAAGGCCGAAGCCGACGCCATGTACACCGACGGCTGGCGCGACTTCGTGCGCGGCAAGTACGGCACCGACCCTGCAGTCACCTACATGGACTGCCCGGTGGTCGTCGACAACGTCTCGCACGAGATCGTCGCGCCCGATTGATGGGCGCGGTTGCCGCTGCTCGGTCAGCGCGGCGGCGGCAGGTTCACCGGCCGCGCCACGTCGTCCAGGCTCAGGCCCTGCTGCTGCAGCAGGGTCTGCAGCGCCTGCGCCAGCGGCCCCAGCCGCTCGTCGATGGCGTCGCGCACGGTGTCGACGAAGACCTGCGTCTGGCGCTCGATCTCGATATTCAGCGCCGCGCCCTCGGCCTTGTCGGCAAAGGTCGTCGCGCGCAGCGTCTCGGGGATCAGCCAGACCTCGAACCAGCCCGCGCCGCCGGCCTCCCGCTGCGCCTCGGAGACCGTCAGGCTGGCACCGTTGACGGCGATGTAGCCCTTGGCGAAGACGTAGCGCATCCAGGGCGCCGGCACCGCGATGCGCAGCACGTGGTTGTTCTCGGGGCGGCGGACCTGCACCACGCGGGCCATGAAATCGACGTGGCCCGACAGCGGGTGGCCGCCGATCTCGGCGCCGTCCTTCGCCGCGCGCTCGACGTTGACGCGGCTGCCCGGCTGCAGGCCGGCCAGCGTGGTCAGCGCCAGGCTCTGCTGCATGACGTCGAAGCTCGCCGCGTCGTCGCCGTGCAGCGCCGTCACCGTGAGGCAGACGCCGTCGACCGCGACGCTGGCACCGATGGCCAGGCCGCTGGCCAGGCGCGGCGGGAAGCGCAGCCTGAAACTGCGCAGGCCGGGGTGGTCGGTCAGCGCCTCGACGCTGGCGATGCCTTGAACGATGCCGGTGAACATGGGTCCGGAGCTTAGCAGCCGCCGCGCCGTCACCGAATTGTCACCAAGGTCCCGGACACTCGCTCGATGAAGACGACGAGAAACGAGCCGCCGGCCGACAGCGCGACACATGCCGGCTGGGACACGCACGACTGCGCGGCGCTGATCGACGAGCTGCAGTCGCTGCGGCGGTCGATGCTGGAGCACCAGGAGCGCCTGGCGCCGTGGCTGCAGCAGGCCGACCCGGCGCAGGCCGCCAGCGCGACCAACCTGGCGCACTACCTGGCGCTGCGCCGCTACGACATGCGGCGGCTGCAGGACCGGTTGTCGTGGATCGGCCTGTCTTCGCTGGGCCGCGCCGAAACCCACGTCATGGCCAACCTGGACAAGGTGCTGGGCCTGCTGCACGTGCTGACCGGGCGCCCCTGGCTGCCGATGACCGACGACGAACCGGTGGGTTTCCGCAGCGGCCGCGCGCTGCTGGAGCGCCACGCCGAGACGCTGTTCGGCCCCTCGCCGGCGGAACGCGCGGTGCGCATCATGGTCACGCTGCCCAGCGAGGCCGCCCACGACACGGCGCTGGTCGACGGCCTGGTCGCCAACGGCATGGACATCGCGCGCGTCAACTGCGCCCACGACGGGCCTGCCGAATGGGAAGCCATGGCGGCGCAGGTGCGCCGCGCCGCGCGCCGCGGCGGCCGGCCGGTGCGGGTACTGATGGACCTGGCCGGCCCCAAGCTGCGCACCGGGCCGCTGGCCGACGCACCGGCGGTGCTGAAGATCAAGCCCGACCGCGACGACCACGGCCGCGTCACTGCGCCGGCGCGACTGTGGCTGCACCCGCTGGGCGCCGAACCGGGCGCCGACCCGGCCACGGCCAGCCTGGGCGTGGATGCCGGCTGGCTGGACGGCCTGCGTGTGGGCGACCGCATCGATTGCGTCGATGCCCGCGCCGCGCGCCGCCGCTTCGCGGTCGTCGCCCGCCACGACGGCGGTGCGCTGCTCAAGTGCAGGCACACGGTGTACCTGGCCGCGCAGACGAGGCTGCAGCTGCATCGCCGCGGCCATGGCGGGCCCGACACGGCCATCGGTGGCCTGCCGCAGGCGCAGCCGCGCCTGCTGCTGCAGCGCGGCGACCGGTTGCGGCTGCACACCGGCGACGCCGACACGGCGGCGCCGGCGGCGCGCCGTCGCCGCGCCGAACCGCCCGCCGCCATCGGCTGCACCCTGCCCGAAGCGCTGGCCCAAGTGCGCAAGGGCGAACGGGTCTGGTTCGACGACGGCCGCATCGGCGGCGTCGTCTGCCGCCGCCGCGGCAGCGGTGTCGAGATCGAGATCACCCAGGCGCGCGACGGTGGCGAGGCGCTGGCCGCCGACAAGGGCATCAACCTGCCGGACACCCAGCTCGACCTGCCGGCGCTGAGCGCCAAGGACATCGGCGACCTGGCCAGCGTGGCGCGCTGCGCCGACCTGGTCGGGCTGTCGTTCGCGCAATCGGCGGCCGACGTGCGGGCCCTGCGCGAGCAGCTCGCCGCGCACGGCGTGGCCCAGCTCGGGCTGGTGCTGAAGATCGAGACGCGGCGCGGCTTCGAGCATCTGCCGGAAATGCTCTTTGCCGCCATGGCCGGCCCGGCCGCCGGCGTCATGATCGCGCGCGGCGACCTGGCGGTGGAGTGTGGCTACGAGCGCATGGCCGAGGTGCAGGAGGAAATCCTCTGGGCCTGCGAGGCGGCGCACATGCCGGTGGTGTGGGCGACGCAGGTGCTGGAGACGCTGGCCAAGACCGGCCGCCCGTCGCGCGCCGAGATCACCGACGCGGCGATGGGCGAGCGCGCCGAGTGCGTGATGCTCAACAAGGGCCCGCACATCCTGGACGCCATGCGCATGCTCGACGACATCCTGCGCCGCATGCAGGCGCACCAGTCGAAGAAGCGGCCGCTGATGCGGGCGCTCAAGTCGTGGGGCGGGGCCATGGGCGCCGTGGCCGCGCCCGTGGCCATGCCTGCGCCCGCGCCGAAGCGGCCGGCCCGGTCGCGTCGGCGCACACCCGCCTAGG
>CAYJOA010000190.1:0-7577 GCA_964371495.1 uncultured Rubrivivax sp.
TGTTGGTTCTGTGACTGACCTTCGGGCCTGAACAGGGCCAACATCTACCAATGCATTTGTTGATTCCGTTTGCCGCCCCCTTGTCCGAGCCGGGCCGGCAGACCCTGGCCACGCTGGCGCTGCCGCGGCTGCAGGCGCTGCTGATCCGCCTGACGGAGGTCGAGCGCGACGAGGCCGACGAGTGGTGCCTGTCGCCGCCGCACGAGCGTGCGCTGGCGCGTGCGCTGGGCTGGCAGGGGGGCAGCGGCCTGCTGCCGTTTGCGGCGCGGCAGGCGGCGCTGGACGGCATCGACGTCGGCGAACTGGCCTGGGGCCAGCTCACGCCCGTGCACTGGCACCTGGGCACCGACCAGGTCAGTCTGCTCGACCCGGACCAGCTGCAGCTCGACGAAGCCGGCTCGCGCATGCTGTTCGACGCCGTGCTACCGCTGTTCACCGGCGAGGGTTATGCGCTGCACTGGGCGGCGCCGCTGCGCTGGTACGCGGCGCACGAAAGCCTGGCGGTGCTGCCTTGTGCGTCGCTGGACCGCGTCGTCGGCCGCAACGTCGACGCCTGGCTGGGCAGCGACCCAGTGGCACGGCGCCTGCGGCGGCTGCAGAGCGAGGTGCAGATGGTGCTGCACACGCACCCCCTGAACGCCGAGCGCGAGGCGCGCGGCCTGCTGGCGGTGAATTCCTTCTGGCTCAGCGGCTGCGGTGTCCTGCAGGCCGGGCACGCCGCCGCGCCGCTGGTCGACGGGCGCCTGCGCAGCCCGGCGCTGAACGAAGACTGGGCGGCCTGGGCACTGGCCTGGAAGTCCCTGGACGCGGGGCCGCTGGCCGCGCTGCTGGCGCAGGCGCAGCAAGGGGCCGCGATTCGGCTGACGCTGTGCGGTGAACGCTGCGGCGTGACCTACGCCGCCGCGCCGCGCGGCTGGGCGCAGCGCCTGCGCACGCTGTGGTCGACGCCGCTGCCGCAGCAGGTGCTGGAGCCGCTGTGATCCTGCAGACCCGCGACGCGCCGCCGCGCGTTTGCTTCGCGCTCGAGCAGGCCGGCGTGCACCCGTTGCTGGCGCGGCTGCTCGCCGCCCGCGGCGTGCGCCTGCCCGACGAGCTGGACGACAGCCTGGGTCGCCTGCTGCCGCCGGACACGCTGAAGGGCAACCTCCTGGCCGGCCGGCTGCTGGCCGACGCCATCGAGCAACGGCGGCGCATCTGCGTCGTCGCCGACTACGACTGCGACGGCGCCACCGCCTGCGCCGTGGCGCTGCGCGGCCTGGCGCTGCTGGGCGCCGAGCCGTCGACGCTGGCCTACGTGGTGCCCGACCGCGCACTGCACGGCTACGGGCTGACGCCGGCCATCGTCGACCTGGCGCTGACCGGCCGCCCCGACGTGCTGGTGACGGTGGACAACGGCATCGCCAGCGTGGCCGGCGTGGCGCATGCGCGCGCGGCGGGCCTGCGTGTGCTCGTCACCGACCACCACCTGCCGGCGCTCAGCGACGGCGAGGTCACGCTGCCCGACGCCGACGTCATCGTCAACCCCAACCAGCCCGGCTGCGCCTTCGAAAGCAAGGCCATCGCCGGCGTCGGCGTCATGTTCTACGTGCTGCTGGCCACGCGCGCCGAACTGCGCGCCCGCGGCCACTGGTCCAGCGGCCCCCAGCCGCGGCTCGACGCCCTGCTCGACCTGGTGGCGCTGGGCACGGTGGCCGACGTCGTCAGGCTAGACGCCAACAACCGCCGCCTCGTCGCCCAGGGCCTGAAGCGCGTGCGCAGCGGCCGCCTGCAGCCCGGCCTGGCGGCGCTGTTCCATGCCGCCGGACGCGATGCGTCGCGCGCCTGCGGCTTCGACTTCGGCTTTGCGCTGGGGCCGCGCATCAACGCCGCCGGCCGCCTGGCCGACATGACGCTGGGCATCGAATGCCTGCTCACCGACGACCCGGCGGGCGCGGCGGCGCTGGCGGCGCAGCTCGACACCATCAACCGCGAGCGGCGCGAGGTCGAGGCCGGCATGCGCGAGCTGGCCGAGGCCACCGTCGAAGCGCTGAGCCTGGAAGAGGCGCCGCCGGCGGTGACGCTGTTCGACGAATCCTTCCACGAAGGCGTGGTCGGCATCGTTGCCGGCCGCGTCAAGGACCGCCTGCACCGGCCGACCTTCGTTTTCGCGCGCGGCGCCGACGGGCGACTGAAGGGCTCGGGCCGCTCGATCCCGGGCTTTCACCTGCGCGACGCGCTGGACCTGGTGGCCAAGCGCCAGCCCGGCCTGCTGCTGCGTTTCGGCGGTCACGCCATGGCCGCCGGCTGCACGCTGGGTGAGGTGGCGGCCGGCGGCGTAGAGGCTTTCGAAGCGGCGTTGCGCCAGGTGGCCGCCGAATGGCTGGATGCCGCCACGCTGACGCGCACGCTGCGCACCGACGGCCCGCTGGCGCTGGAGTGGTTCAACGTGCAGACGGCCGCCGTGCTGGACGCGCAGGTCTGGGGCCAGGGCTTCGAGTCGCCGCTGTTCTGCGACGAGGTGCAGGTGCTGCAGCAACGGCTGGTGGGCGAGAAACACCTGAAGCTGCGGCTGCGCCACCAGGGCACCGAACGCGACGCCATCTGGTTCGGCCGCAGCGAGCCGCTGCCGGCCACGGCGCGGCTGGCCTTCAGGCTCAGCGTCGACGAATGGAACGGCCGCCAGCGCGTGCAGATGGTGGTCGAGGCGGCCGAGACCTGAAAAGCGGACGCCAACCGTCGCGCCAGCGGCCTCGACGCCTGCCCACCTGCAGCCCGGGTCGGAACGGGGGGAATCGGCGCCGGCCTGCACGACACGCGCTGGGCAGGCACGATCCGGTTTCATGAATCTGCGACATCGCCTGTTCGGCCTGGTCTGCGCTGTCCTGCTGGTCCCCGCCGGCGCCGCCCAGGCACTGGGCATAGAGCCCGTCACCGTGGCCCGCGGCCTCGAACACCCCTGGGCGCTGGCCTTCCTGCCCGACGGGCGAATGCTGGTGACCGAGCGTGCCGGCCGGCTGCGCATCGTCGGCACCGACGGCCGCCTGTCGGCGCCGCTGCCCGGGCTGCCGGCGATCTCTGCAGGCGGCCAGTGCGGCCTGCTCGACGTCGTGGTCGACCCGCGCCACGCAGCCAACCAGCGCATCTTCTTCACCTTTGCCGAGCCGGCGGCCAGCGGCGGCGGCAACAGCACTGCCGTGGCCAGCGCGCGGCTGGTCGGCGACGCGCTCGCGGACGTGCGCACGATCTTCAGCCAGCGCCCCAAGCTGCGCAGCCAGCACCATTGCGGCTCGCGCATCGTCGTCGCCCGCGACGGTCGCCTCTGGGTCGGCCTCGGCGACCGTTACAGCGCCAAGGACGAAGCGCAGAACCCGGCCAACCACATCGGCAAGGTCGTGCGCATCGAGCCCGACGGCCAGGTGCCTGCGGACAACCCCTTCGTCGGCCGCGCCGGCGTCGCCCCCGAACTGTGGAGCCTGGGCCACCGCAATATCCAGGGCGCGGCGCTGCACCCGGTGACCGGCCAGCTGTGGGCCAGCGAACACGGGCCGCAGGGGGGCGACGAACTGAACATCGTCGAAGGCGGCCGCAACCACGGCTGGCCCTTGGTGACCCGCGGGCGCAACTACGGCATCGGCACGCGCATCGGCGAGGACGGGCCCAAGCCCGGCTTCGTGGAACCGCTCCGCACCTGGCTGCCGACGTCGGTGGCGCCCAGCGGCCTGGCCTTCCTCACCAGCGAGCGTTACCCAGGGTGGAAGGGCAGCCTGTTCATGGGCACGCTGCGCGGCCAGGCGCTGCTGCGGCTGACGCTCGACGGCAACCGGGTCGTCGGCGAAGAACGCCTGCTCGAGACCCTGGGCGAGCGCATCCGCGACGTGCGCCAGGGCCCCGACGGCTGGATCTACGTCCTGACGGACAGCGCCGACGGCCGCATCATCCGCCTGCAACCTTGATTGATGCGCGGGCTGCCGGCTGGCGGCACGCGGCGCCATACTCGCGGGTCCGAACACCGGAGTCCCGACAGGAGGCCGCCCCATGCCCGCACCGTTGCGCGATGTACCCCAGGAAGGCATGGAGCTGATCAAGAGCTTCGAAGGCATTCCCGACGGCGACCCCAGCAGCGTCAACCTCGACGCCTACCTCGACCCGGCGGGCATCTGGACCATCGGCTGGGGACACGCCATCACCTACCAGGGCACGCTCCTGTGCGGGCCGCAGAACAAGGGCATCGCGCGTGCGCTGTACCCGGGGGGCATCACGCTGGCCCAGGCCGAGATGCTGCTGCGCGGCGAACTCGTCAACTTCGCGCGCGACGTGCTGCGGCTGGCCAAGGTGCCGCTGGACGACGGCCAGTTCGCGGCGCTGGTGAGCTTCGCCTTCAATTGCGGCTCGGCCAACCTGGGCAGCTCGACGCTGCTGCGCAGGCTCAACAGCGGCGACTACATGGGCGCGGCCGACCAGTTCCTGCTCTGGAACAGGGCGCGCAAGAACGGCACGCTGGTCGAACTGCCCGGACTGACGCGGCGCCGGCGCGCCGAGCGGGCGATGTTTCTGGGGCAGGATTGGCGCGCCGCGTCGGCCGCGGGCACGCGGGGCGCCGCGCCGATGGCACGCACGATGGCGCCGGAGCGGCCCGAGCCGCCGCCCGACCAGGAAGTCGAAGAGACTCCGGCAGCGGCCACCGCGAAGAAGGCGAGGGCCCCGAAGAAGCCGCCGGCGCCGGCGGCGGCCCAAGCGGCAGCCGATGCGGCAAGATCCGCTGCCGTGAAGACGGCAGCGACCGCCCCCGACAAGGCAGCCGCAGCAGGCAAGACGCCTGTGGCCAGGACAGTGCCGGCCCGCCCGGCGCCGCCCGCCGCGAGCAAGCCGCTGTCAGCGAAGAAGGCAGTGCCAGCCAATAAGCCGCCGGTGGCGAAAAAGACGCCGGTCGCGAAAAAGACGGTGCCGGGGAAAGGGGCGCCGGTGGCGAAGAAAGCGGCGGTGGCGAAGAAGCCGCCGGCTAAGCCACGCGCCCGAACCACCACACCGACAGCGCCGCGGAAAGCACCGCCAGCAAAGCGCCCAGCGCCGCGAACAAAGCGCTGATCTCGGTTTCCTTGCGCTCGACGACCATGCGCGAGCTCAGGCTTTCGTAGACCTTCTTCAGGTCCTCGGCGGTGCCGGCATAGAAGTATTCGCCGTGGGTCAGCACCGAGACGTTCTTCAGCGTCTCCTCGTCCAGGCGCACGCGCATGCTCCAGCCCTCGAAGCCGATGATCTCGCCGGCGGTGGTGCCGATGCCCACGGTGTAGACGCGGATGCCGCGTTCGGCGGCCATCTTGGCGGCGTCCAGCGGGTCGGGGCCGGTGGTGCGCTGGCCGTCGGTGAGCATGATCACCGCTGCCGAGGTGTACGAGCCCGCCGGCACCGGCGTGAAGGGCTTGGCCTCCTTCTTGCCGATCGGCTGGCCGGGGAAGTTGCGCTGCCCGGTGACGTGCTGGATCTCGATGCCGTCGTCGGGGAACAGCGTCGCCAGCGACAGGATGATGCCGCTGCCGGTGGCCGTGCCGCGCTGCAGTTGGAAGCGTTCGATGGCGGCGAGCACGTCGTCGCGGCTGGTCGTCGGCGCCTGCACCACCGCCGCGGTGCCGGCGAAGGACACGACGCCGACCTTCACTTCGCGCGGCAGGTTGTTGACGAAGGTCTTGGCCGCCTCCTGCGACGCCACCAGCCGGTTGGGCTTGACGTCCTCGGCGCGCATGCTGCCCGAGACGTCCATCGCCAGCATGATCGTGCGCTCGGCCTGCGGCAGCGTGATCGTCGCCGCCGGCCGCGCCACCGCCACCAGCAGGGTGGCCACCGCCGCCAGCATCAGCAGCGGCGGCACATGTCGGCGCCAGCCCGGGCCCTTGCCCAGCGCCAGCTTGGCGACATTGACGCTGGCCACGCGCACCGTGCTCCGGCGTTTGCGCGCCAGCAGCCACAGGTACAGCGCCACCAGCAGCGGCAACAGCACGAGCAGCCACAGCAGCGAGGGCCAGATGAAGGTCACGGGCGCACCTCCGAGGGCCGTGCGCGCTGCATCGACGCGGGGAAGCGGTGCGGCGTCTTCAGCCGCGCACGGTGCCGGCGCAGGTCGGCGAAGCGCAGCATCGCGTCGAGCAGGTCGTCGTCGGTGGCCAGTTCGATCATGTCGGCGCCGCTGCGCGACAGGCTGTCCAGCAAGACCGCCTCCTGTTCCTGGGCAATGGCTTCGTAGCGGGCGCGGAACGCCGGGTCGGCGGCGTCGACGAACAGCTGTTCGCCGGTTTCGGCGTCCTCGACCGTGACCAGGCCGACATCGGGCAGCGCCATCTCCATGGGGTCGAACAGGCGCACCGCGACGACGTCGTGGCGCCGGCTCAGGCGCGCCAGTTCCATCTCCCAGCCCGGCTGGCTGATGAAGTCACTGACCACGAAGACCAGCGAGCGGCGCTGGATGGCGCCGGCGGCCGCCTGCAGCAGGTCGGCCAGCGCGGTGCCGGCGCCGCCCGCCGGCGCGCGCGGCCGCGGCTGGCGCATGCGCTGCAGCAGTTCCAGCACGTGCAGCCGCGACGCCCGCGGCGGCAGCAGCGTGTCCACGCGCGTGCCGTAGAGCAGGGCGCCGACACGGTTGCCGTGGCGCGTCAGGACACGCGCCAGCGTGGCCACGAAACCGGCCGAGACGGCCAGCTTGGTGACGTCGGCCGAGCCGAAGTCGACGCTGCCCGACAGGTCGAGCAGGAACCAGGCCGTGAGGTCGCGGTCTTCCAGGAACTGCCGCACGTAGGGCTGCTGCATGCGCGCGGTGACGTTCCAGTCGATGTGGCGCACGTCGTCGTGGTGCTGGTATTCGCGCAGGTCGGCCAGGTCGACGCCGCCGCCGCGCCAAAGCGTGCGCCAGTCACCCTGCAGCAGGCCGTCCAGGCGCCGCAGCACCGTCCACTCCAGCCTTTGCAGCATTTGCTCGGTGGAGGCTGCCTCGCTCATGCCGTTTCGACTTTCGGCCAAGGCCTTGCGCGGAACCGGCTCTGCCGGGCCGCTGCAAGAGCCCCCTCGGGGGGCAGCGAACGAAGTGAGCGTGGGGGCTTCATGACGCCAGCGGCTTGTCGGGGGCGGCGATCTTGGCCAGCACGCGCTGCACGATGGCGTCGGCGCTGATGTTCTCGGCCAGCGCCTCGTAGCTGAGCACGACGCGGTGGCGCAGCACGTCGGGAACGAGGTCGACGATGTCCTCGGGCAGCACGTAGTGGCGGCCGCGCAGCATGGCCAGTGCGCGCGCGCCTTCGATCATGCCGATGGTGGCGCGCGGGCTGGCGCCGTAGGTGATGTACTTGCCGAGCTCGGGCAGGCCGTGTTTGTCGGGCCGCCGCGTCGCGCTCACCAGCTTCACCGCGTACTGCATCAGTGCCGGGTCGCAGAAGACCTCGCGGCATTCGCGCTGCAGCGCGGCGAGCTGGAAGGTGTCGGCCACCGCGTTCACGTCCACGGCCGGCCCGGTGACGCGTTCGGCGATGACGAACTCTTCTTCCTCGGTGGGGTAGTCGACCAGCACCTTCATCATGAAACGGTCGACCTGCGCCTCGGGCAAGGGGTAGGTG
>CAYJOA010000191.1:0-7554 GCA_964371495.1 uncultured Rubrivivax sp.
GGGCGACACCACGCTGCGCCATCAGGGTGATGCCGCAGCCGCCGCGTCGCGGCAGTCGCAGCGGCCGCTGGGTGCCGTCGCCGCGACAGCCGAAGCACCGGCGCGCGCCGAGCCGGCCGCCATCGCCATCGCCACAGGCATCAGCAGCGCCCGCGCCGCAGCGGCCGCCGAGTCCGCACCGCCGCCAGCGCTGCCTGCCCCGGCCAGCGATGCGCCGGTTGCCGCCCTGCCCGCTGCCGCCCTGCCGGCGGCCACGGCGCCGGTGTTGGCCCTGCCGCCGGGTCCAGCCGCGGCGGCGGTCGCCGAAGCGCGCCTGACCGCCAGCCCCGGCAGCGCCGAGTTCTCGGCCGAGATCGGCAGTCAGCTCACGACCTTCGTGCGCGAAGGTGTCCAACACGCCCGGCTGCACCTCAACCCGGTTGAAATGGGGCCGGTCACGGTGCAGATCCGCATCGACGGCCAGGCCGCCCAGGTGCACATGGCGGCCGAACACGGCCTCACGCGCCAGGCGCTCGAACAGTCGATGCCGCTGCTGGCGGGCAGCCTGCGCGAGGCCGGTCTCACGCTCAGCGGCGGCGGCGTCTTCGAGCAGCCGCGCCAGGCCCGCGACGAAGCGCCGTCGGGTCCTGGCACCGGCAGCCGCGCCGGCCGCGAGGCCGCCGACGACGGCACACTGCGCCCGCTGCCGCCGCCGGCGCGCCGCCGCGGCGTGGTCGATCTCGTCGCCTGAGCCCGTGCGGCCGTGGAGGGCCGCATAAGCCGCTCTTTTCGCGGCATTCGGCGCCGCCGGTGGTCTCAATAATGGCGGCATCGGGCCGGTGGCTGCCGTCGAGGCGGTCCACGAAGGCCCGTCTCCAGGAGAGCGCATGTCCACCGCCACGGCTGTCGAAGAAGACCCCGTTGTCGTGCCCGTCGTCAGGGGCAAGAAGAAGCTGATCATCATCGTCGCCGCCGTCGCGACGCTGGTGCTGGCCATCGGCGGCGGTACCGCCGCCTACCTGATGAGGGACAAGAGCGTGGACGCCGAAGTCGTCGACGCCGAAGGCGAAGACGCCGCAGTGGCCGAAGAAGATGTCGCCGACGAGCCAGCGCCGCCGGTGGACGCCGAGCCCGATGACGAGCACCGCGCGGCGCCGGTGTTCGTGCCGCTGGACCCCTTCACGGTCAACCTGGCGGACCGCAATTCGGACCGCTACGCCCAGGTCGGCATCACGCTGGAGATCGACAACGCCAAGACCGGCGACCGCATCAAGGCCTTCATGCCGGTCATCCGCAACAACATCCTGATGGCCATCGCCGACCGCAGCGCCGAAGAGCTGCTGGCCCGCGAAGGCAAGGCCCAGCTGGCCGAACGGGTCAGGCGCGAGGCCTCGCGCGCCATGGGCTACGCGGTACCCGCGGACGACGCTGCCGCCAAGGGCACGGCCAGGCCCGGCCAGGCCGCGCCCGCGCTGCCGGTGCGGGCGGTGCACTTCTCCAACTTCATCGTCCAGTGAAATGCTGCCTTCGAGCGCGCCGCGTCCACCGCCGCCAGCCGGCATGCAGGGTGGCCGTCGCCGGCCCGGCCCCGCAATGACGCAGCAGATCCCCCATGAACCCTTCGCGGTCGAGAACGACCGCCTCATCGCCGGCCCCGTCGTGGGCTGGTCCGGAGCACACCCCCATGGCCGCTGAATCCGACTTTCCCATGCCCGCCGAGTCCGCCGAGGACAGTGCCGCCGCCGACTGGGCCGCCGCGCTGTCGGAAAGCGCCAGCAGCCGCGAAATGGTCAGCGAAGTCTCCGCCGCCGCCGAGTCGGTGGCGCCGGCATCGTTCGCCAACTTCTCGAGCTCGGGTTCCGTGGCCACGGGCGCCGGCAACGACATCAACATGATCCTGGACATCCCCGTCCAGCTCACCGTGGAGCTCGGCCGCACGCGCATCCCGATCAAGAACATCCTGCAGCTGGCGCAGGGCTCGGTGGTCGAGCTGGAAACGCTCGCCGGCGAACCCATGGACGTGCTCGTCAACGGCTACCTCATTGCCCAGGGCGAGGTGGTGGTGGTCAACGACAAGTTCGGCATCCGCCTCACCGACATCGTGACGCCCAGCGAACGCATGCGCCGCTTGTCCAAGGCCTGAGCGTGACACCGGGCTGGTCGTCACTGCTGTGGTTCGCCGCCATCATCGCGGCCATTCCGGCCGTGCTGTGGCTGCTCAAGCGCACGCCGGTCGGTGGCGGCGCCGGCGGCCCCGCCGGCACGCCGCGCACGGTGGCGGTGATGCCCCTGTCGGCGTCGCAGCGGCTGGTGACGGTGGAAGTGGGCCAGGGTGAGCAGCGGCAGTGGCTGGTGCTCGGCGTCACGACGCAGGGCATCACCACGCTGCACACCATGGCCGCCCAGGCGCAGCCCGAGGGCGGCGCGCCGGCGCTGCCGCAGGCCACGTTCGCGCATCTCCTGCAACGCCTGCGCAACGGCGGCGGCAACCATGCACGTTAGTCGGGCGTACCGGATGCTGCTGCCGGCGCTGCTGGCCGGCGCCGCCGGCGGCGCGCTGGCGCAGCAGGGCGGCAACCTGCCGCTGATGGTGGCGCAGGGCGCGGGCGGCACCAGCTATTCGGTGCCGATCCAGACGCTGCTGTTCTTCACCGCGCTGTCCTTCCTGCCCGCGGTGCTGCTGCTGATGACCGGCTTCACGCGCATCGTCATCGTGCTGTCGCTGCTGCGCCAGGCGCTGGGCACGCAGGCCGCGCCGCCCAACCAGGTGATCATCGGCATGAGCCTGTTCCTGACCTTCTTCGTCATGGCACCGACCTTCGACAAGATCTACGAGCAGGCCTACGCACCCTACGCCGCCGGCACGATGCCGGCGGACGAGGCCCTGAAGGTGGGCGTGCAGCCGCTGCGCGAATTCATGCTCAAGCAGACACGGCAGAGCGACGTCATGCTGTTCGCCCGGCTGGCCAAGCTGCCGCCCGAGGTGAAGGGCGAAGCGGTGCCGCTGACGGTGCTGGTGCCGGCCTTCGTGACGAGCGAGCTGAAGAGCGCCTTCCAGATCGGTTTCATGATCTTCATCCCGTTCCTGATCATCGACATGATCGTGGCCAGCGTGCTGATGAGCCTGGGCATGATGATGCTCAGCCCGGTGCTGGTGGCGCTGCCCTTCAAGCTGATGCTGTTCGTGCTGGCCGACGGCTGGAACCTGCTGCTGGGTTCGCTGGCGGCCTCGTTCGCCACCTGACTGCCAACCCCGACATGGACGCACAACAAGTACTGACTGCCGGCCAGAACGGCCTCACCATCCTGCTGATGGTGGCCGCACCGGTGCTGCTGGTGGTGCTGGCGGTGGGCCTGGTGGTGAGCATCTTCCAGGCCGCGACGCAGATCAACGAGGCCACGCTGAGCTTCGTGCCCAAGATCGTCGCCGCCGCCGCCGTGCTGGGCTTGGCCGGGCCGTGGATGGTGTCGACGCTGGTCGAGTATCTGCAGCGCGTGCTGCAGTCGATACCGTCGGCCGTGGGTTGACATGGCTGCCCACTTCGGGCGCGGCCGCACCGGCTGACAAAGCGTGCTGACCTTCACCGAAGCCCAGGTCCTGGCCTGGATCACGCCGCTGCTGTGGCCCTTCCTGCGTGCGCTGGCGCTGTTCACGGCGCTGCCGGTGCTGGGCACGCGGGTCGTGCCGGCGCGCGTTCGCATCGGCCTGGCGGCGCTGATCGCGCTGGCCGCGCAGCCGTCGATGCCGGAATTGCCGGCGCAAGTCAGCGCCATCGCGCTGGACTCGCCGCTGGCGCTGCTGCTGGTGGTGCAGCAGGTGGTGATCGGGCTGTCGCTCGGCTTCGCGGTGCGTGTGGTGTTCGCCGCGGTCGAGTTCGCCGGCGAGATCATCGGCCTGCAGATGGGACTGAACTTCGCCGGCTTCTTCGATCCGCTGTCGGCCAGCACGGCCACCGCGGCGAGCCGCTTCTTCGGCGCCATGGTGGCCTGGCTGTTCATCGTCATCAACGGCCACCTGCTGGTGGTGGCGGCGCTGGTGCAAAGCTACTCGGCCTTTCCGATCGGCCCCGAGCCCTTTGCCTTCCTGCGCGAGATGCAGCCACACCGCTGGGGCGCCGAGGTCTTCTCGATGGGGCTGTGGATCGCGCTGCCCATGGTGACGATGCTGCTGTTCGTGAATATCGCGCTCGGCGCCATCTCGCGCGTGGCGCCGCAGATCAACATCTTCGCCATCGGTTTCCCGGTGACGCTGGGGCTGGGCCTGCTCGGGCTGCTGCTGACGCTGCCGATGCTGGCGCAGCCGTTCACGATGGCGCTGGAGCGGCTGCTCGAACACTTCCGCTGACGGCCTGCCGCAATGCCGGCCCGGCGAGCCGGCGCATTGCGGGCGCGCAAGGCGCTCCGGCGGCGATCGGCTACCCTACTCGGCATGACCGCCCTGCTTGCCGGCGCCACCGGACTCATCGGACACGAACTGGCGGCGTCGTGGACCGGTCCCGGCGAACTGCACCTGCTGGTGCGCCGCGCCGTGCCGGCCAGCGGGCAGCGGCGCGTGCACGTCGTCGACTACACCGCCTTGCCCGCGCTGCCCGCAGCCGACGAGGCCTACTGCTGCCTGGGCACGACGATCAAGGCCGCCGGCTCGCGGGCGGCGTTTCGCGCCGTCGACTTCGACGCCGTGCTGGCCTTTGCCCGCGCTGCGCGCCAAGCCGGCGTGCGCCGCTTCGCGGTCGTCTCGGCGCTGGGGTCCAGCCAGCGCTCGGCCGCCTTCTATAACCGCGTCAAGGGCGAGATGGAGCAGGCGCTGATCGGCCTGGGCTTTGCCAGCCTGGTCATCGTGCGGCCTTCGCTGCTGGCCGGCGACCGTTCGGCACTCGGCCAGCCGCAGCGCCCGGGCGAGCGGCTGGCGCTGGCGCTGACGGCGCCGCTGGCGGCGCTGATCCCGAAGGCCTGGCGGCCGATCGCCGCTGCCACCGTGGCGCGCGCGATGCGCCGTGCGCTGGCCGATGCGCGGCCCGGCGTGCGTTTCGTCGAATCGGCAGAACTGCAGGACATCGGCACATGAAGATCCAGTTCCTGGGCGCCGTCGACGGCGTCACCGGCTCGCGCCACCTCGTCGAAGCCGGATCACAGCGTGTGCTGCTGGACTGCGGCCTGTTCCAGGGCTGGAAGCTGCACCGCGAGCGCAACTGGCAGTTCCCGGAAGCGCTGCGCGAGCTCGACGCCGTGGTGCTGAGCCACGCCCACCTGGACCACAGCGGCTGGCTGCCGGCGCTCGTGAAACATGGTTTTCGCGGCCCCATCCACGCCAGCCCGGCGACCTGCGAACTGGCGCGCGTGCTGCTGCTCGACAGCGCCCACTTGCAGGAGGAAGACGCCCGGCGCGCCAACCGCTACGGCTATTCGCGGCACGCCAGGGCGCTGCCGCTGTACACGCGCGCCGACGCCGAGCGTGCGCTCAGCCAGTTCGTGCCGCTGCCGCCGGGGCGCGAACTCAGGCTCGGCAACAGCACCGTCAAGTTGACACCGGTGGGGCACCTGCTCGGTGCCTGTGCGATCTCGCTGACGCATGGCGGCCAGCGGCTGGTCTTTTCGGGCGACCTCGGCCGCCGCGACGACCTGTTGATGCCACCCCCCGAGCCGCCGCCGCCGGCCGACGTGATGATCATCGAATCGACCTACGGCAACCGCGACCATCCGGCCGAGGACGGCGCTGCGATGCTGGCCGAGATCATCAACCGCACCGTCAAGCGCGGCGGCTCGGTGCTGCTGCCTTCGTTTGCCGTCGGCCGCGCGCAGACCCTGTTGCTGGTACTGCAGCGGCTGCGGCGGGCGCGGCTGATCCCGCCCGAACTGCCACTCTTCCTGGACAGCCCGATGGCGCTGCAGGCCACGGCGCTGTACCGCCGCCACGGCCGCCTGCTGCGCGTGCCGGCGCGCGAACTGGCCACGCTGTGCGACGGTGTGCGGCTGGTGACCACGGTGCAGCAGTCGATGCGGCTGTCGGCTTCGCGCTACCCGGCGGTCATCATCTCGGCCAGCGGCATGGCCACCGGCGGGCGCGTGCTGCACCACCTGAAGGCGCGGGCGCCGGACGAACGCAACGCCGTCGTCTTTCCCGGTTTCCAGGTCGGCGGCAGCCGCGGTGCGCGGCTGGTGGCCGGTGACCGCCAAGTCAAGATCCACGGCGAGATGGTGCCGGTGCGCGCCGAGGTGCTGCACCTGCAGGGCATGTCCGCCCACGCCGACCGCGCCGGCCTGCTGGCCTGGCTGCGCCAGCTGAAACGCCCGCCACGCCAGACCTACGTCGTGCACGGCGAACCCGACGCCGCCGATGCGCTGCGGGTGGCGATCCAGAACGAGCTCGGCTGGGCGGCGCGTGTGCCCGGCTACGGCGAAAGCGCCACGGTCTGAATCTTCAAGCGCTGCGCCGCATCGCGGCCCGCGTCAAGGTATCGCCAGCATCACCTTGCCCACCGTACGCCCCTGCTCGACGAGCTCGTGGGCCAACGCGATCTGCGCCAGCGGCAGCCGTTCGGCGATCGCGTGCTGCAGCTGACCCTGCTCGAGCAGCCGGGTCAGCACCTGCACCGCCTGCTCGCGCTCGGCGTCGTTCAGGTTGTAGACGATGAAGAACTGCAGCGCGACGTTGTTGACGATGAGCGGGAAGAACGGCAGCTTGAATTCGCCGGCACCGCTGCCGTAGACGACGCAGTCGCCACCGCGGCGGATGAGCTGCAGGTCCAGCGCGGCATTGGCAGCGATGTCGACTTCGACGATGCGGTCGACGCCCTGCCCTGCGGTGGCCTCGCGCACCTGCGCCACGATGTCGCCGCCGCGGTAGTCGAAGGCCAGGTCGGCGCCAGCCGCGAGCGCGATCTCGGCCTTCTCGGGGCTGCTCACCGTGGCCAGCACCTGGCGGGCCCCGAGCAGGCGCGCGAACTGCACCGCGTAGTGGCCCACCGCGCCCGCCGCGCCCGCCACCAGCACGCGCTGGCCCCGCACGCCGCCGCGCGTGAGCACCGCGTGCAGGGCCGTCAGCGCGGGGATGCCCAGGCAGGCCCCGGCCTCGTCGCCGACGCTGGCGGGCAGCGTCACGGCCTGCGCCTGCGGCAAGACCACGAATTGCGCCGCAGTGCCGAACGGCCGGCCCCAGGCGGCGTTCCAGACCCAGACGCGCTGGCCGACGCGCGACGGCGCCACGCCGGCACCCACGGCGTCGACGGCGCCCATGCCGTCGCTGTGCGGAACGATGCGCGGGAACGGCAGCACGCTGCTGCGCAGGCCGGCGCGCGACTTGACATCCGAAGGGTTGACGCCCGACCAGCGCAGGCGTACGCGCACCTCGCCAGGGCCGGGCTCGGGGTCCGGCAGCTCGGCGAGCTGCAGGACATCGCGCGCCGCGCCGGTGCGTTCGTAGAAGGCTGCTTGCATCACGAGGCCCCTGGTGTGATTCGGACGTCGATTCTGCAGCCGCTGGCACTGCGAGATGCAGACTCGGATGCGGCGAGGCTCGCACGCCGAGATGCACTCAATCCAAGCGAAGAGGGCTGCCCGCTCGCGGCCCGTTGCGGA
>CAYJOA010000192.1:0-7547 GCA_964371495.1 uncultured Rubrivivax sp.
GCGAAACCGTGGTTCTGGCTCGTGATGCCGACGCGGCCACTGTCCAGGTCCTTCACCGGGTGGTTGGCGCCGTGGTGGCCGAACTTCATCTTGAAGGTCTTCGCACCCGACGCCAGCGCCATGATCTGGTGACCCAGGCAGATGCCGAAGGTGGGCAGGCCGCTGGCGATGATCTCGCGCGCCGCTGCGATGGCGTAGTCGCAGGGCTCGGGGTCGCCGGGCCCGTTGCTGAGGAAGACGCCGTCGGGCTTCAGCGCGAACACCGCGGCCGCGGGCGTCTGCGCCGGCACCACCGTGACGCGGCAGCCGCGGCTGGCCAGCATGCGCAGTATGTTGCGCTTGACGCCGAAATCGTAGGCCACGACGTGGTGCCGCGGCTGCGCCAGCCGGCCGTGGCCGCGGCCGAGTTCCCACTCGGTCTCGGTCCACTCGTAGGGCTCGGTGGCGGAGACGATACGCGCCAGGTCCAGGCCGGCCATCGAAGGCGCGGCGCGGGCCTGCGCCACTGCCTCGTCGATGTGCGCGCTCGTCACCGCGGTGCCTGGCGCGTAGCTGACGATGCAGCCGTTCTGCGCCCCGGCGCTGCGCAGCAGCCGCGTCAGGCGCCGCGTGTCGATGTGGGCGATGGCCACCGTGCCTTCGCGCTGCAGGTACTCGGCCAGCGACAGCGTTGCGCGGAAGTTCGAGACGCGCAAAGGCAGGTCCTTGATGACCAGGCCCGCGGCCTGCACGCGGCTCGATTCGGCGTCCTCGGCGTTGACGCCGGTGTTGCCGATGTGCGGATACGTCAGCGTGACGATCTGCCGGCAGTAGCTCGGGTCGGTGAGGATTTCCTGGTAGCCGGTGAGCGCGGTGTTGAACACCACTTCACCGGTGGTGCGGCCGGCAGCGCCGATCGAAGTACCGAGGAAGGTGGTCCCGTCTGCAAGGGCGAGCAGCGCGGGGGGCAGGTCGGCAAGCAAGGCAAAAGCTCCGGTTCGCGCGCTCAGCGCCACCCGCTCCAGAACGTCTGGGACAGTGGATCCGAGGGGAAACCTGTGGCGGAGTTTCGCTAAGCGCTGCGGTGTTGGCGGGCAAACCTGCAGATTGTAGCCGCCGCAGTCGATTGGGCGCTGCGGCGCCGCTCAGGCGCCGGCCGCCACCACGGCGGCGACGCCGGCGCGGGCGATCTGCGCGTCCTCGGTCGACTTGACGCCGCTCACGCCGACCGCGCCCACGCAGTGCCCCGCGGCCATGATCGGCACGCCGCCCTCCAGCATGCCCTGCAGCCCCGGGGCGCTCAGGAAGGCCGTGCGGCCCTGGTTGATCATGTCTTCGTAGCCCTTGCTTTCGCGCCGGCCCAGGGCCGCCGTGCGCGCCTTGGCGACGGCGATCTCGGCCGAGATCGGCGCCGCGCCGTCCAGCCGCTGCAGCCACAGCAGGTGGCCGCCATCGTCGGTGATGGCGATGGTCACGGCCCAGGCGTTTTTCACGGCCTCGGCCTCGGCAGCCGCCGCGGCGGCTCGGGCATCGTCCAGGGTCAGTGTCGGTTTGCTCTTCATGGCGGCCAACGATAACTTGTTCCCGGGCCTTGCCGATATCTCGAGTGGGGTCATCGGCCCGGCGGGGCACGGAACTTACAATGCCGCCTGTGTGTCCGAGCGGGCACTGTCAGTGTTCTACACGGAGGTTCCATGAATCAAGGCGCTCAGATCCTATCCACGGCGGGTGGAGCGGTAGCCGCCCAGCGCAATCGTGTCCTGCGCAACACCTATTGGCTGCTCGCGCTGTCCATGGTGCCGACGGTGCTCGGGGCCTGGATCGGCGTGCAGACCGGCATCGCCAGCGCCATGTCGCCGGGCATCGGCCTCGTCGTCTTCCTGGCCGGGGCCTTCGGCTTCATGTACGCCATCGAGAAGACCAAGAACACGGCGGCCGGCGTGCCGGTGCTGCTGGCCTTCACCTTCTTCATGGGCCTGATGCTGGCGCGACTGCTCGGCATCGTTCTCGGCATGAAGAACGGCACCGGGCTGGTCATGACGGCCTTTGCCGGCACGGGCGTGATCTTCTTCGGCATGGCAACGCTGTCCAGCGTCATCAAGCGCGACCTCACGCAGATGGGCAAGTTCCTGTTCATCGGCATGGTCATGCTGCTGGTGGCGATGATCGCCAACTTCTTCATCCAGAGCAGCGCGCTGATGATCACCTTGTCGGTGCTGGCCATCGGTATCTTCTCGCTGTTCATCCTGCACGACCTCAAGCGCGTGCAGGACGGCGTGGAGACCAACTACATCAGCGCCACGCTGGGCGTTTACCTGAGCCTGTACAACGTCTTCTCCAACCTGCTGGCGCTGCTGGGCATCGGCGGCGGCAGCAGCGACTGACGCGCTCGCCGCAGCAGCGAAAAGGGGCCCGCGGGCCCCTTTCTCCATGCCGGCACGGCGTCCAAGACGGCGACGTATCGGCTCCGGTTCAAATCGCTGCGCGATCTGACCCTACGCCGAAGCCTCGCCTGGAAGGCGGCTACGCTTTGGCTCCGGCTCACATCGCTGCGCGATCTGACCCTACGCCGAAGCCTCGCCTGGAAGGCGGCTACGCTTTGGCTCCGGCTCACATCGCTGCGCGATCTGACCCTACGCCGAAGCCTCGCGGTCGAAGACCGCGAGGCTTTCGACATGCGCGGTGTGCGGGAACATATTGACCACACCCGCCAGGCTGCAACGGTAACCCGATTGGTGCACCAGCAGCCCGGCATCGCGGGCCAGCGTGGCCGGGTTGCAGCTCACGACGACGATGCGCCGAGGCGGCGTCCAGCCCTCGGCGCCATGCAGCGCAGCCAGTGCCTTGGCCAGCGCAAAGGCACCCTCGCGCGGCGGGTCGACCAGCCAGCACTCGGCACGGCCGGTGGCACGAAGCTCGTCAGCATCGATCTCGAACAGGTCTTGCGCCTCGAAGGCCGTTCGTTCGGCCAGGCCGTTCAGGCGTGCGTTGTCACGGGCGCGCGCGACCAACGTCGCGCTGCCTTCGATGCCCAGCACCTGCCGTGCCCGCGTGGCCAGCGGCAGCGTGAAATTGCCCAGGCCGCAGAACCAGTCGATCACGCGTTCGTGCGGCTGCGGCGCCAGCAGCTGCACGGCACGCTGCACCAGCACGCGGTTGATGTGCGCGTTGACCTGCGTGAAGTCGGTGGGCCTGAACGGCATCGTGATGCCGAACTCGGGCAGGCGGTAGGCCAGCACCGGGCCGCCGGCGTCGAGCGGGTGCACCGTGTCCGGTCCCTTGGGTTGCAGCCACCACTGCACGCCGTGCGCGGCGCCGAAGTCGCGCAGCCGCCCGGCGTCGGCGGCCGACAGCGGCTCCAGGTGGCGCAGCACCAGCGCCGTCACTTCGTCGCCGACGGCCAGCTCGATCTGCGGCAGACGGTCGCGCTGGTCCATCGTGCCGATGAGCCCGCGCAGCGGCAGCAGCATGGCGCTGACGCGCGGCGGCAGCACGGGGCACACGGTCATGTCGGCGACGTAACTCGACCTGCGTTCGTGAAAACCGATCAGCACCGTGCCCTTCTTCGCCACGAAGCGCACCGACAGGCGGGCACGGTCGCGGTAGCCCCAGGCCGGGCCCTCGATGGGCCGCAGGATGCGCTCGGGCCGCACCTTGGCCAGGTGCCAGAGGTTGTCCTCGAGCACCCGTTGTTTGATGGCCACCTGCGCGGCCGGGTGCAGGTGCTGCATCTTGCAGCCGCCGCAAGCGCCGGCGTGCAGACCGAAGTGCGGGCAACCGGGGCGCACGCGCTGCGCGCTTTCGCGGGCCAGCGCCGACATCTGGCCCTGCTCCCACTGGTTCTTCTTGCGCGAGACGCTGACCTGCACGCGCTCGCCGGGCAAGGCTCCATCGATGAAGACCACTTTGCCGTCGGCGCGGTGCGCCACCCCCTGGGCTTCGAGGTCGAGCGACTCGACCTCCAGCCAATCGTATCCATGAGCCATGGGCGGCGATTATCCCGGCCGCCACGCCCGGCTCGCCGGCCGCAGGCTCAGAACAGCGAGTCGCGGTGCACGCCCTGTCGCGCCATGCGGTGCCTGAGCTTGACCAGAGCCTCCTGCTGGATCTGGCGCACGCGTTCGCGCGTCAGCCGCAGCTGCGTGGCCAGCCTCTCCAGCGTCATCGGCTCCCGCCCGTGCAGGCCGTAACGGCCGACCAGGACCTCGCGTTCACGGCGGCTCAGTTCGGCCAGGCCGCCTTCGAGCAGGTTCTTCGCTTCGGCGCTCAGCTGGCGGCCGAGCGGGTCGACGGCCTGCTCGTCGACCACCTGCTCCAACAGCGAAACGCCAGCCTCCATGTCCAGGGGCAGGTCCAGCGACGTCGGCTGCTCCGTCAGGCGCAGCAGGTCAGCGACTTGCGCCACTGGGCGCCCCAGCGCGCCTGCGATGTCGTCGGCCGTGGCCGTGCCTGCGCGCCCCGGGTCGGCCTCGAGCGCCCGCCGCGCCCGCAGGACCTGATTCAGCTCGCGGACCACGTGCAGCGGCAGCCTGATGAGCCGGGCCTGCTGCATCACGGCGCGCTCCACGCATTGGCGTATCCACCAAGAGGCATAGGTCGAGAAGCGGAAGCCGCGATCGGGATCGAACTTGGTGATGGCGTGCATCAGCCCGAGGTTGCCTTCCTCGATGAGGTCGACCATGGGCAACCCGCGCCCGGCGTAGCTCTTGGCGATGCTGACCACCAGCCGCAGGTTGCGCTCGATCATGCGTTGCCGCGCGGCAAAGACCCCGGCACGCGCGAGCTGCGCCGTGGCGTACTCTTCTGCCGGGCTCAGCAGCGGCGCGCGACGGATCTCGCGCAGGTAACTCTGCAGCGTGTTGCCGTGTTCGGGTTCGCCGGCGTCCCAGGCCGGCGCGCCTGGCTCGGCTGGCGCCGCGGGATCGCCTTCGCCGGCGCCACCGTCGGCGTCGCGTTCCAGGCCGGCCAGCACCGGGCGCACCAACGTGTGCGCGGCGATGTCGGGGCGCGCTGAGCTGCGTCTGGCCATGCTCGCCCACGCGCCCGCAGCGCGGCGCTAACGCGGCGGCAACAGGCGCGCCGGGTCGATCGGCCGGCCCTGGCGCCTGATCTCGAAGTGCAATTGCACGCGTTCGGCATCGCTCGAGCCCATCTCGGCGATCTTCTGGCCACGCCGCACGACCTGGTCTTCCTTGACCAGCAGCGTCTGGTTGTGCGCGTACGCCGTCAGGTAGGTGGCGTTGTGCTTGACGATGATCAGGTTGCCATAGCCGCGCAGGCCCGAACCCGCGTAGACGACGCGGCCATCGGCCGCCGCCAGCACCGAGTCACCCGGCTGGCCGGCGATGGCCAGTCCCTTGCTCTTGTTGTCGTCGAAGACCGCGACCACGGGGCCGGCCGCAGGCCAGGCCCAGGCCAGATTGTCGTCGGGGTCGCGTGGCGCTGGCGCTGCGGCCGGCGCAGCAGCGGCCGCCGCCGACGCGGCGGTGGCTGCAGGTTCGGGTGCCGGCTTGCCGTCCAGCGGCCGCGCCTCGACCTGTCCGGCCGGCGCCACCGGCCTGACGGTGACACCGTCGGCGGCGGGCGGCACGACGCGCAGCACCTGACCCACTTCGATGAGGTTGGCGTTGCCCAGGCCGTTCCAGCGCGCGATGTCGCGCCAGTTCTGCCCGGCTTCCAGGCCGATGCGGATCAGCGTGTCGCCGGGCTTGACCGTGTGGTAGCCGGGCTTGCCGGCGTTCTCGGCCCCTGGCAGGACGGGCGGCGTCGGCATCGGCGCCTGGGCACTGGAGGCGGCTGCGGCCGGCGCAGCCGCGCTGCCGGCAGCCGGCCGCGTTGCCGGCTGGCGCTGTTCGACGGGCGCCTTGTGCGTGGGCGACGCGCAGCCCGCAGTCGTCAATACCACCGCCGCAACGATCCAGGCCCAGGAGCGCGGCCGTGTGGCCGCAGCGTCGAACAGATTCATCGATCCGGATCCTTCATTCATGCCGTGCCTGATTTTAGGGGGACGAAGTGCACGGCATCGTGCCAGCGGCGCAGCAGGCCCTGGGGCTGCCGGTCGACCACCAGCAGCACCTGGCCACCACGCGCCGCGTCGTGCACCGGTGCCACCAGCCGCCCACCCACGGCCAGCTGCTCCAGCCAGGCCTCGGGCAGTTCGTCGCCGCCGGCGGCGGCAACGATGCTGTCGTACGGTGCACGCGGCGCGTGGCCGAGGCGGCCGTCGCCGTGGACCAGCCGCAGGTCGCCGTGGCGGCGGCCGTCGAGGTTATGGCGTGCCTTGTCGTGCAGCGGCTTGAGCCGCTCGATCGACACCACGCTGCGCCCCAGCAGCGCCAGCAGCGCAGCCTGATAGCCGCAACCGGTGCCGATCTCCAGCACGCGACCCAGGTGCCCGGCGGTGCGCGCGGACTCGCCTTCGAACAGCAGCGCCAGCATGCGCGCCACCACCGAAGGCTTGGAGATGGTCTGCGACAGCCCGATCGGCAGGCTGGTGTCCTCGTAGGCCTGGTTGGCCAGCGCGCTGTCGACGAAGGCGTGCCGGTCGACCCGCCCCAAGGCCTGCAGCACGGGCTCGCAGATGATGCCTTCGGCGCGCAGCCGCGCGACCATGCGCGCGCGCACCGCCGCCGAGTCCAGGCCCAGGCCTTGGGGTACGCCGGCGGCCTTGCCGGCCGCGTGCTGCGCCGCGTGCTGCAGCGGGCGCTGCGGGCGCAGCAGGTCGGTCGACGCCGGCTTGCCGGTGCCGGCCAGGCGGTCCAGCATGATCGGAAACCGCCCCGGCCGCGCCGGGTCTTTCATGCAGCGCCGCCGGCCAGTCGCGTCGCCCAGAGCCCGCACGAGGCATGGTCGGTCAGGTCCACCTGCAGTGGCGTGATCGACACCCGGCCCTGGGCCACGGCGTGGAAGTCGGTGCCTTCACCGCATTCGCGCGCGTCGCCGGCGGGGCCGATCCAGTAGATGGCGTCGCCGCGCGGACTGGTCTGCCGCAGCACGGGTTCGCTGGCATGGCGGCGGCCCAATCGAGTAACGATGCGCGGCAACGCTGCCGCATCGGCGCGGTTGGGGATGTTCACGTTCAGCAGCCACGGCGCGCCGCCCAGCGGCGCCTGCGCCAGCACCTGGTCGATCACCGCACGCGCGACGGCAGCGGCGGCTTCGAGATGGGCCCAGCCCTTTTCGGCCTGCGAGAAGGCGATCGCCGGCACGCCGAACAGGTAACCCTCCATGGCCGCCGCCACGGTGCCCGAATACAGTGTGTCGTCGCCCATGTTGGCGCCGTTGTTGATGCCCGACAGCACGAGGTCGGGCCGCTGCTCGAGCAGTCCGGTCAGCGCCACGTGCACGCAGTCCGACGGCGTGCCGTTGACGACGCGAAAGCCCTGCACCTGGTCGCCGCGCGCCTCGAAGACAGACAGCGGCCGGTTCAGCGTCAACGCGTTGGAGGTGCCGCTGGCGTTCTGCTCGGGCGCGATGACGTCGATGTGGCCAAGGCCTTCGCAGGCACGCACCAGGGCCGCGAGGCCGGGCGCGAGATAGCCGTCGTCGTTGGCGATGAGGATGCGCAT
>CAYJOA010000193.1:0-1792 GCA_964371495.1 uncultured Rubrivivax sp.
GATGACCACCTGGCCGCCGGGCGGCGTGCCGCGGGCAACGAACCGGAGCGCCGCCTCGGGCGTGCGCGCCTCGTCGGGGAGCGGCTGGACGTCACGCGCCCGGGCGTCCGTGCCGGTCGCCTCGGCCTCGCCGTCGAGCTCGGCGTCGAGCAGCGTCGCGAGGAGCGCAGCCCGGCCGGTGCGCGGCGGGACGGTCCGATCCACGGCGCCCCCGAACGTGACGACGCCGAGGCGGTTGCCACGCTGGGAGGAGAGATGCGCCATTGCGATCGACACGCCTTCGGCCACGTCGGCCTTGCGGCGGTCCGCGGTGCCGAACTGCATCGACGGCGAGCAGTCGAGCACGAGCCACGTGGTGAGCGCTCGCTCCGGGACGTGGATGCGGACGTGCGGGACCTGCATCCGGGCCGTGACGTTCCAGTCGATCCGCCGGACGTCGTCGCCCGGCTCGTACGGCCGGACCTGGGCGAGCTCCGTGCCGCCGCCGAGGTCGCGCGCCCGGTAGTCCCCGGCCACGAGGCCGCGGATCTGGCGCACGATCGACAGCTCGAGCGCACGCAGCAGCGCCTCGGGCGTCGGGCCGGGGCCGGGCCGGGCGGGCGTGCGGGTGCGGGCCCGCGTGCCGTCCCGTGCCGGCGTGGCGAGCGTCATGCCGTCCGCTCCTCCGTGATCTGGCGCGGCGCCGGCACGGCCGGCAGGATGCGGGCGAGGATCGAGTCGGCCGTGACCTCCTCGGCGAGGGCCGTGAACGACGGGACGATGCGGTGGCGCAGGACGTCCGGCGCGAGCTCGTAGATGTCGGCGGGGATGACGTACCGGCGGCCGCGCAGGAGGGCGAGCGCCCGGGCCGCGTGGATGAGGTTGATCGAGCCGCGCGGGCTGGCGCCGAACGAGATGTACTTCGCGAGGTCCGGCTGGCCGGCGAGCGCGGGCTCGCGGGTCGCGGCCACGATCGAGACCGCGTACGCGACGAGGACCGGGTCGACGTAGATCTCGGGGACGGCAGCCTGCAGCAGCTCCAGCTGGGCGGCGTCGAGGACGCGGCGGACGGGCTGGGCCGGACGGAGCGAGCGCTCCACGACGACCTGCTCCTCGGCGGCGGTCGGATAGCCGACGACGACCTTCATCATGAAGCGGTCGAGTTGGGCCTCAGGCAGCGGGTAGGTGCCCTCGTACTCGATCGGGTTCTGGGTGGCCATCACGAGGAACGGCTTCGGGACGGCGAAGGTCTCGCGGCCGATGGTGACCTGGCGCTCCTGCATCACCTCGAGCAGCGCGCTCTGCACCTTGGCCGGCGCGCGGTTGATCTCGTCGGCGAGCAGCAGGTTGGCGAACACCGGGCCCAGCGAGGTGCCGAATTCACCCGTCTTCTGGTTGTAGATGCGCGTGCCCACCAGGTCCGACGGCACCAGGTCGGGCGTGAACTGGATGCGCTTGAAACTGCCGCGCACGGTGCGCGCCAGCGTCTTGACGGTGAGCGTCTTGGCCAGCCCGGGAACGCCTTCGACGAGCAGGTGCCCCTGCGCCAGCAGCGCCACCAGGACACGTTCCAGGAAACGGTCCTGGCCGACGACGACACGCTTGGTCTCGTAAAGGATGCGCTCCATCAGCGTGGCGGTGTTCTCGGCCTTGTCTTGCATGGGATTGGGATGAAGGTTAAGCGGGTTGACATGCGGGCCGATCAAGCTTCCCCCCATGGATCCGGCTTTGCCGGGCCATAGTGGGACGGCCCCCTCGGGGGGGTGAGGGCCGCGGCTCCAAGCCCGCCGGCGCCCGGGTGGGCGGCCCCGCC
>CAYJOA010000193.1:1802-5261 GCA_964371495.1 uncultured Rubrivivax sp.
CGGGCCGGGGGGGGGGGGGGGGGGCGGGGGCCCCCCGGGGGGGGGGGGGGGGTTGCACGGCCCGAACGGCGCTGCCTCTGGCAGCGCGTGGAGCGCGAGCGAGCTTGGGGGCTCCATGTTCAGAACGGCGGCATGCCGGCCGCCGTGGCGGCGTTCTCGATCGGCACGGCAAAGCCGATGCCGATGAAGGTGCGCTGCTCGGACGGGTTGAGGATGGCGGTGACGATGCCGACGACATGGCCGTCCAGGGTCACCAGCGGTCCGCCCGAATTGCCCGGGTTGGCCGCAGCGTCGAACTGGATCAGGTTGGTGAGCGTCTTCTCGCCCTCGGCGGAGCGGAATTCACGCCGCAGACCCGAGACCACGCCGTAGCTGGCCGAAGGGCCGATGCCGAAGGGGTGGCCCACGGCGACGACATGGTCGCCGGGGCGCAGGTCGGCGGTGGAACGCATGGTGGCGGCGGGCAGGTCGTCGGGCAGCGTGCTGGCACGCAGCACGGCGAGGTCGTTCTCGGGCTGGGCGCCGATCATCGTCGCCTCGCTCTCCTGGCCGTTGGCGAAGCGCACGCGCACCTTCTTCGCGCCCCACACCACGTGCAGGTTGGTCAGGATCGTGCCGTCGTCGACGATCACCACGCCGGTGCCCAGGCTGCGCTCCATGGCGCGCTGTTCGGCCTTGTCCTCGCCGTCGTCCTTCTCGTCCATCAGACCGACCACGCGCACCACCGAAGGCAGGATGGCGTCGTAGGCCCGGGCGGCGGCCGACGGCAGCGGCTCCTTTTCCAGCGACAGCCGCACCGCGTTGTCGATGTCTTCCTGGGTGATCGGGTGCGGGCCGGGCGCCAGGCGCTGCGCACCGAGCAGGGCCAGCGCGGCCAGCAGGGCTCCGGCGACGGCCCACGTCGGGCCGGCGTGGCGCGTGAACCGGCGCCGGCCGCGTGGCGCTGCGCCAGCCTCGACAGCGGCCGCAGCCGCAGGAGCCTGCGGCTGCGCGGCGGCCGCAGGCTCGGCCTGTCCCTTTGCGGGCACGGGCTGGCGGCGCGGCGAGCGGCTGTGGAGCGGGGCCTTGTTCATGGCTGGGGCAGGGATCGGAATCGACAGTATCACGTTGCGCAGGGCGCTGCATCGTGACGCGGCCGAACCTGCGCCATCATCGGGTCATGTGGATCGACACGCACTGCCACCTGGACGCGCCGGAGTTCGCCGCCGACTGCGACGCCGTGGTGCGGCGCGCGCGTGCCGCCGGCGTGGCGCAGCTGGTGCTGCCCGCCGTGCAGGCCGCCGACTTCGAACGTGTGCGCGCGCTCGCGCACGCCTTCGACGCGGCCTACGCGCTGGGCATCCACCCCCTGTTCGTCGACCGCGCCGACGACGCCGACCTGGAGCGCCTGCGCGCCGCGCTGCAGGCCCAGCGCGACGACCCGCGGCTGGTGGCGGTGGGTGAGATCGGCCTCGACCACTTCGTGCCGGGGCTGGACCTGCAGCGCCAGCAGCGCTACTACCTGGCGCAACTTAAGATCGCCCGCGACGCGGCGCTGCCGGTGATCCTGCACGTGCGCCGCTCGGCCGACAGCCTGCTGCAGGGGCTGCGCCGCATCGACGTCGCCGGCGGTATCGCCCACGCCTTCAACGGCAGCGAAGTGCAGGCGCGGCAGTTCCTGGCGCGCGGCTTCGGCCTGGGTTTCGGCGGCGCCATGACCTTCGAGCGCGCGCTGCAGATCCGCGCCCTGGCCGCCGGACTGCCGCCCACCGCGCTGGTGCTGGAGACCGACGCCCCCGACATCCCGCCGCAGTGGCTCTACCGCACGGCTGCCGAGCGCGCTGCCGGCGCGGTCAGCCGCAACGAGCCGGCCGAGCTGCCGCGCATCGGCGCCGTGCTCGCCCAACTGCGCGGCTGGAGCCTGCAGGACACCGCGCGTTGCACGGCGGCCAACGCGTTCGCCGCGCTGCCACGGCTGGCAGCGCTGACGCAGCCGCGTCGGCTCGGCCATGACTGAACGGCTGCACGGCCTGCCGCCGGTGATTTCGCGCCATGCCCGCCTGGTCATCCTGGGCAGTTTTCCGGGTGTCGCCTCGCTGCAGGCGCAGCAGTACTACGGCCACCCGCGCAACCACTTCTGGCCGCTGCTGTCGGCGATCTGGGGCCTCGACCTGACGGCGCTGCCCTACCGCCGGCGGCTGGCCGAACTGCGCCGCCGCGGCCTCGGGCTGTGGGACGTGTACGCCAGCTGCCGCCGCGCGGGCAGCCTGGACCAGGCCATCGAGGACGCCGAGCTCAACGACCTGGCCAGCCTGCGCCGGCGCGCGCCGCGGCTGCAGCTGGTGGCGCACAACGGCGGCGAATCGGCGCGCGCCATGCGGCACATCCGCGCCCTCGGCCTGCCGGTGCTGCGCCTGCCGTCGAGCAGCCCGGCCAACGCCAGCTGGTCCTTCGAGCGCAAGCTGCAGGCCTGGCGCGCAGCGTTCCAGGCCGCGGGGCTGTGACCGTGGCCCGGCGCGCCGTTTCGTTGCCGCCGGTCACCGTGTCCGAGCTCGACGGCGTGCGTTACCTGCACCTGGGGTCGATCTGGGTGCAGGGCGCGATGCGCATCGGCAAGCCGCAGCAGGTGGTGCTGGACTATGTGCAGCGCATGCTCGCCAGCCTGCTGTGGCTGCCCGGCGACAGCCTGGGTGCAGGCCACGCGGTGCAGCTGGGGCTGGGCGCCGGCGCCATCACGCGTTTCACGGCGCGCCAGCTGCGCATGGCCACGACGGTGGTCGAGATCAACCCGCAGGTGATTGCCGTCAACGGCGCCTGGTTCCAGCTGCCGAGCCAGGCCGAGGTCGTGCGTGGCGACGCCGCCGACTGGCTGCGGCAGGCCGCGCCGGCGAGCGTGCGCCTGCTGCACGTGGACCTGTACGACCAGGATGCCGCCGCGCCGGTGCTCGACGACGAACCCTTCTACGCCGCCTGCCGCGCCGTGCTGGAGGACGGCGGCGTGATGAGCGTCAACCTGTTCGGCCGCCACGCCAGCTTCGCCGACAGCCTGGCGCGCATCGCCGCGGCCTTCGGCGCCGACCAGGTGTGGAGCCTGCGGCCCACGCGCGAAGGCAACACGGTGGTGGTGGCCGGGCGCGGCGTGATCGTGCCCGGGCGCGAGGAGCTGGCCGCGCGCGCCGCCGTCATCGAAGCCCGCTGGGGGGCGCTGGGCCTGCCGGCGCTGAAGTGGCTGCGCATGGTGCGGCCCTACACCGGGCCCCAGCGCCCGCCTTGAGAAGTGCCGCTGCGCCGGTACCGACGGTGGCCGTGCCAGCCCGGCCTTACGTGGAAACCACAGCCGGCCCCGAGGGGCCGCTCCCTAGAATCCGTTCGCGCCCAGGCGCTGGAGGAGACAAGCGAGTGAAGATCAAGAGCGAGAAGGACTTCTGGTCCGGCCTCATGTTCCTGGCCGTCGGCGTGGGCTTCGCGTGGGGCGCCACC
>CAYJOA010000193.1:5361-7381 GCA_964371495.1 uncultured Rubrivivax sp.
CTGACCACCGCGCTGGCCGGCGACGAGTTCCACTGGGGCGAGGCGATCGCCAACGCCGCCCTGCTCACCGCGTTCAGCTGGTTCATCTTCATCTGGGGCCTGCACCTGACGATTCCGCTCCTGCCGACGTTCCTCAACTGAGCTCGTGACGACATGAACGAGCTGATGAACAACCTGGCGCTGGGCTTCTCGGTCGCCTTCACGCTGCAGAACGTCGCCTACGCCTTCGGCGGCGCGCTGCTCGGCACGCTGATCGGCGTGCTGCCGGGCCTGGGCCCGGTGGCCACCATCGCCATGCTGCTGCCCAGCATCTATGCCCTGGACGCCACGCCGGCGCTGATCATGCTGGCCGGCATCTACTACGGCGCGCAGTACGGCGGCTCGACGACGGCGATCCTGATCAACGTGCCGGGTGAGTCGAGCTCGGTCGTCACCGCCATCGACGGCTACCAGATGGCGCGCAAGGGCCGCGCCGGCGCGGCGCTGGCCGCCGCCGGCCTGGGCTCCTTCTTCGCCGGCTGCGTGGGCACGCTGATCATCGCCGCCTTCGCGCCGCCGCTCACCGAAGTGGCCTTCAAGTTCGGCCCCGCCGAGTACTTCTCGCTCATGGTGCTGGGTCTCATCGGCGCCGTCGTGCTGGCCTCGGGCTCGCTGATCAAGGCCATCGCGATGATCCTGCTCGGCCTGCTGCTCGGGCAGATCAACACCGACGTCATCTCCGGCGTGCCGCGCTACAGCTTCGACATCCCCGAGCTCACCGACGGCATCGGCTTCGTGGCCATCGCGATGGGCGTGTTCGGCTTCGGCGAGATCATTGCCAACCTCGGCCGCCCGGCCGAGCACCGCGAGGTCTTCACGAAGGACGTGAAGGGCCTGTGGCCGACGCGGCAGGACTTCCACGACGCCTGGCCGGCGGTGCTGCGCGGCACGGCGCTGGGCTCGGTCCTCGGCATCCTGCCGGGCGGGGGTGCCCTGCTGGCCTCGTTCGCGGCCTACACGCTGGAAAAGAAGAGCCGCGGCCGTGCCGACGAGGTGCCTTTCGGCCAGGGCAACATCCGTGGCGTGGCCGGCCCCGAGAGCGCCAACAACGCCGGCGCGCAGACCAGCTTCATCCCCATGCTCACGCTGGGCATCCCGCCCAACGCGGTGATGGCGCTGATGGTCGGCGCGATGACCATCAAGGGCATCCAGCCCGGCCCGCAGGTGATGACGAGCAACCCCGACCTGTTCTGGGGCCTGATCGCCAGCATGTGGATCGGCAACGCGATGCTGATCATCCTGAACCTGCCGCTGATCGGCATCTGGATCAAGCTGCTGACGGTGCCCTACCGCTTCCTGTTCCCGGCCATCGTCTGCTTCTGCGGCATCGGCCTGTACACGCTGAACAACAACAACTTCGATGTCTTCGTCGCTGCCGGCTTCGGTATCGTCGGCTACTTCTTCTACAAGCTCGGCTGCGAGCCGGCGCCGCTGCTGCTGGGTTTCATCCTCGGGCCGATGATGGAAGAGAACCTGCGCCGCGCGCTGCTGCTGTCGCGCGGCGACTGGAGCACCTTCATGACGCGCCCGCTGTCGGCGGGGCTGCTGGTGGCGGCCTTCCTGATGATCTTGGTGGTCACGCTGCCGACGATCAGGAGCAAGCGCGAGGTCGCCTTCCAGGACGTCGATTGAGGGCGCCCCCGGCGGCCGTGTCGGACGCTGCGCGCTGCGCCGCCGCCACCCGCCTGCTTGGCGTCGTTCACGGGGTCTGAGCGATGCCGCTGCCTGCCGCCCTGTCGCCGCTGCAGGGCTCCGTCTTCCGGGGCCTGTGGTTCGCCTGGCTGGCGGCCAACATGACGATGTGGATGAACGACGTCGCCGCGGCCTGGCTGATGACCACGCTCACCACCAGCCCGGTGATGGTGGCGCTGGTGCAGACCGCCAGCACCCTGCCGGTGTTCCTGCTCGGCCTGCCCAGCGGCGCCCTGGCCGACATCGTCGACCGCCGCCGCTACTACGCCGCCACGCAGCTGTGGGTGTC